>NZ_NPDL01000005.1:52822-377594 GCF_002811475.1 Leptospira hartskeerlii
GGTCCCCTGCTTGGTGCCCATGAGTATCATTGAACTTTTTGAAGTTGCTGCAAGACTGATCCAATCTGCGGGCAAACATGATATCGCCGCCAGATATGGTGGAGAAGAATTTTGTTTAGTCATGCCTGGAGCGGATTTAAAACGCGGCTTCGAAATGGGAGAACGTATCAGAAAGGCGGTAGAGGCCGCTTCTATCCCGAATCCGAACGGAGGCCCTGATTTCCAAGTTACTCTTTCTATAGGAGTTTCCGAGTTTTGGTCCAGCGATCGAAACAATAAGGATCTGATAGAAAGAGCGGATAAGGCGCTTTACGAAGCAAAACATTCCGGTAAAAACAGGACCATTTCCTTCCAAATCCCGGTCCAGAACTAGTTTTTTCCCATTTTCTTAGGGATTTCGGGCTTATCGAATTCTAAAATTCGACCGAAACCTCTATCATGGAAAAACAACTTGAGCTGGACCATTATTATATCAGCCAGATTGAAGAGGCGGAGCTCGGAAAACGTATCCGTAATCGTGCTTTAGGAAGAGAAGAGTTCGATTTTTCTCCTTATTCCTGCTTTATAGAGTATAAGGCAAAGGATGTTCAGACAGGAATAGAGTATAGGGACTGCGTGATCGACTATACACGTTGTCCAAATTCCCGCTGTATCAAAAAACTACTCTAATTCAAACGCGAACTCTTAGGAGTTCGCTTTTCCAAATTTCTTCCAAATAAAAAAGAATCGATTTTTTCCTCAAATTTGAAATCCTAATCGGGTTTTCGAATCATTCAGATGTTTTTTCTTCCGAATCGTACATTCAAAAAAAGAACTATTCTTTCCAGGATTGTCCTTGGGTTTTTCTTCTTTTATGTAGCCGGATGTACTACTTTCGATTTTCGGAATTTATTCTCAGGTTATATCCGTTACGAAAAGGATGCGGGCGGAATTTGGATCAGGCTTCCTTTAAAAGAAGTGGATCATCTTCCTGTGATCTATCTTTCTTTGGACAAGGATAGAGAACCTCTTAGGTTCCTGATAGATACAGGCGCATTTGTTTCTTTCCTTTCGGAAGATCATGTTCCGGAAAATTCTACTAAAAGAGTTTTGAGCGCAAGTTTTCCTGGAGGTTCTGTCCAGTCCGTAAGAAGAACGATCAAAAACGATCTATTCATCGGAGGGATCCGTCCGTTCGAATCGGTGGAATTTTATTCTCATGTGTTCCCTAAAGAGCTGAGAGTGGATGGGATTTTAGGAATGAATGCGTTCTTAGGTTCGGTTGTTGTTCTTGATTTGCCGGAAAGAATTTCTATTTGGAGATCTTCTATCTCCAGCCCAGCTCCCGGTTTTTTGGAAGAAAATTTATTTCCTATGTTTCTGAAGTCCGGCCAACCGTCTGCGGTACTTCTTCGTCCCCCTGGAACCAGAAAAGAATCTTGGATATTTGACACAGGAGCGGAATACAGTGTTCTAGACTGGGAGACAATCAAGTCGGATCATCCTACAGAATATGTAGAAGGAAAAGAAGCCACCGTGTTCAACTTCGGCGGTGGAAGACTTCAGGCAAAGATCAGAACGCTTCGGCCTTTTTGTCCTGTTTTCGTGAAAAACGATTCTGAAGGAATAGGCTTCTGCACTCCTGAATTGGAGGTGTTTCCCGGGGGAATTCCTCCAGACGCTTTACATTCCGACCATCGAAGAGGGATCGTCGGGATACTTGGCCGGAATTGGATGGAAAACTATCGAATTCTTTTGGACACAAAAAGGAGTCTTATTGGTATAGTAGGAAAAGAATCGGTCCCAGGAAATGAGTAAGGGTAAGATCATAGTAGCGATGAGTGGAGGGGTGGACAGTGCGGTCACTGCAGGCCTACTCATGGAACAAGGTTACGAAGTGATCGGTGTCAACCTGCGCACCTGGGAATATGAGGCTCCCGCCTGCGATACTACCAAAAAATCCTGTTGTTCTCCGGAAGATATAAGGGACGCGAGGGACGTTGGTCTTTCTTTAAATATTCCTTTTTATGTGATCAAGATGGAGAAACTTTTCCAAGAGAAGGTCATAGACAGGTTTGTAAACGATTACAAGGAAGGAAAGACCCCGAATCCTTGCGTGGAATGTAATACTTTCGTGAAGTTCGGTGCCTTATTTGAAAAGGCGCAAGCATTAGGAATTGATAAAATTGCTACGGGGCATTATGCAAATATCGTAGAGATAGACGGAAGATATGCCGTCTCCAATGCGCAAGACATGAATAAGAACCAGGCATATTATCTATATGGTCTGTCCCAAGAGAATCTGAAAAATACAGTTTTTCCTCTGGGTGGAATGACAAAACCTGAAGTGCGCGAGATCGCAAGAAGAATGGGACTTCCAGTAGCTGAAAAAGCGGAATCCCAAGAGATCTGTTTTATTCCTGAAAACGATTACAGAAAGTTTTTAGCTAAGAAAAATATTAACTTCACTCCTGGAGTTTTCAAATTACAAGATGGCCAAGTGATTGGTGAACATTCCGGAAAAGAAAACTTCACCATTGGACAAAGAAAAGGTTTAGGTATTGCCTGGAAGGCTCCTTTATATGTAATCTCTATCCAAGACGACGGAACAGTTGTTTTGGCAGAAGAGAGACAAACCTTCGTAGGATCTTTTATCGTAGAAGATCTGAATCTTCAAGCCTGGGCCCCAGTTTTAGAAACGGAAAGCTCAGAATGTAGAGTGCAAGTAAGATACCGTTCCCGTCCTATCAAAGCAAAAGTAGTACGTAACGAAAACTTTATAGAAGTATTTCCTTTGGAAGAAGTAAAGGGAGTGGCCCCAGGTCAATCCGCTGTCTTCTATCCGAATGATTCTGATTATTTACTCGCGGGTGGAATTATCCGAAAAGGAAGTGTGATCACCTACGAAAAATCCGATCTTACAATATTAGAAAATTCGGAACTAGGAGTAAGCGTTCTTCCGTGAGTAAAAAAATCGCAGGTAAGACGATCCTAATTATAGGCGGAGGACTTTTACAAGTCCCCATCATCCAAACGGCAAAAACGATGCTTCTTAGGACAGTGGTGGCGGATATGAATCCGGATGCGCCCGGTCTGAAAATTTGCGATCTTCCTCTTATCATGTCCACAAAGGATATAGAAGGAATGGTAAGAGAGGCTAAAAAATTATCCGCTACTACAAAGATAGATGGGGTCATCACCGCAGGAACGGATGCGAGTATGACTGTTGCCGCAGTAGCTAACGCATTAGATCTTCCTGGTATCAGATTTGTGGATGCGGAAGCAGCTTCTAATAAAGTAAAGATGAGAGAACGCCTGAAAAAAGCAGGAGTTCCGATTCCAGGTTTTGCTCCTGTTTGGAGTATCCAAGATACACGTGATGCGTTGGAATTCCTACAATTCCCATTGGTAATGAAACCTGCGGATAATATGGGAGCCCGCGGAGTTGTAAAAGTAAACAATCGGGAAGAGCTACAGGCCGCATTCAAACATGCAAAAAAATATTCACCGACTGGTGAGATGATCTTAGAAGAATATATGCCAGGTCCCGAAGTTTCCGTGGATGCGCTTGCATGGGACGGAAAATATATGATCACAGGTCTTGCGGACCGTATCATTGAAAGAGAACCCTATTTTATAGAGATGGGCCATAATATGCCTTCTGCTCTTTCTCCCGAGATCCAAAAAGAAATAGAAGATGTGATGTTCCGTGGAATGCAGGCTCTCGGGATCAGAAGAGGTGCAGGTAAAGGAGATATTAAAGTTACACCTACAGGTGTAAAAGTGGGAGAGATCGCGGCACGTCTTTCCGGTGGATTCATGTCTGCATTTACTTTTCCTTTATCTAGCGGGATCAATCTAAATAGAGCAGCCATATTGATTGCGCTTGGAGAAGAGCCTGATAATTTAGAGCCGTTATTTCATCGAGTATCCATTGAAAGAGCATTGCTTGCGCCTAAGGGAAAACTTCTTGCAATCGACGGACTGGAAGAAGCTAAGAAGATCGAAGGTGTAACTGATATTTACCTCTTACACAAAGTAGGAGATATTATCCCGGAACCCACGAACAATATTGAAAAAACCGGGCATGTGATCATCTCTGCGGAAAATTTGAGTCAAGCAGAGAGTGTATTCTCCAAAGTATTAGAAACGATTCAATTTACTTGCGACGAGTTATATTCCATTTCCGAGAAAGAGATCGCGGCTAACGCAAGATCTCGTTTTGGAAAGGAAATCTGTTGGGTCTGCAAGGTTTGTGACGGAACTGACTGTGCTTCCGGAGTTCCCGGGATGGGCGGAGTAGGAAGAATGCTCAGCTTCCAGGACAATACAAAAGCATTGGAGGAATATTCTATTCTACCCAGATATATCCGCGACAATGTGCAAGCGAATACCGAGAGCCTATTTTTAGGTCAGAAATTATCGACTTCGTTCATGTGCGCTCCAATGACGGGTGCAATCACAAACATGAGCGGAGCCATGGACGAATATACATTAGCCGCAGTTTTATTGGAAGGATGTTTGGCTTCTGGCAGCTTGGCATGGTTAGGCGATGGCGCAAGCCCGGAGAAATATCTGATCATTCTGGAAGCTCTCAAAAAAGTGGACGGTAAAGGTATCCTTATCTGTAAACCTCGCGAAGACGAGGGACTCATCAAAGAAAGATTTCAAGAGGCAGAGGCGCAGGGTGTCATCGCACTCGGAATGGATATAGACGCGGTAAATTTCAAAACTCTGGTGCAGAAAAAAATCCCTTCCGTCACAAGAGGAGTGGACGCACTCTCTAAAATACGTTCTTACACTAAACTTCCTTTTATCTTAAAAGGTGTAATGAGTCCTGAAGATGCGATCCTTGCGAGAGAAGCAGGGGCGGATGCAATCGTTGTTTCTAACCATGGTGGCAGAGTTTTGGATGACATGCCAGGAACTGCGAGAGTTCTTCCTATGATCCGTGAAGCATTGGGACCTGATTTTCCAATCTCCGTAGATGGAGGTGTGAGAAGTGGGGCAGACGTTTTCAAAATGCATGCATTAGGCGCAAACAACGTTCTTATCGGAAGACCTATGGCAATTTCCGCAGTGGGCGGAGGAGTTGCCGGAGTCCGGTTTTTAGTGAGCCAATACACGGAAGGATTGGCACAGGCGATGAATACGGTAGGAGTTTCTAAAATTTCCGAAATTAGGAAAGAATTTATTTTCAGAAAAAAAGAGGAGACTTCCTCGTAAAATCCCGCTTAGATTTTTCTTTTTACCCGACTTTTGATATAATTCCACAAAAGGTTTTCGGGTATCCCCTCAACGTATTAGTACAATATAATGCAAAGTATAGATTTATGCTCCCGGTTGGAGTTCCAACTAAAGTAAGAAGAATTGATCTGGAAAATTACTTGGAACTAGTAATTTCCTTTCCCTAAACAAGGGAGCCGTTAAACTCGGATTCCTTGTTAAAGGGTCAGGGATTCCTTTAGGAGGAAAGTTTGGATAGGACAGTCAAAGAAACAGAGGCTCTGACTAAAATCCTCCAAACATTATTTGCGAGACTACCGGTTTCTGTGGAAATTAAGGGCAGGTCCTATCCCGCAAAAATTGTAGGGATCAAAGACGGTCTCTATCTTCTGGCGTCTCTACCCGGAAAATCGGATGGAGAGAAGACCAGGATCTTATTTCTCACTCATAATAATCATTTTTTTCACGGCGTTTTTACTGTTGTTCAAAGAAATGAAGGTAACGCTTTAGAATTACTTAGGATCCAAGCGGTAAAGGTCAGTGAGGCAAAACGTGCGCAAGGTAGGGTGGATTTGGAAAACGGCAGAGAGCCGATCATCCTTACCAATATCATCAACCAGCTCCACTTAAGGCGTTCATTAGGTTTTATTGATAAAATAGTAGAGACCATCCTTCAGAAACATTCCAAAAAAATGAAAGAGACCTATCCGGAGTCTTTGATCTATTTTTCGGATCGAATGGATAACCGTCTCAGGATCATGTACAACTTCGAACAATCGATTTTTGTTACCAACCGTTTGGAAAGAAGTTCCGGTGGAGCAGGGCAAAATTTCGTTCCGATTGAAGAATATCTGAAACTTCTTGCATTGAATAAGATAGAATCCAGATTTATTTCCGAAATTTCAGTTCTGATACGTTATAAAAATTATACTCCTCTCGGCTATGTGCAGGTTCTATCCGAAAAGCCGTTAGATACTGAAGATTATAATAAGATCACATTATTCGCTGCTGCCGTCTCTAGGGACGTGATTGCTTCAGGGTTCTTCCAAGAATCCAAGGAAAGATGTATCGCAGAAGATATAAGCAGAAGTGGACTTGGATTTTTCCATGCTCAATCTATTTTCTTTTCCAGAAGTTTTGCTGTGGGAGAAATATTACTCTTCGATCTGCAGTTGAACCAAGAATTGAGAGGAACTTATCGTGCCGCTATCCGAAACATCACGAATACCGACAAAATGTTCCGTATCGGTTTGCAATTCTTTAACTTAAATTCCAAAGAAGAAGAGATGCTGAACCAATTCGTGGATTCCAGATTAGGACCTGGAGAAGGTTCTCAAGCTCCGGAATCTACTGTGCAAGAATCAAGTCTTCCATCTGAAGCTGGATCTGCTCCGGAAATGGAAACAGTTTCGGAAGATATTCCGGATATGGGTTTTGAAGGAGAAGAAGAGTCTGTCTAATTCTCCTGCGCACGAAGGTCTAAGAACAAAGGTCGGGAAAGAAGAAGCCGGTTCCAGACTGGATGTATTTCTCGCTTTCCGATTTACTTACCAATCCAGATCCAATTGGAGAAAAATATTAGAAGAAGGTAAAATACTCGTCCAAGGAAAAGTGGCAAAACCTTCTTACTCCATTAAAGAAGGTGACGAGATACTTTATTTGCCTGGAGAAATTTTCGAACCTCCTGTTCAAACCGACTTCAAAATTTTATTCGAAGACTCTCGTTATATCGCAGTCGAAAAACCTGGAGATATTCCGATTCATAGTGCCGGAAGATACAGAAAAAATAATCTTACGGATCTATTGGAAGAAGATTCCCGTTTTGAAAAGATTTATACTATTCATAGATTGGACAGAGAAACTTCCGGAGTGGTAGTTTTTGGAAAAGATTCGGAAGCAGCTTCTAAATTTGCAGATCTATTTTCCAAAAGGAAAGTAAACAAAACGTATATTTCTTATGTTTGGGGAAATTTTCCTACTTCCTTTAGGGCAAAAGGATATTTGATATCGGATCCTTCTTCTTTAATTCGTAAAAAGAGAAAATTCGTCCAAAAAGATTTTTTTCAAAAATTAGAAATTCCGGAAGAAGATTCGGAAACCTGCGAAACTAATTTTAGAAAAATAGGAGAAGGCACACTTCATGGGGTGCCTTTTTCTAAAGTGTATTGTTTTCCAAAAACAGGAAGGCTCCATCAAATCAGGGCCACGTTGTATTCTTTAGGATTTCCATTACTTGGAGATAAAATTTACGGCAAGGATGAGAGTGCGTTTATAGAATTTATAGAAGGAAAGGACCCTGATTTGATCGCTAAACTTGGAATGAATAGACAAGCTCTACATTCAAGTTCTCTAAAGTTCATTCATCCATTTACAGGAATAAAAACTAAGATCGGATCGGATTTGCCGGAGGATTTTCCGGAATGAACGAAAAACCAGGGTTTTGGATCTCTTTATTTCCTCTTGGATTTTTGATCCTTTCATTGAGCACTGCAGGTTATTTATTCGGAAGCGGTATTGCGGAAGGACCTGCCCAAATTTTATTGTTCAGTGCCGGTGCGATCTCCGCGGGAATTTCCAGAATCAGAGGAATTTCTTGGGAGAAGATAGAAGACACAGTTTTAGATTCTCTAAGAAACGTTCTCCAGCCAATACTCATTTTACTTCTGATCGGAGCATTAATCGGGATTTGGATCCGTTCTGGAATCGTTCCTGCGCTCATAGTCTGGGGATTGGAACTACTAAAGCCTGAGATATTTTTACCGTCTGCACTTATCTTATCTTCCGTCGTTTCTCTGGCTACAGGAAGTTCTTGGTCCACTGTTGGAACGATCGGAGTCGCTTTGATTGGAGTGGGAGCAGGACTTGGGAAACCGTTGGGAATGGTTGCCGGGGCAGTAGTTTCGGGTGCTTACTTCGGAGATAAACTTTCTCCCTTTTCGGAAACTACAAATCTAGCATCTTCCATTACTGGAGTTTCACTTTTATCACATATCCGTAATATGGCTAGGACCACTTTGCCGGCATTCGGGATCTGTCTTTTGGCATTTGGGTTTTTGGGATGGGGTGGTAACCAAGGAGAAACGGAAACTGCAACTGGTCCTGTGATTTCCGCACTCAAAGCTGAATTTCATATTTCTTGGGTTTTACTTTTTCCTCCTTTGCTTACATTTTTTCTGATCTATTTTAGAGTTTCTGCAATTCCTTCCATATTTATAGGGGTTTTGAGTGGGGGAGTTTGTTTCGTGCTGACCCAAACTAATATATATGCAAATTCTTTAAACTTCCAAGATGCTGCTTCTTCCGCTTTTAAAAATTTGGTCTCTGCCGCCTCGGAAGGAACGAAGGTAAGAACAGGACACGCGGTTGTAGACGGATTATTATCCAGAGGCGGAATGTCTTCTATGCTTTCCACAGTTTGGCTCATTATCTCCGCCATGTTTTATGCAGGGATCATGGAAGGAGGAGGGATGACCCAAGTTTTAGCCGAGAAGGTCTTGAACTGGGCCAACGCGAGAGGATCTCTATTTGCAGCTACAGTATTTACCTGTGTTGGAACAAATCTATTCTGTGCGGATCAATATCTTGCGATCGTAGTCCCAGGCAAAATGTTCAAAGAAGCTTATTCCAGAAAAGGATTGGATCCAAGAAATCTTTCCCGCTGTTTGGAGGATTCTGGAACAATGACCTCCGCATTAGTTCCCTGGAATTCCTGCGGTTCCTTTATGGCTACCGCATTAGGAGTTCCTACACTCGTGTATCTTCCTTACGCATTCTTAAATTTACTTTCTCCTTTATTTTCCTTAGTCACGGGATGGACAGGTTGGGGCCTGGCAGGAAAAGATCTGGAATCTAAAAAAGAGTAATCTTGAACTCTTTTTAGCTTTTAAGAAGAACAAGGTTTCTATAACATTTGCTCGATTATAAATCTTAGAAAAATGCTTGTGTCGTCACAGCGATATGCGAAAATACTAAAAAAGTGAGCAAAAGCTCACATTTTAGAAAGGCATGTCTCGGGTGAAATTCCGAGATACTTCGAATATGAGGAGAGGAGTTCCGATGCCTAAATTCCATTTAAAAGAAAGATACGTTTCCCTGATTGGACTATTGGTCCTGGGGATTTTGATGGGAGCTTTCGCTTCTTCTTGCAGCGGCAAAGAAGGGGAAACAACGGAAGGTTTTGCCCATGTGGTCATGGTGGATAATGCATTTTCTCCGCCTATGCAAAAGATCCCGGTCGGTGGTCAGATCGAATTTATAAATTCAGGGGCCAACCCTCACAATGCGATCGCAGTGGATAAGTCCTGGTCTACCGAAAAGAGTTACGGTAATATCGTGATGCCAAGAGGCGCAAAGGTAAAGATCACTTATCCTAAGGAAGGTGTTTTTCCTTATTACTGTAGCTTCCACGCTTCTCCTGATGGAAAAAGCGGAATGGTTGCTGATATAGTAGTTGGAAATGCGGTTTATAATCCTGCGGCAAGAGCAGGTAAGGATTGGAAGGTTGCTGAAAAATTTTCCGGAACTACTCGTAAGGTTCCGCAAATGTATCCTACTATCCAAAACGCGGTGGATGCAGCAGCTCCTGGCGACCTTATCCTGATCGACGAAGGTGTATATAATGAAGAAGTGGTGGTTACTACTCCTTCTATTACCCTAAGAGGAACGGATAGAAACAAAGTAATCTTAGACGGCCAATTCCAAAGAGCGAATGGTGTGATCGTAGTTGGAGCAAACGGTGTTGCAGTGGAAAACATGACTGCAAGGAACTCTACTTTAAACGGTTTTTTTTGGACAGGTGTAAAAGGATATAGAGGTTCTTATCTAACTGCTTACAATAACGGAGACTACGGAATCTACGCTTTCGATTCGGTAAATGGAGTATTAGAACATTCTTATGCTTCCGGATCTCCTGACGCGGGGATCTATGTTGGACAATGTTATCCTTGTAAAGCGATCCTTTATGATGTGATCTCTGAGAATAGCGCTTTAGGTTATTCCGGAACGAACGCTGGAGGAGAATTATATATCATCAGTTCCATCTGGAGAAACAATATTGTGGGTTTAGGTCCGAATTCCTTAGATAGGGAACTTCTTCCTCCTGAAAGAGAGACCACGATCATCGGGAACCTGATTTACGATAATAATAACCTGACTGCTCCAATCAAACCTCTGGAATATCCTACTTATGGAACAGGGATCTTGATTGCAGGTGGTATTAATAACGTAATCAAGAATAACGTTGTGATCGGACATGATAACCATGGTATTGCGATCTTTCCTAATCTAGATGAAAATTTCTGGTTCTCTCATAGGAATATTGTGGAAGGCAACATTGTACATTCTTCCGGTTTTGGGGACTTGACCCTTGCAGGACCGATCAGCATTGGAAACTGTTTCTCTAACAATAAATTCCAAACTTCAGTTCCTCCTTTATTAGAAAAAACGAATTCTTGCGGTTCAGGGATCAGGATCCCTATGGGCGGAGAAATTTTTACGGCATATAACGCTCTTTCTTTAATGGTGGATGCGACTCACGGAATTTATCCGAGCGGAGATTGGAAGAACCAACCGGTTCCTCCTCCACAAACAAATATGCCTGGCGGAGTTTCTGCACAAGTAAAACCTGCGATCCGTCCTTTCGAGGATTTCGGTTTGGATTTGGATAAGGTAAAACTTCCGGAAGAGGCGGCTAAAATCCTCGCGGAAAGAAAACCTAAGTTCGGGGATGTTCTGGGTGGATTCTCAGTTCCTAAACCTTTGGATATTCAAATCGTGCTGTTCCGTTGGTTCGGATATTTACTTCCACTGCTTCTTTACGTATGTCTGGTCAGCTTAAGTGTTTATGACCTAGTTTCTAAATCGGAAACAAGCATCGGTAAATATGTATGGTTGGCATTCGTTTCCTTGGTGCCTTATATTGGAGGAGGAGCTTATCTTCTTTCAGGCAGATCTTCCTATCCTAAATACTTGAGATTCACTCTTGTATTTGCCGGATTTGGAGCTTCCTTGGCCTTCATTTTCTACCTTGGGTTCACCATAGTAGGGAACGTGGGTGCGGGTTGATTCTCGGGAAATTTAATACATTAGAATTTTAGAATATAATAAGGAGTTATTATGGAAACTACTCAATTTTACGATCCAGGATTTTTTACCTTACTTTTCAACTTTTACGGATACTATATTTTCTACATTTTATTCGCTCTATGGGCTCCTTTGGCCCTGATAGATTTGTCTAAAAGAGAAGATGTGGATGCTAAGAAAGGAAGTTTATGGACAGCGGCAATCATTCTTGTCCCTCTATTCGGGGCAGGAGCGTATCACATAGTCGGCGGTTCCAAAATCCCATCTTGGGCAAAGAATAGTCTTGTGTATGGCGGGATCGGCCTTTTGGTCTTAACACTTCTGATCTCCACTATCGCAAGATTCTAAAAAACGGAAAGATACGATGAATCGGAAGGATTTCCTTCGTTGGTTAGGAATAGGCGGTGCCGGACTCGCAGCGGGAACCGGGATCGCCGGAATTACCTCGGGCAGAAAAGAAGATCCACTGTGTAGGACGACAGGATCTTCTGTTTCAGGGCAGACTTCTTCTGCCCCGAATCCTTCTATCCGACTACCTGGATCTATAGGTGGGAATTCCTACGGAAGTATGGTCCATCCTCCGATGTTCGCAGATTCTGCGTTCTTGTCTAGGATGGAATTACATTCTACGATCCCTCAAGCTCCTTCCGGTCCAAAGTTCCGTTCAGAGATTAATATTATAGAAATGCCATTGACTGTGGCTCATAATACTGTCGTGGATGCTTGGACTTTTGACGGTATTGTGCCAGGAAAAGTAATCCGTGCAAGACTTGGTCAAGAGATGGAATTACTTTTTAGAAATCATTCCAATCATCCTCACTCAGTTCATTTTCATGGTACTCATGATCCTCAGCAAGATGGTTGGGAACCGATTGCTCCAGGTGCGGAAAAAATCTATAAGATCACCGCGGGTCCAATCGGTTTTCACCCTTATCATTGTCATGTTCCTCCTTTAGCGAGCCATATGTCCAAGGGTTTGTATGGTGGATTTATAGTGGATCCTCCCGGAGGAAGACCACCCGCACTAGAGTTCATGTTGATACTTGCCGGTTGGGACCTAAATGAATCTGGCCGTAACGATATATATGCTTGGAACGGGATTGCAGGATTTTACGATCGTTTTCCGATCAAGGTCCCTGTTGGAAAAAAAGTAAGATTGTATATTGCGAATATGACTGAACATGATCCGATAGCTTCTTTCCATCTTCATTCTCAAACATTCGATGTGTATAGAACAGGAACTAAACTTGTGCCTGATGAACATACCGACGTAATCACTCTTGGTCAAACCGAAAGGGCAATTGTGGAATTTACACTTACTAAAAGAGGAAGATATATGTTCCATCCTCACCAGACTTATATGGCGGATAGGGGAGCTATGGGTTGGATCGTAGCGGTATGAATTTTCTAAAATCAAATTATAAAAACATAATCTATTCTCTATTAATTCTTGGAGTCGGTTTCGGAGTAGGTTTTTATATGAAGAAGAAACCTTCTTCTAAATTCGCATCCGAGGCTCCTGTCGCAGAATGGAAAACCGCCATTTTAAAAGATACCGAAGGAAAATCTATTAGACCATCCGAATTACCCGGAAATTTGTTCGTAGTCTATTTCGGATTTTCCCATTGTCCTGATATGTGTCCGATGGCTTTAAATGATATCGAGAATGCATTTATTTTCTTAAAAGAAGATTCTAAAACCGTCACTCCGGTGTTTATCACGATCGATCCGGAAAGAGACACTCCGGAAGTATTAAGAAAATATATTTCTCATTTTCCAGGAAAAGAGCTAGTTGCTTTAACTGGCGGAAAGGACCAGATTGGGGAATTGCAGAAAGGATTTGGAGTATTCTCCCAAAAGACACAAGTTCCTCAGGGAAATGGAGAATATGGAATGGATCATACTCTCTTCATTTATTTAGTAGATAGGACCGGAAATATATTAAGAGCTTATCCGACAGGGATCAAAGGAGAAGAACTTGCAAAAGAGATCAGAGAACTTTTATAAATTTTTTTAATAATAAAATACTCTGTGCTCTCGGTGATCTCCGTGTGAAACCCTTACTCTTTATCATAAAAAGCGAATACAACCGCAAGGATCACCAGGAAAAAACTTACTGCGTGATTCCATTTCATTTTTTCCTTTAAGACCAAAATTGCAAATCCCACAAAAATGGTGATAGTGATCACTTCTTGAAGGATCTTCAGTTGGAAACCGCTTAAACCATCCTCCGCATATCCGATCCGATTTGCCGGTACCATAAGGCAATATTCTAAGAATGCAATTCCCCAAGAGATAAGGATGGTTTTCCAAATAGGGACATCCTTCCAAAATTTCAAATGGCCGTACCAAGCAAAGGTCATGAATAAGTTCGAAAGTGTGAGTAAAAGAAAAGTCCTCATAAATCCAGGAAAATCGAAAGGAAGAATGGAGGCAAAAAAAAACCGGACTGAGGGCCCGGTTTACAAGTAAGGATTTGCTGAAAAACAATTAGTTAGTTTTTACCTCTATCTTTTTGCTTAAAGGTTTCTTTCTGGGTAGTTTTAGCTGTAGGACCCCATTTTTAAGAACTGCGGAAATTTTATCTTCTTCCACAGGTTCTGATACAAGGAAGGTCCTTTTATAATCTCCTGTTCCGTATTCCGAATATCTTAAGGTTCCTTTCGGTTCGGAGACATTGGTTTTTGCGGAGATCCTAAGCTCGTCCTTCTCCAAAGAAATTTCTAGATCGGATTCCTTTACGCCTGGAAGGTCCAGAACAAGAAGATATTCTTCCTCATTGGAATAGAGATCAGTAGAAGGAGTGTAAGTTGGCCTTGGTCTTTGAGTTTTCTCTTGTTCTGCTGCTTTTTCTTCTGTTTTAAGTAATTCTGATACGCTCATTTTTTTCTCCTTATGCCTTTGCTTCGATACGGATCTTTCTTGGTTTTTCGCTTTCCAGAATTGGAAGCACTAAGGTTAAAACTCCGTCTTTTACGGTTGCTTCTACCTTTTCCGAATCTATTGCTACTGGTAATTCTAATCTTCTTTGGAATTTGCCTCTGGCTCTTTCTATCCGGCGAGGTCTGTCTTGGGTATATTCCTTCCATTCACCTGAGATGGTGAGAAGGTTATGTGCTACTGTGATGTCCAGGTCTTCGGGAGAAAGTCCCGGAATCTCGGCAGTCACTGTGATCTTGTCTTGGTCGGTATAAACATTTAGGGCAGGATATACCTGTCCGCCTTCCGAGACTGGATCGAATAAATTATGGAATCTATTTTGAATTCTTCTGACTTCGCTAAAAAAATTTGGTGTTCTCATTATTGCCTCCTGGGCGTATTTAGCACTTATATATATAGAGTGCTAAATTTTAAAAAAGGTTCCACTATTTTTTATAAAAATTAGCACTTTTTAATTTGGAGTGCTAATTGGGGAAAAGCTCTGAATCCCGGCTATTCCGGCCTAAAACAGGCTTTTGGAGGGAAAAAAGAAGATATTCCTTTTCTGGTTCAGGAAGAAGATTAGCCGAAATTTTAGACTTCTTAGGCAATTCTCTCGGACCAGAAAGGAGAAATTTTGAACCCGGAACCCAATCTGAAAAAGAACAGAATACTTTTGATCCGTTGCAAAGATGAAGCGGGACTGATCCATAGGATCACAGGATTTTTGGCAAAAATAGGCGCCAATATTGTCGGGAACCAAGAATTCGTGGAACCATTGGAGAAAGTATTCTTCATGAGAACCGAATACTCTCTCGAGAACAGAGCAAAAGAAGAAGGCCTCATTTCCGAACTTGCAAAAATCCTTCCAAAAGACGCTGAGCTTACTTTATCCAACCCGAGATTTCCTAGGGTAGTTCTACTCGCCACAAAAGAGCCTCATTGTTTGGGAGATATTCTCCTTCGTTGGAGATACGGTGAATTGCCGATGGAACTTTTGGGCGTAGTGTCCAATCACGAAATTTTAGGGGACTTGGTCCGGGATTTTAAACTTCCTTTTCATTGTATCGCAAGCGAAGGAATGAGTAGAGAAGAACATGAAAAACAATTGGATTCTTATTTGATGGAACTCCAACCGGATTGGATCGTTCTCGCAAAGTATATGAGGATACTCACTCCTGAGTTCGTAAAAAAATGGGAAAATCGAATATTAAATATCCATCATTCATTTTTACCAGCATTTGTGGGAGCAAAACCGTACGAGCAAGCGTATAAACGTGGGGTGAAGATCATAGGTGGAACTGCTCATATAGTGACTGAAAATTTGGATGAAGGACCGATCTTAGTCCAAGACGTTTGTCATGTGGATCACGGATATTCTCCGGAACGTTTGGTCTTATACGGACGAGATCTGGAGAAGGTAGTCTTGTCCAAGGCTCTACGTTTACTTTTGGAAGATAGAGTGATGATCTTTCAAAACAGAACGATCATTTTCGAATAAATTAATCGTTACTATAATATTAGGTTTTTAGAACATACATGAAATTAAAATACGTCGGTTTTATTTTTTCCATACTACTCGCTTGTGTTCCTCTTATATTTTCCTTTTACGGTTATGTTCCTCCTTCTGTGGGCGGTATGTTTTTTATCTTTTTGATCGCCGCCGGGTTATGGATTTATGAAATTATTCCAGGTCATGCGACTTCTATTCTGATCATACTTTCTGAGATCATTCTTTTTTCCAATCCAGGTAAATGGGAATTCTTAAAACAATTTGCAGGCCCAGGAAAACCAAACGCTCCTGCGGTCTTTTTAGCATCTCTTGCTGACTCCGCAGTGATCCTGTTTTTAGGAAGTTTCGCATTGGCTAAGTCTTGCGTAAAAGTAGGAGTGGATCGTTGGTTGGCAAATCGGGTTTTGCCTTATTTCGGAACTTCTCCTAAATATGTTTTACTAGGGCTTATGTGTATTACTGCCACCATCTCTCTTTGGATGAGTAATACTGCCACGGCATCTTTGATGATCGCTTTGGTGTTTCCATTGCTCATGGTCTTGGATAAGGATGAAAAATTTAGAAAAGCGGTCCTGATAGGGATCCCTTTCGCTGCGAATTTAGGAGGGATAGGAACTCCAATCGGTTCTCCTCCGAATGTGATCGCGTTTGCAAATTTGAAAAACCAAGGATATGGAGACTTTATTTCTTTCGGAAGTTGGATGCTTGTTGCAGTTCCTCTTTTGATCATTCTACTTTTTGCGGCATGGTTTTGGCTTCTTCGTGCTTTTCCGGCCAGTCACGGTTTAAGTCTTTCTCTTCGTTATGAAACTATCTCGGAAGAAGGTTCCGAGAAAAGACTGAGATTTGTTTTGTTTGGATTTTTGGTAACAGTCCTTCTCTGGCTGACTGAATCATTTCATGGAATTCCTGCGGGTGTTGTTGCCCTATTCCCACTTCTTCTTTTTACCGCGTTTGGAATATTAGAATCCAATGATTTACGTTCTTTAGAATGGGATGTTTTGATCTTGGTCGCAGGCGGGATCGCTCTAGGAACAGGAATAGAGAAGAGTGGGGCAGGCGTTTGGTTCGGAGAATTGATCGGCAAACAGGCAGGCCCAGGAGAAAGTCTCTGGGTGCTTGGGATCTTTTTTTCGATCGGACTTTTTCTTTCCACGTTCTTATCGAATACTGCTACTGCGAATCTTTTGGTTCCTTTGGCTCTTCCTGTCGCTGCCTTATTACTTCCAGGTGACGAATCCTATGCGATCCAATTAGTTTTAGGATCTGCGTTAGGCGCTTCTTTGGCAATGTCATTGCCTGTATCTACTCCACCGAACGCAGTTGCTTATGCAGTTGGAGGTTTTGAGATTAAGGATATGGCCAAAGTGGGTGTGAGGATCGGAATTTTAGGTTTGGTTCTGGTCCTTTTGGGATTCCTGATCTTTAAATAATCGATCCTGCGAGCGGCATCGACGGTTTATTTATTTCTAAAGAAGAGTAGAATTCTTTCTTATTATTTATTTCCGAAAACGAATCGGGACTTAAAACTGTCCCGAAACATGTTGTTTTTTCGAAAACACTTCATTTCCTCGATCCGGATACTTTTCTGTTCTCCGTTTTTGCTTGCGCTCGCATGCACCGGAGTTCCGGAAAATACTTCTGGCACCGAACCTATCCCAGAAACACAAACAAGTATCGTATCAAAGATAGAAACCCAAATAGATAAGTTATTCGGAAAAGAAGAAGATCCAGAAGTGGTAAAAGTCCTATTGGGCGGGGACGTTATGTTTAATTGGGGGATCCGGGACACGATTAAATCTAAAGGTGAATTGGCCCCGGTTAAAGGATTAAAATCCGTTTTTGAAAGTGCTGATCTAAGAGTTTTAAATTTGGAAACTCCCGTCGTGTCCGAAAGAAGTTGGGATCACGGTAAGGCTTACGTATTCCAGGCAAAAGCATCTGATCTAGAAAGCATGAGCTTTTTAGGAGTGGATCTTGTCTCTCTAGGTAATAACCACGCGATGGATCATGGTCCGGAAGGATTGGAAGAAACTCTCAAGTTTTTGGGAGATAGAAACATCGCCTCCATCGGTGCAGGAAAAAATTTAGAGTCCGCTTTTCGTCCTTGGATTTGGGAAGGGAAGGATACAAATCTAAGAGTTTATTCCGCTACTAATGTAGCGGAAGGTCGATCTCATTATGCAGGACAAAGTCCAGGGGTTATGCCTTTGGATCCGGAACTAATCTTGAAAAAGTTCCAGGTAGAAAAATTCCAACTGAATTCATCTCGTGCGCCTAAAAAAGATAAAAGATCTAAAGCGATTTCCCCCGGAAAACAATTCAGGATACTTTCACTTCATTGGGGAGTGGAATATTCTCCTTTTCCAACGATTGAACAAAGAAAGATCGCAAAGACTTTGGCTGACGGAGGATTGGATATTATAGTAGGACACCATCCTCATATTCCACAAGGTATCGAAAAAATAGGGAATACGATCGTATTGTATTCTTTAGGAAATCTGATCTTTGGGAGCAGGAACGCCTACTTAAATCATAATTTAATCGTAATACTCCATATTAAAAAAAGCAAATTGATCAATATAGAGCTTGTTCCTATTTTCGGAAAATTCCAAAACGAAGATCATTTGGTCAGGCCTCTCGAAGGAAAAGAAGCCGAGAATTTTTTAAAAGAAGTCGCGGTCCTTTCCCAAGACCTGGGCACTAAGATTCGGATCGAAGGGGACAGAGGTTGGGTGGAACTTGACTAGACAACATTAGCCCAGTTTTCTATTTTCAATCCTGGAATTTTTTGGAAATGCTTTTCATTATTTGTGACTAAGGTATAGTTCAAATATAAAGCCGTAGATCCTATGAGCAGATCAAAGTCTTGCACTGTATTTCCTGTTTTCTGTTGAGCAGCTTTGAGCTCTCCAAACGTTTCCATAATTCCTTCAGTCAATTTTATCACTGGAAAAAGTTCGGCAATTCTTCGGACCGTCGCCAGATTTCTTTCTTTGTAGTTAGATTTCTGGGCACCAAAGATCAATTCTCCGTAAGTGATTACTGAGAGTGATTTAATGGAGTTCTTACGGTCCAAAAAATTTTGCCGAACGATTGGATCTTCCTTTATGCTATAGATGATGATATCCGTATCAATCAAATAGCTCATCTGCATCTCTTCCGCGTGTGTTCTTAGTTCGGGAGGAGCGTATTTCCTCTACGATCTTTTCTGGGCTTCTGTCATCCACCCAGGACCCAGATAATTCTAAAAAACTCAAGGTCTTACGTTCGGATTCTTTATTGTCGTGTGCTAGATAGTTCTCAATTAGAAGAACAACTTCTTGGCTTACGGATCTGTGTTCCATTTCGGCCCTCCTTTTTAATGCTTCGTAGAGTCTGTCGTCTATGTCCCGGACTTGTAAGTTTGCCATATTCTGAACCTTTCAGAATATGATATCATATTTTATGAAATTAAAAGCATATTTCATGAAATTGAAAGCCTTAGGATGGAAAAAGACATTCCCTCGCATTTTGGGGAGGAGTCAAGAATGGGTCTCGAAAATGAAAATTAGAAATAGAGAAGGCTATCGGAATATTGATTCTAATTACGTCTTAGAAGCTTTTTCGAAGCTAAGACGCCCAAATCTATTCCACTTGACCCCTTGCCCCTAAAGCCGAAAATAGGACAAAATTCGGTTCTTCTGCTCGCCGCATTTGCGCAGACGGGCATTTTCCCATAGGAGAAACTTTTGAGAAACTACGAGATTACTACAATCACGCGTTCTACCTCGAAGGAAGTTGCTAAAACTGAGGTCCTTGAGATCTTCAAAAAGCATTCCATCAACGTGACCGCAGAAGAAGATTGGGGTCAGAAAAAACTTTGGCATCCAATCCAACACCAAGACTACGGAATATTCACTCACTTCAAAGTGAATGCAGAACAATCCGCCTTAGAAAAGGTAGAGCGTGACTTTGGTCTGAACCAAAATTTACTACGCTCTATGATCGTCCGCCTCAATGGCTAACGATATCAATCGGGTGACCCTTGTTGGGCGCCTGACCCGTGATCCGGAATTTAAAACCGTAAACGGGACTTCTCTTGTGAATTTTTCCTTAGCGAACGGTCGCACTTATGTAACCGGCGGCGAGAAAAAAGAGGAAACTCATTTTTTCGACTGCGAGGCTTGGGGAAAAGGCGCGGATATCATCCAGCAATACTGTAAAAAAGGCAAACAACTCGTGATCGAGGGACGCCTTAAGCAGGATACCTGGGAAACCATGGAAGGCAAGAAGGCCTCCCGCATTCGTATCGTCGTGGAAAATTTCCAGATGATTGGCGGTGCTAGGGAGAATGGAAGCGGAGAGTATGGCTCTTCCGCTAGTAGCGGATCTTCTTCTTATTCATCTGCTCAAGATGATATGGGAAGTTCTGCAATGGACGACGATATACCTTTTTAACGAGGACAACATTCATGTCAGATAATGAAACACAAGAAGAATTAAAGCAGGAAATGACTGCTGAGGGCATGCCTTTAGATCAAGAAGGAGGACGCCCGCCTAAAAAACAAAACAAGTATAAGAAGAAAGTTTGCCGTTTTACTGCAGACCCTGAGCTTGCTAAACAAATTAATTATAAGAACACCGAACTTTTAGAAAGATTTATCACTAACCGTGGTAAGATCATTCCGAGAAGAATTACCGGAACTTCTGCAAAGTATCAAAGGATACTTGCGAGAGAAATCCGCAAAGCGCGTAGCATCGGTCTTCTACCGTTCAAAGTAAACTAAGGAGAAACTAATGAGAGTAATATTACAAAAAGATGT
The DNA here is from genome assembly GCF_002811475.1 of Leptospira hartskeerlii. NCBI lineage: Bacteria > Pseudomonadati > Spirochaetota > Leptospiria > Leptospirales > Leptospiraceae > Leptospira > Leptospira hartskeerlii. The sequence continues at coordinate 73,346 of NZ_NPDL01000005.1, forward strand.
TTCTAACTTAGGAGACGCGGGAGATGTAAAGGAAGTTGCGGACGGTTTTGCTCGTAATTTTCTTTTTCCTCAAAGACTTGCTGTAAGAGCTTCTGAAGGTAAGACCAAAATGGCGCTTCACCAAAGAAAACTTGCAGATCTTAAAAAAGAAAAACGTAAGAAAGATATGGAATCTATATCTTCCGGATTGAACGGGAAAGAATTTGAAATTTCCGTTAAAACCGGAGGCGGGGATAAACTTTTTGGAGCGGTAACTCCTGCTGATGTAGCAGCGTTGTTAAAAACTGCAGGATTCGAAGTAGACAAACGTAAAATCGAATTTGCAGAACCTATCCGTAACCTAGGTTCCTATAAATTGAAAGTGCGTCTTGCAGAAGGTATCCTCCCAACTATCACAGTTCATGTGAAGAAAGAGGAAGTCGTTTCTACCGAAGCGTAACCCGGAGCAAGAATGCAAGCCGACTCCTTGTTTGAATTGGAATCCGAGAAATCTTTTCTCGGATTTCTGCTTCTTAAAGGAGCGGATAATCTAATCGATATCCCCCTCATTCCTGAGGATTTTTACCAAGATACAAACAGAAGGATTTACAAGGCAATTCTTGACCTTGTGGACAAAAGGACCGCAGTAGATCCGGTTTCCGTCCTAAACTTCTTAAAGGAAAACTCTCTACTCAAAGATCCGGAAAGAGAATACGAATATATTTATTCTCTCTATAAGGATTCTGTAGTTTCCCATCCTTTGGGTTATTATGCGGAAAGAATTAAACGTCTTTCCGAAAGAAGAAAATATTCTAAATTATTAATGAATGCCCTGGATCTGATCCAGAAAGAACCGGGCGAAAACGAATCAGTATTCAATCAAATCGAACAAAGCCTTACTGAGGTATCCCGATCCGCGGATGTAAAAGGACTTCTTCCTGTTTCCGGAGATAAAGCGGCTCTCTCTGAATATATCAAAGAGATCATGGAGAGTAGAGGCCAGATCAAAGGCCTGAGGACTAATTTTACTCAGTTCGACGAGATGACCTCCGGTTTGAAAGAATACGAGATGATGGTTTTGGCTGCGAGACCGGGTAACGGTAAAACTACTCTGGCTCTGAATATTGCCTCCAATGTGGCTCTCATCCATAACAGACCGGTGGTGATTTTCTCCTTAGAAATGAGTAGAATGGAACTTCTACTCAAACTTGTATGCTCCTATGCCCAGGTAGAATCCAACAAATTAAAACGTTCCGAAGTTACTAAGTCGGATGCGCCTAAATTGATTGATGCAATCATTAAGGTAACTTCTTCTCCCATCTATATTGATGACTCAGGTGCTCTGAGTGTGGACGATTTTAAGGGAAGAGTCCGCAAACTTCTGACTAACGAAAATCTTGGACTTATCATAGTGGATTATCTCCAGCTAATGAACGATCCCAAAAACAGGGATGGGGGAAGGCAACAAGAGGTTTCTTCGATTTCCAGAGCGCTTAAGCAGATGGCAAAAGAAGCAAGATGTCCTGTGATTGCACTTTCTCAGATGAACCGTTCCATCGAGCAGAGATCCAAGGACCAAAGACCGCAACTTGCCGACTTAAGAGAGTCAGGCGCAATCGAGCAGGACGCGGATATTGTTACATTCATTTATCGCGGAGAGAAAGGAAAGGACGAAGAGGAAGATCCTAGAATGAAGGGAATGGCGGAGATCATCATCGCCAAAAACAGGTCCGGGCCAACAGGTTCTTTTCCACTTGCCTTCCGACCTGAACTTTCCAGATTTGATAACGTGTAAGTTCCTTAGGAACACGCTTTTATATTATATAATAAGGAAATGGAATTTCTTTGGAAGATTGGATTTTAGAAGGTTATAAATCAAGAGCCTGGGCAGGAGAAGTAACTGATGCCCAAGAAGGAAAAACTCTCACTCTATTCGGTTGGTCTTTTCGATTTCGCGACCAAGGCGGGGTCATCTTTGTGGATCTCCGTGATAGAACAGGCATCCTGCAAGTAGTATTACGTAAAGAAATCCTGGGAGAACATTTTGCAGCGGCAGAAAGGATCCGTTCCGAGTATGTGATTGCAGTCCAAGGAAAGCTTAAGAAGCGGGAAGCAGAAAGTATCAATCCTAAGATGAAAACCGGAACGATTGAACTTGTTGTAGACCAACTGATCATTCTGAACTCTGCAAAAACTCCTCCATTCTCCTTGGATGAGTTCGAAGAGATTTCAGAAGAGAACCGCCTTAAATACAGATACTTGGATTTCAGAAGGGACGAACTTAAGAACAGAATGATTAAACGTCATGAGTTCGTATTCGCAATTCGTAATTATCTAAATTCACGCAAGTTCGTAGAGATTGAAACTCCAATCCTGAACAAGTCCACTCCGGAAGGAGCGCGTGACTTTTTGGTACCTTCTCGCCTAAATCCGAATTCATTCTATGCTCTTCCTCAGTCACCTCAGATCTTCAAACAGATCCTGATGGTTGGAGGAATGGAGAGATATTTCCAGATCGTAAAATGTTTCAGGGACGAGGACCTAAGAGCGGACAGGCAACCTGAGTTTACTCAGTTGGATATGGAATTCTCCTTTGTTTCCCAAGAAGAGATACTTTCCGAGATCGAGGGTCTTTTTTCCAAAATAATGAAGGATGTGTTCAGTTTGGATTTCAAGGGTCCATTCTCCAGAATGCCTTACAAACAGGCTATGGAAGAATATGGTTCGGACAAACCGGACCTTCGTTTTGGAATGAAGCTGGTAGATGTTTCCGAGATCGTAAAAGATTCCGATTTCCAGGTATTTGCGGGTGCGGTTGCAAACGGTGGTGTCGTAAAAGCGGTTTGTGTTCCGGGTGGTTCTGTGATTTCCAGAAAAGAGATCGAAGACCTGACCGCTTGGTTGAACAGAGATTATAAAGCAAAAGGCCTCGCTTACATGAAACACGGGGCAGAAGGATTAGAATCTACTATTACAAAAAGATTCACCCCGGAGGCTCTTTCCAAGATCGCAAGCTTAGTTGGCTCTAAAGAAGGAGACATGGTCTTTTTCGGAGCGGATGAAAGAGAAATCGTAAATCATTCTCTGGGCGCCTTGCGTCTGAAACTTTCGGAAAGATTTGACAAACCTGCAGAAGGAAGCTTTCATATTTCCTGGATTGTGGACTTTCCGATGTTCGAATGGAACAAGGACAGCAAACGCTGGGACTCTTTACACCATCCGTTCACTTCTCCTGGAGATTCCAGTTTGGAAATTTTTTCTTCCGAGGAAAGACTCCAAAAAGAAGCGGGAAATGCTCTTGCAAAGGCCTATGATCTGGTGCTAAACGGAGTGGAGATCGGCGGAGGTTCCATTCGTATCCATTCCAAAGATGTGCAGACTCGAGTCTTCTCTACTTTGGGGATTGGACCAGAGGAAGCTAAGGAAAAATTCGGCTTCTTATTGGAGGCATTGGAATATGGGGCTCCTCCTCATGGAGGGATTGCATTCGGTATCGACAGGATCATGATGCTGTTGACCGGCGGAAAATCCATCCGAGATGTGATCGCATTCCCTAAAACCCAGAAGGGTGTTTGTTTGATGAGCGAATGTCCGTCTGAAGTGGAAGAGAAACAGCTCCAAGAATTGAAGCTTAGGTTGATAAAGGTTTAATCGTATCAGGAAAGAACAATTTACTTTCGAAAACCAAGACCTGTATCGTAAGATCTGCGGGATCAACGATACAGGCGTCAAAAATTTGGAAAAACAATTGGAGATCGATCTAATCCCGAGAGGGAACGGTTTCCAAGTGGAAGGAATTCCTACAAAGGTAGAATTTGCCTTAGATTTTTTCAGATTATTGGAAACCAATTATCGGGACAGACCGGATCGGGATTTTACGGATTCCTTCGATTTCGGTTATCTTCTTAAACAAGCTACTAAGGAAAAGAAGAAGGAAGAGCGTAAGTCGGATGACGAGCCCTTCAAGCCCAACGAAAAAATTCTCACCACCTACAAGGGAAAACATCTCTACTCCAGGACGAAAAACCAGGAAAAGTATATTCAATCTTTCTTAAATAATTTGATTACTTTCGGGATCGGTCCTGCGGGAACAGGAAAAACATTCCTTTCCGTTGCAATGGCATGCAGATTTTTGCAGAACGGGATCGTAGATAAGATCGTCCTAACAAGACCTGCGGTCGAAGCAGGAGAAAACCTTGGATTTTTACCGGGGGATCTGAACCAAAAGGTGGATCCGTATCTTCGTCCAGTATATGATGCTTTGAACGAATGTATCGGTTTTGAGAAAACCCAAGAATATATCGCACTTACTAAAATTGAGATCGCACCCGTTGCGTTTATGAGAGGACGGACACTTTCCAAAAGTTTTATCATTTTGGATGAGGCCCAAAACTGTACTCTCGCTCAGCTTAAGATGATTATGACCCGTTTAGGCCGTAATTCCAGGATGTGTATCTCCGGAGACGTGACCCAAGTCGACTTAGAACATGGTAGATCCGGTTTCGATCGTGTGGTAAACTTGTTCAGACAGACCGAAGGAATTGGCCAGGTGTTTTTCGGAAAAGAAGATATCACAAGACACCCGCTGGTTGAAACCATCGTGAGGAAGTTCGAGGAATTGTAATGTTTCCTTTGGGATCACTTTTAGAAAGAGGGATGGCTTGGATCACGGATACCTTGACCAAGATCCGTCCGATTTCTTTCGTGAGAAAATTCCAGGTGATCCTGACAGCGATCACTTTGATCATCGTGACCTGGATGTTGGCGATCCCGTTTTTCGGTCAGGATAAAATTAATCTCTCTCAAGACGGTCCTTATTCGGAAGGCAAGAATGCCTTAGATAAGGTCGTTTCCACTAAAGATATCGTTTACGAAGACGAAGAAAAAACAAAGGCCAAACGATTAAAGGCTTTCCAATCTGCCCCGAATTTTTTCGACAGAGATTATAGAATTCTAATAGAGGTCATTCGCCCTGCCATCCAAGAGGATATGGAGAAGTATAGGGAACCAAAACCTACCGGAGAAGTGAAAACTTCTGCCGAATTGCTTGTTGCAGTTCCAAGATGGAAGAACAGATCCAAGGAAGAGTTGGAACTCCTACTTAAAACTCCTGGAAAGTCTAGGGTCCGTGATCTTGTCCAACAATATAGTAATTTAGTTTTTTCTAATTTTTGTATCTTAAGGGACCAGCCTGGAGATTATTCCGCAATCCGTTCAGCAGAAGCCAGGGTCCGCAACTCCGGCGCGAGTGGGAACAAGGAACAAATATCTTCTGTCGAGGGAACGCTTGTGATCCCTCGTATGTATCTGTATCGAGATAGTGCTACCATAGATGCTTTGAATCGTTTAGCTGCCGAGAAGTTACAAGCAACAGATCCTCAGCTTCTTTCCGTGATCCAAAAACTTGCATTAACTTACGTATATTCTAATCCTGCCTGTACTTATAATGTAGAAGAAACCAAAAATCAAAAACAATCTGTTATGGATAGGACGGAACCTGTAAGCAGTAGGATCAATGCAGGCGAGACTATAGTAAAAGCGGGAGAAACGATCACTCCTGATATCTATCAGAAATTGTTAATAGTGAATAGATACGCGACTCGAGCGAATATTGCGTCCATAACTTCTATTCTTTTGATCCAATCTATTTTTGTAATTATAGTTTATGCATTCTTAAAGAAGTATAATCCAAAACGTTTGAATGACGTTTCGAGTAACGTAATCGTATTCACATTGATCTGGTCCTTGGTGCTTTGGGCCTATTTGGCATCCAAGGCATTCTTCAGTTTCGAGAATAGTTACGATTCTGTCTTTTACTTTGCACTTGTGATCCCGACCGGAATGGTTTGTTTGATCTTGTCTATGATTTATGACGAACAATTGTCGATTGCGATCGGGTTCTTCCTTTCCTTCTTCGTATTTGCGGCTTCTAGATATAATCCAACTTCTTTCATTCTTGCTTTTGTAATGACTGTGGTCGCAGCTACTTACGGAAGAAAGATGAGAAAGAGGATCGATTTTATTAAGGCTGGGTTCTACATGGCCTTGGTCCAAATGCTGATCTCTTCATCCGGATATTTATTTGATTCTAGAAATTATTGGGTGGCTGTGCCTTCCGGTTCTCATTTGAGAGACCTTTGGGAATCGAATATATTCAGATTATATTTATTATGTTTAGTGAATGGATTCGTCTGTTCCACTTTGACCCAGCTACTACTTCCTATTTATGAGTATGTGTTCAATATTCCTACTAGGTTTAAGTTGCTGGAACTTGCAGATACCGGGCACCCATTACTGCAGGATTTGCTGACTAAGGCACCTTCTACTTATACTCATACCTTTTTAGTGGCCGCTATGTCAGAAAGAGCGGCGCAAAATTTGGAGTTGGATTGGCTTTTGACTAGAGTTGGTGTGTATTTTCACGATATAGGCAAGATCCCGAATGCCGGTTTCTTCGTAGAAAACCAACACCTGATCCCTAAAAAAGAAAACATCGATAAGAACAATCCTGCAAAGGCTGCAAAGATAGTAATCGATCACGTCTTGGATGGAATTGAGATGGCGAAGAAGGCAAGGCTTCCTAGAGAAGTGATCGATTTTATTCCGGAACATCATGGGACTTCTACCATGGCGTTTTTCTATCATAAGGCGCTTGCGGAACTTTCTCCTTCCCAGAAGAAAAAACTGAAAAAAGCTGACTTCCAATATCCGGGTCCTAAACCTCAGAGAAAAGAAACTGCGATTGTGATGATCGCGGATAGTTTAGAAGCCGCGAGTAGATCCTTGGAAGAAGTGACGCCAGAAGCCTTAGATGCTCTTATCACTAAGATCGTAAATGGAAAATTGGCGGAGAACCAATTGGACGAATGTGGGCTCACTTTGGGAGATCTAGAAGTTGTAAAATTCTCCTTTAAGGAAGTTCTTCTTTCTAGTCTTCACTCTAGGCCTAAATATCCTAAACCTGAGGATACAAAAGCTTTAGAAGAGAAGAATAAAAATATCCTGGGGAAACACGCCCCTAAGAGCCACTGATTTGTTCGAGTTCTCTTCGGATTTCGATCCGAATTCTCTTCCTTCTTGGTTATCCGAATCTTCTCTGGAATCTCGCTGGAAAATTTTAAGTGCATTCTCTTTTCCTAATATAAATACTCATATTTCTTTGGTTTTAACTGACGATGAGTCGATTCAGGAATTAAATCGTGTTCGCAGAGGTAAAAATTATGCGACCGACGTCCTTTCTTTTCCTTTAAGTTTTGATCTGATCCCTTGGGAACTTCCCCCGAACAAAAAGGAAAATTTCGGACCGATCTTGAGCTTAGGTGAGATTGTGATCTCTTGGGATACTTGTAAGGCCCAGGCAAAAAGTATAGGTCATAGCGAAGAAGATGAATTTTTTAGATTATTCGTACACGGTTTTTTACATTTAATCGGTTACGATCATGAACGTGGAGAAGAAGATGAGGCTCTAATGAAGGAGAAGGAGGATCTATGTCTGGATCTGGTCCTGGGGCCTTAAAAAAAACCACCGGAATCGTGATGGAAAGCCGCATCCTTCCGGAAGGAGATGCATTCCTGAGACTTCTACCGGAACAAGGTGAAGTGGGAAGTTTCCGTGTTAAAGGAATTAAAAAAAGTAAAACAAGACCTATTGCTGCAGTGGAACCAGGATCTCTTACTGTATTGGACTATTATTTCACCCAAGGAAGAGAAACGTTTAATGTAAAAGAGATCGGGTTGATTAGAAGATTCGATAAGGCAAAGACTGGATATTCTGGAACCGTTTTGGTTTCTTATCTTGTAGAACTTGTTTCTTCCTTTTTGACCGAAGGCGGCTCTCATCCAATGGAATATAAACTTCTTCTGGGTGCATTGAAAGAATTGGATGAAGACGGTTATAAACCTGTATTCCTACCTTTTTTCAAACTGAAGTTATTATACGTAGGCGGGTTTTTATCCAAGGAAATGGAATGTGCAAGCTGTGGAAAAAGTCTCTCAGAGATCCAATCCTGCAGTTTGGACGAGAACCATTTTGAGATAGTTTGCGGAGATTGTGGAAACCCTAAACCGGATAAGTTTGGACTAGTATTATTCGTCCAAGATTGCCTTGCATTGAGATACAGGGACTTGAAGGACAAAAAGATTTCCCTTGAACTCCTGAAGGAGGCGGATAGCTTAAGCAACCGGGCCTTAAAACCTCTTCTTGGAAAAAGACTCAAATCGGAACCTATGTTGTACGAATCCTTAGGGGAAAATCTTGGATAAACTTTTTAAAACAGCATTTTTACTTATCTATACATTGGGCTTGGTTTTTCTGATCGTTCTTCAGGAAAGATGGGGGAAGAAGGATTCTGTGCCTCGTCCTGCTATTGCCGAGGCCTCCAGAAAATGCCAATATCTTGAATGTATCCTTAGGGAGAAAAATCTGGTTCTTGGGGCGCTGGATAAAAGTTGGAAACAGATCGGAACGAAAAGATTGTTTCCAGATTAAGATGATGCCCGCTAAAAAATAGGAACTACTACAAAAGACAGAATGAAAGAAACGGAAATTCTTAAACAACTCGTTTTAGAAGCTTTAAAGGAAGGAGTAAAACTCTATTGTGAAAAAGAAGCGCCTAACGTTTCTTTTTCAGATCTAAGGATTCGAATAGAATATTCTAGGGAAGAATCCTTCGGAGATTATTCCACTTCTTTCGCTTTGGAAAATTCGAAGCTGCTCGGCAAGAAACCTTTGGATTCAGCTGCACTTCTGGTGAGTTACCTTCAGGCAAAGACGGATCTTTTTGAAAAGGTGGACTTTACTCCTCCCGGCTTCGTAAATTTTAGGGTCTCTCCTTCCTTCCTGATCCGTTTTTTGGAAAACACGGTCCAGAAAAATGACATTTTTCCTAAATTAGAAAATCCTAAAAAAGTAAATTTGGAATTTGTAAGCGCGAATCCAACGGGACCGCTAAATATTGTGTCCGCAAGAGCAGCGGCTACCGGAGAAGCTTTTGCAAATCTACTCAAAGCAGTAGGACATTCAGTAGATAAGGAATTTTACGTAAACGATTATGGAAACCAGGTATTTTTACTTGGAGTTTCTACATTGGTGCGTATCAGGGAAGCTCTGGGAGAATCTTTTTCCATTCAAGAGAATGCGGAAGACGGACGGTCGATTGAAGAATTACTCTCCCAAAACGTGATCCCTGCAGAAGGATATAGAGGAGATTACCTCAATATCATCGCAAAACAATTATTAGAAAATTCGAATACTGAAAAAGAGATCAAGTCCCATCTTGAAAAAAAGGAATATTCAGCTCTCGCGGAAAAATGTTCCCGCTGGACCGTTGAATCTAATTTGATCTGGCAAAAAAAAGATCTAGATCTATTCGGAGTAGGCTTCGATCGATTCTTCTCTGAGACAACACTTCATATGTCCGGAAAGGTTTTGGGAGTTCTGGAAAATCTAAAAAAATCCGGCAAAGTTTTTGAAGAAGAAGGAAAACAGCTCTTTAGATCGGAAGATTATGGAGACGACAAAAATCGCGTTGTGGTCCGGGATGATGGACGTCCTACATATCTTCTTGCTGATATAGCTTATCACAATGATAAAATTTCCAGGGGATATGAGAAGATCATAGATATCTGGGGACCGGATCATCACGGATATATCGCAAGGCTTGCAGGTGCTGTCCAAGCATTGGGTTTTCCTAAAGAAAATTTCCAAGTGATCATCGCGCAACAAGTGAATCTTCTGATGGCAGGACAGAAGATGAAGATGAGTAAACGTGCGGGAGAATTCCAAACCATGGAAGATCTTTTGGGATATTTGGGAAAACATGCGAAAGATGTAGCCCGTTACTTTTTTACAATGAGGTCCTTGGATTCCCCTCTGGATTTTGATCTGGATTTGGCTAAGGATGAGTCTGATAAAAATCCCGTATTCTATCTACAATACGCGCATGCGAGAGTTTGTTCTATCTTCAGAGAAGTAGGGACAAGCTCGGATGCAAAAGCATTAGAAAATCTTGAAATGACAGAAGAGAGAAAAAGACTTCTCTTCTGGATCTCTCGTTTTCCGGAAGAAGTGTTGGACGCTGCTGCAACCTTGGAGCCTCATCGGATAGCAAATTATCTCCAAAATCTTGCAAGGGCATTTACTCAATTCTATATAGCTAAGAATAATAGGCTGAAAGATTCGGATGAGTCGACAAGACTGGGACTCGCGAGAATTTGCCAAGCTGTTCGTGTTGTGCTCTCGGAAGGTTTAGCTCTGCTTGGAGTTTCGGCTCCGGAGAGATTGGAGAAAGAAAATTGAATTCCCCTCGGGTTATAGTAATTTCCACGGGTTCAGAGCTGACTGCGGGAAGAAGCCAAGATACAAATTCTTCCTGGATCGCTAACGAACTTTTCGGATTAGGGTATTCGACTGAAAAATTCCTAGTATTGCCTGATGATCCTAAACTAATCCGAGAAGAACTGAAAAATTTGGCTGCCGGAGCTTCCAAAGAAAATCCAGTCCTTCTTGTGATGACCGGCGGACTCGGACCTACCGAAGATGATTATACTTTAGAAGTAGTTTGTGAACTTACTTCTTCTAAAGCTGTGCTGAACGAAAAAGCGCATGATAGGTTGCAGGCTTTGTATCGGCTTCGTGGAAAAGGCTTCCAAGAGGCACTGACTACTGCGTTACGCCAAGTTTCTATTCCTTCTAATTCGACCGTTTTGAATAACTCCGTTGGAATTGCTCCTGGATTCTGGTCGGAGCTCCAATCTGGCGCTTACTTGGCATGTATGCCAGGAGTTCCTTCCGAGATGGTGGCAATGTTCAAAGAGGAATTAGTTCCTCTTATCCAGAAACAATTCCATTCAGGCGAACTATATTCAGATTTTCTGTTTATCTGGGGAATGAGCGAGTCCTTATTCCAACAGGAATTTATAGAAGGTATTGAAGCTTTAAAGAACGGAAAAGCAGTCTGGGGAGTTGCCGCAAAAAAAGGATTTATCCGAGTCACCTACCAATCTCAAAACAAGAATTTAGTTGAAGACTTGATCCAAAAGACCAAGGAGAAATACGGCGGACTTTGTACAGGGGACTTATTCGAAGAATTCCCCAAACTTCTCGCAGAAAGAAAACTAACCATCGGAACGATCGAAAGTTGTACAGGCGGACTCGTTGCTAAGATACTTACCGACCGAGCAGGATCTTCCGATTACTTTTTAGGATCTATAGTTAGTTATTCCAATCTGATCAAAGAAAATATAGTAGGGGTAAAAAGAGAGACCCTAGAGGCTCATGGGGCAGTGAGTGAGGAAACCGCAACAGAAATGGCGGATAACGGAGCAAAACTTCTCGGAACTGATTTAGCAATCAGCATTACCGGGATTGCCGGGCCGGGCGGTGGAACTCCTACAAAAAAAGTAGGAACTGTATTTATAGGAACTCACATCAAAGGTGAAAAAACAGAAGTGAAGGAACTCTTTCTTCCATTCAAGAGAGAACTCTTCCGAGAAGTGGTGGCCGCTACTTCTCTTTATTTAATGTACAATCGATTGAGGAAACTCGTATGATCTATAGGATTTTAGCCCTAAGCTTAGTATTCTTTTTAGGGTTTTATTATTTTTTAGGGAATCCATACGAGTCTGCGAGAACAATACAAAAAACTTGGTATTGGAACAAAGAATCCAAGTTAGCCAGCTTTCCTGATCCTCGCAGTGATTTCGATCCGGAGAGAACTTTAAACGGATATAAAACTAAAACTTCTTATATCAGAATTCCATGGGGAGAATCCATTCCGACCGACGATTCACTTCGGATAGAATATCCACTCAGAGCCAAAGGGTATTTGGCTTATAAAAAGATCGGAAGTTCAGTGGAGTTTTTTTCAGAGGCCGGAGAATTACTTTGGACCAAAGATTATAAAAGTTATCCTCGAATCCATCCTGATGGGAATTTGGTCCTTTTTTTATCCGGAGATAATAACCAAGTTTTAGTTTCCGATATTAACGGAAATTCTTTGGGCGCGAAAAAACTTGACGGTAGATTTTTAACTGATATCTCATTTGCTCCAAAAGGAATTTCTAATGGAGAGACTGCAGTCATATTTTCAGGCGGAGAATTATTCCTTTTAGATGGGAAAGGTGAAAAACTTTTCGAAGCCATATTAGGTGAGAAGGAACCTGTATTTGCGAAAAGCCTTTCTATCTCAGCAAACGGACAGAAGATCGCAGTTCACTTCTTGAAAAACAATCGAGACTTTATTCGAGTATACGATAGAGACGGATCCGAATCGGAAGAATGGAATCTCGGCAGAGTGATCCCTTATAAAGTGAATCTTGCAGTTTCGGATAATGGTGGAGTGCTTGCCGGCTTCTCAGATAAACTGACCTTATATTCTAAATCAGGAAAAATACTCTTCGAAAAAAATCGAAACAAAATACAATCAGTATATCAAACTGTATTCCATTCAGGTTCTTGGTTTGCAGGAGAATGGGAAGGAAACTTATTCTTCTTAGATGAAGAAGGTCATATTCTTAAGGAAGAAAAGATCCGTACTGGAGAAAAACCCTTTCGTTTTTATTCTTCTGGCCGCAATGGAGAAGCCTTCTTAGAAGGCGGGAATGATATAGTTCTTTATCGCGAACTGGCGAGATAAAGATTGCGATGTTGGAGTTCCAACACGCGAGTACTACGGTGCTCAAACCTCGTAGATCGAAAGTGACTTATAACCCTTATTTGTCTGCTTGTCCAGTAACGCAATGATCTCCGTCCTTGTGTCCTTCTCTATATTAAAGATCAACTGGTCCGAGATCTCTCTACAGATATACAAACCTCGACCATGAGAATCCGCGAGTCCTGCAGGCAAACCTGTAGGACTATCTACAGTAATATGTCTGTCCAAACGTTTTAAAATTTCTTTTTTGTTCAGAGAACCGAAATGATCTCGAACTACAACAATATATGAATTTTCCGCAATCCCATAACCTATTTCAAAATAATCCGTGTCTGCGAGTTGAATATGTTCCAAAGGAACCAAAAGGTCTCTAGATGGAAGTTCATACTGATACTTTGAATTTCCTTTGGAGTCTCTTGGAGCGCGGATCATTGCGTTAGAAGTTAACTCTTCTAGAATCTGATGAACTGCATTGGGAGCTCCTTTTTCGATCAGGAATTTACCAACACGATTGCAAATATAATTCCTGTCTTTATCAGAGCTGATCTTGCGGAACACGATCCCGTTTTCCGGAGGAACTAAGAATACTTCTTCTCCCTCTCCTTCTAAGATCTTGAAGTCCGGACCGAAATATTTTTCTACTCCGAAAATATCTTTGTAGAGAAGTTTTTTGACCATCACTGTGATCAGATTGATATCCAAAAAAGAATATTTAGGAATGATATTCCAGATATCATGTTGGTAAGCGAAGTTAATGTAATCGTTAATATTATAAGCGGTCATCAAGGAATACTGGACGGAAGGATATTCCTTTTGGATGGTCTTGATCAGATCTAACCCAGACTTTCCTGGCATACGTATATCAGTGATTACCAGATCTATATGTTCGTTAGAAAGAATTTTAACCGCCTCATCGTAATTTTCCGCATCGAAAACTTCGTAATCTCGGATCAGAATATCTTTTACTGCCTCCCGGATGGAGTGTATATCTTCTACTACTAAGATACGATGATTGGACAATTTAGTTTCCTTTTGGTTGTACTAATGGAAGAGAAATTTTAAATCTGGTCCTTCTATCATAAGAACGAACAGTTAATTCTCCTGAATGTTCCCTTACGATGGAATGGCAGATGGAAAGTCCGAGACCTGTTCCGATCCCGGACTTATTTTTGGAAAAGAATGGAGAGAAAATTTTATCCAGCATATCTTCCGGAATTCCTCCAGCGGTATCTTCCACAAAAATATGCATCATATTACGAGTGCGCCTGACTTCTACTTTGATCTTACCTTCTCCGTAATCATAAGCTTGCAGAGAATTTTTGAAAAGATTAATAAACAATCTCTCCATCTTGACTGGATTAAATTGGAAGGTCATGCCAGGTTCGCTTAAAATTTCCCATTCAGTATTTTTAGAAAGAACGGGATAGACCCAAGTAACAGAGTCCTTTGCCTTCATTATGGTTTCATGAATATCTGCATTTGTAGTTACTAATTTGTCAGGCTTAGCAAAACTGATCACATCCAACACGATCATCGCCGCACGAGTAAGATCTTCTTTGATCATCTCTAATCTTTTACGGAAAAACGCAGGATCCATGCTTGATAGATTATTCATCAAGTTTTGAAGTGTGAGGCTCATACCCGTAAGTGGGTTATTCAACTCATGGGCTACACCGGAGATAAAAATACCAAGGGAAGCAAGGTTACGTATCCTAAGGTTCTCTTCTTCTTTTTCTTTGATACGAGTGATATTACTGATTTTTTCTACGATCGAAACTATACTTCCATCCTTACGAATTGGGAAAAAATCTAAATATAAGGTCTCTTTTTGATCGTTCGCTACGTGAAATATCTCACGCCCAACTTCTCCCTTTCCTTCGAACCCAGCATCAAAGTCGGGTTCATTTTCATGATGATCTTTCATCGGACAGTAAGGACAAACTGCAGAACGGTTGTACAGAATTTCGTAACACTTTCTGCCGAGGATAGAAGGGAAGTCAGGCTCACTCGAAAATTCGAGAGTGGCCTTATTTACACGACGGACCCGGAAGCCTGAGTCTATCAGAACTAGGGGCTCCGTGATTCCGTCCAGAATTGCTTGGAGTTCCTCCGCTCTTTCGTGGAGGTTTTCCATTAGGGATGACATCCGGATCAATATTCTAGGGATTCTTTATAACTTTGCAGTAATTTTTTTTGATTTCTGGAAGAATGTTGAGACTGCATTTCCTGAAGTCTTAGAACATGCACGAAAAAATCCTCGATCAGCTTTAAGTAAAATTCTTTCTTAAACTCGGATCTATCCCGGTTTACCCCCTCATCAGGTAGGTAATTCAGAGGATATTCTGCCTCTCTACCGTTCTTATCCGCGTAAATCACCAGATCGTCCACATTATTATCCAAAGGAGTAGTGTCCGTCATCCGGATCATGATCGTATCGTCTGCGGAATAATTTGCGGTTTTAATTTCAGAAACCACCTTGGAAAGAGTGGATCCGTTAAATTCCAGAAGAATGGACTTTTCTTCCGCTCTCTCTATCCCTCCAGGAGAGGCAGACTGGGTCACGGAGAACTTAGTGATCTTCACACCTTTACGGTTCGGATAATTTCCCACCCAAGTTACCAATGTCCCAATCGGAAGAGCCTCCATTCTTTCGAATTTCAAAAGTTCTCTGGCAACACTTAGGCTTTCATACGCACGTAAGATACGTTGGTTCAACATTTGGGTAGAAGAAGGGGAGGAATTATTCTGGGATTTTGTCCCATCCTGGTTTTGAGCGTTAATAGAAAGAGAGGAAAGAAGAAGGAGTAGAATGAAGACGGCCTGAAAGGCCGTCTTCGGAGAAGAATAAAAATTAAGGCTTAGGTTGCGCTGGTGCTTCTGTGCTTGGTGCGTTAGTAGGCGCGGATTCTTGGGCATTTGTCCCTCCTTGGTTGCCCTGGGCCTCTTCCGCAGCGGGTGGAGGAAGGATCTCAGGCGTTGGAGTGGTATTGTATCCACTAGTCTTCGCAAAAAGGAAAGAAAGAATCAAAGATAAAGCCAAAAAAGTGAGTCCAGCAACTCTAGTTGCCTTAGTCAAAACATCCGCAGTAGAAGAACCAAAAACAGATTGGCTTGCTCCTCCACCAAGAACTCCACCCATTCCTCCTTTGCCTGTTTGGATCATAACAAGAAGGATCAGAAATAGACTGACAAAAACGAAAAGAACAAGAATGGTTCCGGTGATAAAGCCCATGAGTCGAATTCCTAAAGGTAAAAAGGTATGTTTTTTGGCGAAATAATCCGCTTTAAATCCAAACTACCGCCAAGCCCTAGGCTGACAAGCCGTTTAGTACATTCCTAAACATGTGCCTATGACGGTAGGAAGAAATTAGAATAAAGCTAAGAAACTTTCCAGCTTCTGGCTGGCCCCGCCTACGAGCCCTCCATCTATATCCGATTGGGAAAGGAGTTCCTTCACGTTATCGGCTTTTACGGAACCGCCATAAAGGATAGGCATAGCATCCGAGATTGTTTTCCCATTTTGGAATAATCCGGAAATTTCTTTTCTAATAAATGCGTGGGCTTCTTGCGCTTGCGCAGGAGTTGCCACTTTACCCGTTCCGATCGCCCAGACAGGTTCGTAAGCTACCCAGATACGAGAGAATTGGTCGCTTTCAATAGAGCCTAAACCTTCTTGGATCTGTTTTTTCAGAACTTCGAAAGTATTTCCAGATTCTCTTTCTGCCAGAGTTTCTCCCACACAATACACAGCAGTAAAACCGTGTTTAGTCAGATAAGAGATCTTTTGATTACAGAATACGCTTGTTTCACCCAAGAACTGTCTTCTTTCTGAGTGACCAACGAGAGCAAATTTAATACCTATCTCGGAAAGTTGATCAGGACCGGTTTCACCAGTCATAGCAGTGAGAGGAGCAGGGTAGATGTTTTGTGCTCCGACAGCAATTTTCGAATTTTCTAATATTCGAGCAACTGCAGCCAGATGAATGGAAGAAGGAAATACAACCGCCTTTTTATTATCGGGAAGAGAAGAAGACTTTTCCTTTAGGCCGCTTGCGAGTGCCAACGCTTCCTTTTCGGAAAGATTCATTTTCCAGTTACCGGCGATAATTTTAGGGCGCATATATATTTCCTTTGATTCGTTAGATTATTGTTTTAGAAGAGCCACAACTCCGGGGAGTTTTTTACCTTCTAAAAATTCCAAGGAGGCTCCTCCTCCAGTCGAAACGTGAGTGATCTTATCTTCCACTTTAGCCTTATTGATCGCAGCGATGGAATCTCCTCCACCCACTACAGTTCTGGCTTTGGACTTAGAAACCGCTTTTGCGATCGCCATGGTACCTGCTGCGAATTTATCGAATTCGAAAACTCCCATAGGACCGTTCCAAACGATCGTAGCCGCATTCTTAATTACTTTTTCGTAATTTGCGATCGTTTTAGGACCGATATCCATTCCCATCCAACCGTCCAAAATTCCCATCTTGTCTACGGTTTTGGTCTTAGCATTCGCATCAAATTTATCACCGATCACATGATCCACAGGAAGTTGGAAGTCCACGCCTGCGACTCCAGCTCTTTCTATCAGTTGGAAAGCTTCCACTTCGAAATCTCTTTCTACTAACGAATTTCCAACCGGGATCGCTCTGGATTTCAGGAAGGTATAAGCCATTCCTCCGCCGATCAAAATATGATCCACTTTTTCGATCAGGTTTTTGATCACACTGATCTTAGAAGAAACCTTGGAACCTCCGATGATTGCAACGAAAGGTTTTGCGGGGCGGGAAAGAAGAGAAGAAAGTTCGGTGATCTCTTTGTACATCAACAAACCAGCAAAAGAAGGTAGAAGATGTGCAATTCCTTCCGTAGAAGCATGAGCTCTATGAGCAGCACCGAATGCATCGTTTACATAAACATCGGCGAGGGCAGCCAGGCTTTTGGCGAAAGCAGGACTATTTTCCTCTTCTTCTTTATGAAAACGTAAATTTTCAAGAATCAGGATCTCTCCATCCTTAAGTTCTTTGGAAAGTTTTACTACATTCTCCCCGATCACGTCTTTTGAGAATATTACGGAAGTTTTAACTAGATCTTTAAAAACTTCGTAAACCGGCTCCATAGAATATTGAGGGTCCGGTTTACCTTTAGGACGGCCAAGGTGACTTGCGATCACCACCCTGGCACCTTTTTTTACCAATAATTCAATGGTAGGAAGTGTCTTTTCAATTCTAGTCTTGTCGGAAACTTTACCGTTATCCAGAGGGACGTTAAAATCGACCCTCAGAAAAACTCGTTTCCCCTTGACGTCCTCGTTTTCGAGTCTGGGTAATTGTTGCATCTATTAACCTTTTTTAGCCATGTAACGGATTAGGTCTAAAACTCTGTTAGAGTAACCCATCTCGTTATCATACCAAGAAACCAATTTAAAGAATCTGGAATTTAACTCGATACAAGCGTCAGCATCAAAGATAGAAGAAAGAGTTGAGCTTAAGAAGTCGTTAGAAACAACCATCTCGTCAGTATAACCTAAAATCCCTTTCATAGCCCCTTCAGAAGCTTCTTTCATTTTTGCAGAAATTTCTTTTAGGCTGGTTTCTTTAGTAGTTCTAACAGTTAAGTCTACAACAGAAACGTCTGGAGTTGGAACTCTGAAAGACATACCGGTTAGTTTTCCGTTAACTTCAGGAATACAAAGACCAACCGCTTTAGCTGCACCGGTAGAAGCTGGGATAATGTTTTGCATTGCTCCTCTTCCTCCTCTCCAGTCTTTTTTAGAAGGCCCGTCGACAGTAGGCTGAGTCGCAGTAGTAGCGTGGATAGTGGTCATCAGACCTTCTTCAATCCCGAAATTGTCCAAAACTACTTTAGTGATCGGAGCAAGACAGTTCGTAGTACAGGAAGCGTTGGAAACCACATGATCCTTGCTTGGATCATATTTTTCGTTATTCACTCCCATAACAAAAGTAGGGATGTCTTTGTCTTTTGCAGGAGCGGAGATCACCACTTTTTTAGCTCCGGCTTTGATATGTTTTTCTGCACCGACTCTGTCTGTGAATAAACCGGTAGATTCGATTACATAATCCACTTTTAGATCTTTCCAAGGGAGTTTTTCTGGATCTCTTTCGGATACACAAAGAACTTTTTTACCGTCAACGATAAGTGAATCGTCAGTATGCGAAACGGTGCCGTTAAAACGTCCATGAGTAGAATCGTATTTTAAAAGATATCCTAGGTTGTCCGGAGTTACTAGGTCGTTGATTGCTACAAATTCAATATTTGGGTCTTTGATCCCGGAACGGAATACCAGGCGACCGATTCGGCCAAAACCGTTGATAGCGATTCTTGTCATTTTCTTCCCTTTATTTCCTTAATGTTATTTGATAAAACAGGAGCCTTGGGCTCTTCAAATACATGTTTTTATAACAAAACCATCCTGAAAATCCGTTTTTTTCGAGCTTTTGGGCGACTCCGGACTCCGTCCGGACCGCGCTGCTACGGGCTTCGGTCCTTCGGACTAAACCCTGCGCATCGCTGTCGCGGTTGAATTAAAGGACTTTGCCTATGATCTTTTCGAAAGGTATGGGGCCGAAATCTCTGGAATCCACGCAGTCGTCTCGGTTATCACATAGAAGAAAGTAATTTCGATCTTCTACTGTTAGGTTGGAAAGATTATCCCTGCTTGAATAAGTCCCGGAGAAGGCTGGCCTTGCGTCTTTGAATTGTAAGGAGAAGTCTGATTTTTCCTGAGCCTCGGAGGTGCCGTTTCTGTAAAGGACCTTGTCCTTGATAGAGATCTGGTCTCCAGATTTTCCCATGATACGGACCAAAGCTACTTTTCCTTTTTGCGTCGGATGTGCCACGAGTACCACATCCCCTAAAAACAAGGAAGAATCTCGAACGAATCTGGAGATATAAATTCTTTTTCCTTTAGGGAGCGCAGGAGACATCTCTTCCGTTTCTGGGACGAATGGAAATACAAACCAGATTCGAACTGCGGTCGCGAATAAAAATCCAACCACAAGAGAGATCGAAAGAACCTGAGCGAATTTCTTTCGATCGAATTTTTTTTCCTTCTCTCCGAACTCTTTTTTCAATGAGAACATTATAGGCTAGGGTATGAATGTATAGAAAATGGGCAAAGTAGATTTTATTTAAAAAAAAGTTGAAATATCAGATTTTAGAGGGTCATATATTCAAATTCGAAAATAAAGGAACCTTCTTCTCATTGGAAACAATCGGCGGAAAAAGCCTAATTTCTAAACTTCAGTTTTTATTTCCTCTTAGTTGTATTGTATTCACTGCATTATTCTTATTTAAGATAGATGCAAATTCAGTTTTAGTCTCCGACAACCAGAACAAGATCGTTCAGGCACAAGCATTCATAGATTCAGGATATAAAAGCGAGTATCTTAGTTGTAAAATTTTAGAGGATCTAGGCGGCTGTAAATTTTTTCCAAGCTGGCAGGTCCAGTTACAAAACGGAATTTCCGGACCTTTCCCTGTAGCATTCTCTCTGTTCGCTTCCATATTCGGTCTATTAGGAGATTATAGTTTTCTATTTTACGTTTCTATTTTGTTTTTTTGGATCGGAGTACTTTTCCTAAAGTTCGAACTGGACTTAAAATGGGCTTCGGTCCTATTTTTAAGTTTCGGTCCCGCTTTTTTCCATTCAGCATTATTCCCGGATTATTCCATTACATTTCTTTTAACCTGTGTAGGACTCACATTTTACGCCTGCCCGGTAAAGACTCGGCCGCTCGGTCTCTTTATAGGATTTTTTGTAGGACTCGGGTTCTTCTTTCGGCCGGAGAATACGATCTTATATTTCGTCCTCGGAGTTTTTCACCTGGCTGAATTCATTCAAAAAGGTAGATCCGAGGTTTCTACAAGAGATAAGGACAGGTTGATCCTACTCATAGGAACCGGTATCGGAGTGATATTTTACGGAATTTTAAACTATTATCTGTACGGTTCCGCCTTGGGAACTAGAATAGAGACCAATGCAGAAATAGGTTGGGATACCGGATTCGAAAAATACACTTCTCTTCTTATTTTCGGAAATGCAAGAGTCGGTTTTTTATTCTTCTGCCCTTGGGTTTTGCTTTGGTTGGTATACTTTTTTATTCGTTGGAAAGAACTCGAGAAATTTGAAAAAAAACTCTCTCTGGCGATCTTAATTTCCCTTTTTTTAGGGGCTTATCTGGCTCCAAACGATTCCAATATAGATTGGGGGACCAGATATCTTTCTTGGCTGATTGTTCCGATCGTCGTTTTATTCTTCTCCAAAAAGAATTCAGAAAGAGTTCCTAAGACTGTTTGGATTTTGACGGGAATTTTATTTTTGGTGACCTTATTCTTTTCTAAGATCTACTTTTTGACTCAAGAAAAACTTTCCAAGGAATACGTAAAATACAACGAGTTCTTATTGAGCTCTAATTCGGAAATATATCTGACAACGGAGTCGAGTATATCCGCATTGTTTGGTCAGGAAATTTTACGTAAGAAAGTATTAAGGATAGAGGAGCTAGAAGATCTTCCGGAATTAACTAAGATCCTTTCCTCTAAAAAAGGATCCATTTCCTTGGTCCGTTATGAGCCGATCACATTATCTCTTTTACAAACCTTAGAGAAAAACAATTCAGAGAAATTAGGAACCGAGATGCAAGATTGGTTTTTAAGATCCGGCTGGAACAAGATCTCGAAACAAACTTTAGAAAAAATAGAAATTCTAAAATTTGAGCGAAATTAGATTTTGATATAACATTAGCTAAGCTCAAGAAACGCATTCATAATTTGGACTTGTTTAGGTCTAGAAATGTTGTAAAATGGGAGTGCTACCGAGGGAAAGTATATGCAAGAAGTACATCTGGCCGGAAATATATTAGAATACATGGGTAAACGTCCTATCTTCAAAGACGGAGTGTTCTTAGCTCCTGGTTCTTTGGTAGTAGGGGATGTAGTGATCGGAAAAGATTCCTCTATCTGGTTCCAAACATTGATCCGGGGAGACGTAAATTATATTCGTATCGGAGACAATGTAAACATACAGGACATGACGGTGGTCCATGTTTCCAGAAACACTCATCCAGTGGAGATCGGAGATAATGTTTCCGTGGGTCATAGAGCTGTTCTTCATGGATGTAAACTTAAAAACAATTCATTCGTGGGAATGGGAGCGATCATCATGGATGGAGTGGAATTAGGAGAATACTCTTTCGTGGCCGCAGGCGCAATGGTAACTCCAGGTAAGATCATTCCACCGGGAGCGATGGTGATGGGATCTCCCGCAAAGATCGTAAGAGATATTACTGAAGAAGAAAGGAATCTGATCGAGAGAACCGCTGCAAATTACGTCACCTATAAGAACAATTATCTGGATGATTTTTCCTATAGGATCAGCATAGTTTAATTTTACAAAATTTTCCTATACGTTTAGGGAACTTGCGGAAAACTTTACTATGTGAGCGAAACAAAAATTCCGGGAGTATACCTAAGAGGGACAGGGGTCATAGGTTGGCCTCTGGCTTCTTTGTTATTATTATTAAAAAATAAATTTGGCGGATTCCAGGTATTTATAGAACCGTATAAATTACAAAAATCTGAAATACCTCAAATACTTTCGCTGCTCGAAAAAGGCGGGGTCATAGTAGACGATGGCTCCAATGGAGTTCAAAATTTTTTTCCGGAATGGATCTCCAAACAGGATGCATTGTCCCAGTCTCTTGTAGTATGTGATTCTTCCCCGCCCGGGATCGCAGACAAAAGAAAGTCCGAATACTCAGATCAGATCTACGATCAGATTAAACTTTTTATAGCTCAGGGAAGTGAACATTCTTTCGGACCACAATTTTTGTATCCTGAAAGTTCTCCACTCTTAGAAAAAAATCCTCCTAAGTTCATCCATATTTCTACATGTAACACTCATACATTAGCCGGGATACTTAGGCCCTTCTACTCGGAAAAACCACAAGAGCTGGTAAACATTTTAGAAGAGGCTGATTTTTTTGTGATCCGTCGAGATGCGGATATGGCAAAGAATGATCCCCACGTGACCGGACCTTTACTTGTTCTTCCTGAATCGGAAACCGGGACCCACCATGGA
Source organism: Leptospira hartskeerlii (assembly GCF_002811475.1). Classification (NCBI taxonomy): domain Bacteria; kingdom Pseudomonadati; phylum Spirochaetota; class Leptospiria; order Leptospirales; family Leptospiraceae; genus Leptospira; species Leptospira hartskeerlii. The sequence continues at coordinate 96,071 of NZ_NPDL01000005.1, forward strand.
AGATTATTGAACGAAGTATACGCTGATCTTGGATTTAAGATTAAATTGGGATCTTCTTCCGTAACGATCAACTCCCCATATATGCACCTAATCCGGTTTCATCTTCGCTTAAAAAGAGAAGTTTCTAAAGAATGGCTGGTATCTAAGATCAATAATGATCCGTTCTTAAGTATCACCGAACTGGTTTCTACGAACTCAATCTTCTCCTCAGGAAGAGATCGAGGAGTGTACGGACGGATTTTCTCTCATGCAGTATTTCCAATCTCCGCACTGGAAGTGAATGGAAGAGAAATACGCGGATATGCCGCCACTCCTGGGGATTCGAATGTGCATATTTCCACCATCTATGCGGTTTATAAAGGGTTAGGACTTTCCTGGCGACCGGAAACGGAGGCCTTTTTAGCCGGAATTGTCTTGAAAGAAGTTTAGCACATCTTAGAAATATCCGGACAGTTTTGATCTTTTTTCATTGATCGCATTTGATATATTGAAAAAGATGTTTAATATATTGACAAGTTCACAAAAATCCAGCTGCAAAGGTAGGAATTCCTAATGAAAGCAAATAATATCTTAGAGACGATCGGTAATACTCCCCATGTGAAAATCAACCGACTCTTTGGATCTAAATACAATGTATATTCTAAATTAGAGCGTAGCAATCCAGGCGGTTCTATCAAGGATCGTATCGCGCTTTCTATGATCGAGGACGCTGAAAAAAGCGGAAAACTCACTAAGGATACAGTAATCATCGAGCCGACTTCCGGAAACACCGGTATTGGTTTAGCTCTTGTTGCAGCAGTAAAAGGATACCGTTTGATCCTGGTTATGCCTGAGTCTATGAGTGTGGAAAGAAGAAGAATTATGGCTGCTTACGGCGCAGAATTCGACCTGACTCCTCGTGAAAAGGGAATGCCTGGAGCAATCGAAAGAGCAAAACAACTAGTTTCTGAAAATCCAAAAGCTTGGATGCCTCAACAGTTCGAGAATGAAGCAAACATTAAAGTACACGTCGAAACTACTGCAGCAGAAATCTTGAAAGATTTCCCTAACGGAGTGGATGCTCTGATTACTGGAGTAGGAACAGGTGGACATATCACTGGAGTTGCTAAAGTCCTAAAGGAGAAGTTCCCAAAAACTAAAGTATTCGCAGTTGAGCCGGAAGCTTCCCCAGTGATTTCCGGAGGAAAACCTGGACCACACCCGATCCAAGGAATTGGAGCTGGATTCATTCCTAAAAACTTACACACCGATCTACTAGATGGAGTGATCCAAGTTTCTAAGGACGAAGCTTTCGAATACGCACTTCGTGCAGCAAAAGAAGAAGGAATTTTCTTAGGAGTATCTTCCGGTGCAGCTTTAGCAGCGGTTGCTAAAAAACTTCCTGAGCTTCCGGAAGGAGCTACAGTTCTTACCTTCAATTATGACACAGGAGAAAGATACCTTTCTATCGAAGGACTTTTCCCAGTTCCATCTAACGGCTAAGATTTAATTCTAAGTCTGAGATTTTGAAATCCCGGCGGAAACGTCGGGATTTTTTTATACCTTTATCGTTTGTTATAAAAGTATTATAATAAAATACTTGCGTTTCGAATTTAATCGAACATCTGTGCGAAAAAGTGATATAATAAAAAGTTAGATATCAAAGGAAAAAATAAACAGATGTTCAACCGTTTGAAAATATTAAAACAAATCAATGAGTTAGATGCGGAGAAGGATGCACAGAAGATCGTATTCCTTTCAGGAAGTTATGATTTTCCTCAGGATGTGGAGATCTCACTTGCTATTTCATTCTTCAGGACATTTGCAATTCCTTCCATTTCTAAAATACTAAATACAACAAAACGATTCGAATACGCAGGACAGAAGAGATACGACGATACAGCTTTGATACTCGCTGAATTTATAGAGAATGGACTGGACAGTGAACGAGGAAGAGAAGCTATGAGAAGGCTGAACCAGATCCATAAAGAATACGCGATCAAGAACGAAGATTTTCTCTATACTCTCACAACATTTATATTCGAGCCGGATCGCTGGAACCAAAAGTTCGGCTGGAGAAGGAGCACTGAAAAAGAAAGGCTCGCTAACTTCTATCTTTGGAAACGGATCGGAAAAATGATGAATATCAAAAATATTCCGGAAACCTACGAAGAAATGTTGGAGTTTAATCAAAGTTTCGAAAAGGAAAAATTCCTCCGCACTCCTGATTCTGAACAAGTAGCGCTTGCGACTATGAAAATCGCTTCTGCCAGAATTCCAAAGATCCCCGGCTTGGAATATTTAGTATATCATGCAGTCTATTCTCTCATGGACAAACCTCTTAGAGAAGCAATGGGATTTCCAAAAGCGAATCCGATCGTCGCAGCTTTAACTCATGTGGTTTTGAAATTCAGGGCATTTGTCTTACGATATTTTTGGCCCCCTCGAAAAACTCCGTATTACGTGACTAAACGAAATAACCCTACTTATCCGAATGGATATTTGATTGAAGAGTTAGGACCACATTAGAAAAATATGGAAGGGTCGGATTTTCGGCCCGATCCAAAATGTCCATCCTAGTACTTGTAGAATCTCCTACCAAAGTCAAAACAATCTCTTCCTATTTGGGAAAAGAGTATAAGGTGCTCGCCACCTTCGGACATATTTTGGATCTTCCTACGGATCGGATCGGGATCAAAATAGAAAAAGATTTCGAGCCGGAGTATGTTCCTCTCAAAGGCAAAAAGAAAGTCCTATCATCCATTTTAAAAGAGGCTAAATCTCATTCTTCTGTACTCATAGCAACCGACCCGGACAGAGAAGGAGAATTTATAGGATATATCCTGGCCCAAAAATTAGGGAAGAAGGCAAAGATCTCCCGAATTCGTTTCCAAGAGATCCAGAAGGACAAAATTTTACAGGCAATCTCAGAACCGGATGAGATAGATCTGGACCTGGTAGATTCCCAAAAAGCAAGAAGAATCTTAGATAGACTGATCGGATATAAGGTCAGTCCGTTTTTATGGAGAGCAGTAGGCGGAGAAGGTCTCTCAGCAGGAAGAGTCCAGTCTGTCGCTCTAAAATGGATCTGCGAAAGAGAGGAAGAGATCCGTAGTTTCATTCCGGTTACCACCTGGCTTGTTTCCGCCACAGTATTTTATGGATCTGGAGAAAATGAAAGGATCGTTTTTTATTCCAAAAGAGACGCGTTTATCACGCAAAAAGACGCATCTCAATTCTTGGATTCTATATTAAAAAAAACGAAAGTATTGCAGGTCGCTGAAAGAAAGGAAAAGTTTGGAGAAACATTACCTCCACCTCCTTTTACTACTGCAACTTTGCAGCAGGAAGCCTTCAGAGTCTTAAAATTTTCCGCTTCTAAAACAATGAAACTCGCGCAAGAATTGTATGAGGGAACGGATCTGGGAAAAGGAAAATCCCAAGGGCTTATCACTTATATGAGAACAGATTCAGTTCGGATCGGAGAAGAGGCGAGAGATTCTATCCGCAGAAAGATCGCGTCCAAATTCGGAAAAGAATTCATATCGGATAAAACCCAAACTTACAGGCTCAAAAAAACGAAAGGGAAGTCTCAGGATGCTCACGAAGCAATCCGACCTGTGGATGTATTTTTAGAACCTTCTTTTGTACTCGAAGTTGCTGATCGTAATCTGAGTAAAGATTCCAAAAAATTATACGAACTGATCTGGAAACGTGCAGTCGCTTCTCAAATGAAACCGGAAACATGGAAAAGATTAGAATTTGTAGCAAATGGCGGTGGAGAAGTTTGGGAAGGAGAAAAACTTTTTACTATAGATCCTGGTTATAAAAAGATCTATAATCTAAGCCCCGACGTACTTCCCTCTTGGAAAAAGGGAGAAACTCTCACTCCAGATCCATGGGAAATCCAAGAAAAGACGACGGAACCCCCTCCCAGATACACGGAAGCAAGTCTCGTCTCTAAACTAGAAAAAGAAGGGATAGGTAGACCTTCTACATTTGCTTCTATCCTGGAAACATTATATAAAAGAAAATACGTATATTCGGAAAAAGGAAAATTATATTCAGAGACTCTAGGAGAAAAAGTGAATGCATTTCTTCAGGCTGCGTTCGCAGATCTATTTCGAGAAAAATTTACTTCCGAAATGGAACAAAAATTGGATTCTATTGCTTCGGGAGAAGAAAGTAGATCCAAGGTGCTTTCTGAATTTTACTCTGTTTTGGATTCTCAATTAAAGAAAACGAATATAATTGCGATCAATAAGCAGCTAAATGAAAAACCGAAAACGCCTAAGTATGGAATTTGCCCTGTTTGCAAAGAGGGTGAGAGAGTTAGAAAAAAATCTCCCAAAAAGAAAGAATATTATATCTGTTCTAGATTTCCCGCTTGCGATTACGCTGAATATCTTTGATTACTTTCTCTCGGTGACTGCAACCCAGGTGCCGTTACGGTTTTCCGCTTCTACCTTGCGATCATATAGATTTGAAAGTCGTGCAGAACTGAATGCTTCTTTGATCTCACCTGAAAATAAAATTTTGCCTGACTTCAAAAGAGCTGCATGTTCGTAAAAAGGAGGGATCTCGTCGATCCTATGAGTGATGTAAATAGAAGTGAAGTTTCGATTCTTCTTATATTCGTCCAAGAAGTCTATAAATTCCTCTCTCGCGGTCAGATCTAAACCGGAGCAAGGCTCATCTAAGATCACAAATTCAGGAGAAGTGCACATCGCTCTTAAAAAGAGTATCTTCTTCTTTTCTCCCGATGATAAAGTGCGAAATAATTGATTTCTTTTAGCGCCGAAACCGTTCTCTTCTAAAATTCGTTCTGCTTCTTTTTCTTCCCAAGCGTTGGATTCTCTATAAAAACCTATGGTATGAAAAAAACCAGTGAGAAGAACATCATAAACTGTAAGACTTTTTTGGAGTGCGCTTTCTTGCTGGGAAGAATCCAAGATCCCAATTTTATTACGTAAGATTTGCAGAGGAGTTTCTCCGAATGTCTCTCCAAAAAGATTGATCCTACCTGCGGTGGGCCAAACAGAACCGTAGATCAAATTTACAAGTGTGGTCTTTCCGGCACCGTTGCGTCCTAATAGAACCCAATGCTCTCCGGAATTGATCTGAAAGTCGATCCCGTCTAAAATGGGAGTCCCGGATCTATAAAACTTTATTCCGTGTAAATTGAGCAGATTATTGGATTCAGTTTTCTTCATTCGCGATCTCGTAGGCCTTTGCTAATTTTTCGCAGGTCTCTTCGAACTTTGCCTTATCATCTAACTGGAATTTTTTTAGTATACTCGAATCAGCTGCGTAATAGCTGGTTTTCTTATCCAGATAATCGCACATCATATTTGCGACGTATACAGAATCAACTAAATCCGTATAAATCGTGTTAGTTGCCATGAAGGCTCTATGATGAAATTCTATCATATGAACAAGATCAGGAGGAAAATCCCATTTTCTCGCAAGCATTGCGCCTAAGGTAGGATGAGAAATGCCTGTGGAAATTTCTTCTAAGATCGTGGAATTGGAAAGGTCTCTATGCTTTTGGTAAGATGCCAAACGTTTGAATAATGTTGGATCCAATGAAAGCAAAATGAATTTTCCTAAATCATGGAGTAAAGCACCGACCGCTGCGATATCGGAAAGTTTTCCGAGTCCCGCTCTTTGGGAAACCTGTCTTGCGAAATAACTCGCAAGGTTGGAATGATTCCATACTTCCTGCAGTTTGGAATATCTTCCTTCCATAATCTTTCGGACTCCCGATACGTACAAAAGATTTCGGACGTTCTTCAGTCCCACAACCTTAACAGCTTGGACGATTGTATTTACCTTATTCCTACTCGCGAAACCGGCAGAGTTAGATAGTTTTAGAAGATCCGCACTAATTGCAGGGTTCCTTTCTATCTCGTTTGCAATCACTCCTAGATCCGAATCAGGATTGTTACAAAGATTTATGATCCGTGTGAGAGTATGAGGAAGAGGGGGAAGTCCATCTACTTCTGCAAAGATCTTGTCTTTGAGTTTAGTGGCCACATCCAATGGAACGATCTGTTTAGGGATCACCAAGGTCGCTCTTGTAATCTTGCCGTCAGTTTCTATCTTAAATTTATCGGGGCCTATGCCTGAGTTTTTTAATAATAGTTGTATGAGCACAAGTCCTAGGCCTGCGCTTTCTTGGCTGTCCGCCATAGACATGAATGCGTCCGATAGATCGTTGAACTTACTCGCCGATTCTAATCTAGCCTTGATCCTTTCGGATTCTTGGGGAAGAAGTGCGGCATCATTTTCTATCAAAAAGATCAGGTTCTGATTCATGATCTTTGCGCGAAGACGCACGGCTAAATTGGAACCTTTTAGTACCTTTTCTTGTTCATCCCATTTATGAATGATATCTTCCAGAAAACGTTTCATCCCTTTGTTATAATGAGATGCTTCGTTGATATTCAATCCCTCTGTAAGGAAGAAAAGTCTCTTGGCGTTCGCTTTATTTGCGTTCATCAAGAGTTCTTTTAGAATGGTGGAAACCACTTCCGTGAGAAACAACCTGTCCAAGTTTCCCAAAACCTGTAAGAGCAGAAGATAAATCTGCTGGTGATCCTCGTCCGAAATAAATCTATATTCCAGTTCGATATCTTTCCCAGAGACGAGGGCTTCCGTGAGTTCTGTAGGATTTAGCATTCCCTCAAATTTGGGCCTAAACTCCCTTGTCGCAAGAAAAAAAATGCGCTCCATTCTTCGGATTAGGCACCTGTTTGTCCGGGGAAAACCTAAAATATAATGTGGGGGCCGGAAATGGAGAAGGAGCCAAAAAATTCAGAAAAAGGAGCCGAAAAAATCGGCGAGGATTTGCAGGAAGAACTCAGATTTTTTCTAGAAAATCGATTGGATGGACTTTTGGATGAGGCGGAGAAGTTCAGGCAGACCAAACAATCTTATAGAAAGACCCGATCCAAGTTTTTAAGAAAGGAACCTAATCCAGAAAAAAACCAGGGATTTTTGCCTTTCCTTTATTCTATTTCTAACCAGAGGGAGGGGAATAGGGAGGAGCCGGAGTCTAAGGTATCAGGGGATGAGTCTTAATATGGGACCAATCCTAGATTATTTTCTCATTACGCAAATAAAGATGGACATTTGGATGGAAAGATTCATGGTAGAGGCGAATGGATAGCAACTTCTACTTCGAAGAGGCTCCTGAGGACTCGGAGAGTCGGGATATCTTAGATATCATGGACTCCTACCGGTACATGAACTCCTCTTACTTTTTCGATTTTATATCGGATGGAAGATGGGATCATGGAAAAGGTTGGGTGGAGAAAAACATCGACCGAGGACTTTGGACCACAAGATTCGTTCCGGGCAGCATAGATCGTTACCATAGACCGCAATCTGGTCAAAGTCCCTGAGCACAAAAAAAGGACCCAAAAACGGGTCCTTTTTTATTATACTGACTTGAGAAGCAAGCTCAGGTCTTTTTAGTCTTAGTTCACCAATTTCAAACCGTTAATGTCTATGATCTTACGATAGACAAGTTTGTTCTTCTCTTTTTGAGGGTTGAAGATCAGAACTACCACCTTGTTAAAAGTGAAATATCCAGGACGATACTCCGTGTAATGATGAGAGAAGATCGTGGATTTGTATTTAGCATTGTATACGGTATAAGTGTGTTTGCTTAAAGTGTCGTGCTTTTGTTTTTGCAGATCTTCTGCAGTTTGAGGAACAAAGTTACTTACGAGCACTTTGTCTTTTGCTGGACCTTCTTCTCCATAAAGAACGATAGGAAGCGCATCCTTAGGATTATTAGTGAGATAATGAACCAGAGTGTCCAGATTCGGATTCGGGAATTTTACTTTTTCTCCTCTCGCGATCTTTTCATCGTAGCTCTTTTTCACTTCTCCGTATTTCTTCTCTCCCCAAACGTTTTTACTGTCTAGTTTTACCGGAACCAGGTTCTGGAAGTTTACTACCTTTGTTTCTTCTTCCACATCGTACTGTCTCCATTTAGGGAAGGGGACCAGTTCTCTGCGATCGTCTACTCTGGAAAGAGGAGTTTCGTTTACTGCTAAAATATAAATGGAGAAGTTCGCCGGGTCGAAGTCTCTGTTCTCGAGTTCTACCATCACGTCCATAAACTCGCCCTTTCCGTTGTCCGCATGTCTACGGAAGAAGGAAACTTCTTTGACTAAGAGTCTATCGTCGTAATACGCGAGTGGATAGTATTCCACTCCTTCGGAACCTTTGCTTTCCTTCTCTGCATTGTTTTGGCCGGAAATGCCATTTCCCAAAATTAAGAATAATAGGATAAAAGAAAATTTTGCGACGGATTTCATGCGATTTATTGTCCCAGTACGGTTCTTCATATTGAATATCGACTTCTTAGCCTCGAAACTTAGCCGTTCCTTCTCGTTTTCCTCAAAAAAATGAGAAGAATTCCGCTTCGGGCGGAAAAACGGATCGATTCTATCGAATCTAGGAAATTTAGTCCAGCGGATTAAAGTTTGGAAAAAGCCTAAGAAATTAGGCTTCTTTGATATGGTTCTTGTCGTCTACGAGTACGACTTGGGGTTTGTAACCCTTGGGCAGATCTTTTTCTTCCAAGGAGCCGTAGGAGATGATGATTACCTTGTCTCCTTTCATTCCGAGACGGGCAGCGGCACCGTTCAAGCAGATCTCTCCGGAACCTCTTTTGCCTTCAATCAGATATGTCTCGAATCTGGATCCATTGTTTACATTCACAACGGAAACTTTTTCGTAAGGATACATTCCTGCGGCATCTACTAAATCCATATCGACCGTCAGGCTTCCCTCGTAATTGAGGTCAGCGTCGGTTACGGTGGCTCTATGGATTTTACCTTTGCAAATATTGATGAGCATTCAGTTTACTCGCTAAAAAGTACCTTAAATATTTTGCCCGAGATATTCAAAAGCGTTTTTCTCTTAAAGAAATGGATTTTAGTGTTAATAGTTTCTTTGCTAAACTTAATTTCCGAGAAAAGAGGAGTGATCACGTAATTCTCATACAAATTCGGATACACTCTGTTCTCGTCGTAAACGCTTCCTTTGAAATTTTCCAGAACCTTGCGAAGGATCCTTTTTTCCTGGCGATTCAGGTCTATTTCGTCCTCATGCTCAGTTCCTACCCAGGTTAGTAAATAACCCGAGATCCCGGTCTCGGTCAATTTTGGGATCACATCTATTAGACGATTTTCTTTCAGGTGAAGAAGTGCCTGATTCAGCTCCATCGGATAAGGAGAATCTTCCAAATGGATATATTTTTGCCCCGTAATCACTTTGGCGTATTTTTGGAAGAATACTCCGTCAGAAAGATAGACCAATTTTGCGAGTTCCTGACGGTTTCTTCCTCTGGGAGATCTTTGGAGTATAAAGGAGATGACTTCGAGCAGCTTTTCCATAAATAATACGAGTGTGCAGGCTTTTTCCCTGAAAAATCCCCTTCCGTACGAAGATTACGTTCGCTTCCAGGAAAAGTCCCGGGAGAATAGAAGGGAATCGATTCTATTTTTAGAACACCCTCTTACGATTACCGGGGGGATCAATTATAATATCGACAATCTTCTCCGAAATGAGGACTTCCTTTCCGAACAAGGTATCTCTCTCCAATACATAAAAAGAGGAGGGGATTATACCGCTCATGAGCCGGGACAGATCGTTACCTATGTACATTTGGACTTGAAAAAAAGGGAAATTTCCATCGCGGAATTTCTGGACCAAGTGCTTGAATCTGCAATTTATTCCACAAAGAAAGTTTGGGGTTTGGATCTTGTGAAAAATCCTCACGCCCCCGGACTTTATCTTTCTACTTCTCCCAATCGTAAAATTCTTTCGATGGGAGTTTTGTTCAAGTCTTGGTTTACTAGCTACGGGATCGCTCTTAACGTTTCTAACGATTTTTCCGCCTTTCAGTGTATCCATCCTTGCGGACAGGACTGGAAGTCCATGATTTCAGTCGCCCAACTCGGGCTTCCGAGCGGAGAAGATAAGAAGAAGGAATGGATCCAAGCATTTCAGTCCAAATTTCTGGAAAATTTAAGGCCGATTAAAGACAAGATCCGCGCCTAAAATGGATTTTTATTCTTTAGAAAAAAGCCGAAATCGGCCGATTTTTAAAAGAAGAGAGGTTCCCAGGTGCAAATTTTTAAACATATTCTATTTTTCATTTTAGCACTTTTGATTTGTGAAGGAATCGCAGCCGGAGCCTCTGCATGGGCCTTCCTGGAATCTTCTCTTGCTTCTTTCGAGCAGATCAAAAATCTTTCGGATCAAAGAGCCAGGGACACTATCGGTGCCATCTCCAAATCCAGTGAAGGAAAATTAAGCAAAGACAGATTGGAAGATCTGAACTTCGCATTCACTAGACTTGTGAAAGTGACTTCGGGAGATAAGGAAGGATTTATTATTTCTGAGATTAGTTTGACTAATGATTCAGGGATCGTTCTTGCATCATCTAACGAAGATTATGTGTCTGACCCTAGAGTAAAAAGAAGACCTGAACCTAAGTTTTTATCTCCAAGTTATACGGCAGCACATCATTTGAGAAAATGGCAGATTGGAACTCCGATCCTTTTGGGAGAAAAGAATACATTCCAGAATGATAAACTGATGCAGATCGTTTCTCCGTATTTCCCTGAAATTTCCGAACCGAGCGTTCTTCTTTCCATGGCAGTATATCATCCTGAAAAATTGGAAAGGGTAGCTTCTCTTCATATGAAATATGAAAGAGGGAATTTTACACATTTTGTAAAGATACAGACAGAGCTATTCTGGTGGACTTTGCAGAATAATGCGATTATCGCTCTTATCTGTGCTTTTATATTAGGATTTGCTCATTTACTCATTAAGAGTGTTCGCACTTCCTTTACTCAAGATGGAAAGTATATTGCGGATCCTTCTTCTCCTCCTTTATGGGAGAAGGTCGACTTTGCTCAAACACAAGGTCCTATCCGTTGGAGAGAAAATCCATCTACTTCAACTTCTTACCAAAGTCAAAATCCGGCTCCTGTTTCTCCGAGTAATGTGCCGGTGACCCCTGCGGTATCTGCTCCTTCTACTGCGCAAGCAGTCAATAGGGAGAAAGCGGAAATTATAGACGCTATCTATCTAGGATAAACTTTTTTGGAAATTCATACTACAAAACTAGGACATATACTGAAGGTAACTCCGAAAGGGGTTCTCGATTCTTATTCCGCATTCGATCTCGTACGATTTATCAAAACTCGTTGGGAAGAAGGGGAAAGACTTGTGTTAGTCAATTCTCGTTCCGTGGAATATATAGAAGAAGATGGGATTTCCGCACTTGTAGAGTTAAAAAACTTCTTCGATAAATTCGGCGGTAATATTGCATTCAGCGATTGGAATGAAGAAGGTTTACTTGTTTTAGGATTGTTCGGTTTGAATAAGAACCCGAACTTTTTTAAAAATGAAAAAGACGCAGAAGTTTGGCTTTCTTCTTTAAAAATTGAGGATAGAAGGACGAGATCCGAAAAGTCGGAAAGTATTTCTTCTCTAAGACAAACTAAGCCAATCCAGTTTTATTCAAGTCCTTCTTCCAGTCTTAGCAAGTCGGACGTATATGTTCCTGAGATCAGTACTGTTCCAATCCATGGAAAAGAGCCGGCGGAGAAGACTAAAATCGGTAAGGATCTGGACCATTCCTTAGAGCAGGCGCGAAACTTCCAAGAAAGGGTCTTGTATTGCGAGTCTTGTAGAGCAAGACTTAGGATCAAGAGTCTTGGCCGTCACCAATGTCCTAATTGCGGAATTCAGTTTGACGTAAGTCGCACCGGTGGAGTTCGATACTTGGAGAAACTATTAGGTTAGTTTCAGTTCGCCGGAAACACCGACCACGTAGGATCTCTTGTCCCAAGCAGCTAGAAGAAGTTTCGCTCTTTCTTTTTACACCCTCATTTCTAGAATTTTAGGAGTGTTCCGAGACCATTTTATGGCCGTGTCTTTCGGGACAGGCACAGTGGCCTCCGCATTTTCAGTCGCATATAGATTGCCAAATATGTTCCGGAATTTATTGGCAGAGGGAACTCTTTCCCAATCCTTCATGCCATTATACTCGGATGCGGAGAAGGAAGGAGTGGACGCTGCTCGAAAAATGAGCGGTGCAGTATTAAGTTTTCTTTTCGTAATCCTACTAAGTTTCGTAGTAATCGTATTTACATTCTCTCCTTTTGCTTTGCCGATCCTTGTCGGCGGGACCGCAGAATATTCCGGGCTTGTAGTCGAACTTACCTATATTCTGTTTTTCTTAATCGTTACTGCGAGTCTATCTTCGATCTATATGGCGATCTCCAACGTCAAAAATAGATTTTTTGTTCCTTCTCTTTCTCCTATCATATTGAACCTTAGTTATCTCACTGTATTTTTGGGAATTTTTCCTTTTGTAGATTGGGAACTTTTAACTAAGGTGAGAGTTCTCTGTTTTGCGATCGTAGGCGGGGGAATTATTCAATTGGCTGTCCAAGCCTGGTATGTTTCTAAAAATGGAGAAGGCCCGATATTCTCTTGGAATTATAAACATCCTGCTATTTTAAAAATATTTAAACTGATGTTGCCGGCCGCAGTTGGAGGCGGTTTTTATCAATTAGGGCTTTTGGTGGATATATTTTTAGCAAACTATGTGCAGAACGCGAATCCAGGTTTAGGCGCGGTCGTTAGTTTAGATTATGCGCAGAGGTTAGTTCAGCTTCCCACCGGAATTATTGGCGTTGCACTTGCAACCACAACCTTGCCCGCATTACTTTCTTCCTTAAAGGAAGATAAACATTCCGAAGTTCCTAAGGAAATGTTGGGAGTTTTAGGATTTGCAGCTTTTTTAACTGCGCCAGCCGCTCTAGGGATCGGGATTTTGGCGGGTCCTATCTTAGATTCCATTTATTATGGAGGAAGATGGGATCATTTGGCTACGGAGACTACGATTATACCTCTGGTATTTTATTCATTGGCAGTTCCATTCTATAGTATGAATAAGGTTTTGATCTCTACTTATTATGCATTCCAAGATACTAAAACTCCTTTGAGGGTCCAGGCATTCACTTTTGTTCTGAACTTGACCTTGAACTTTTCACTGATATTTTATCTAAAACATTCAGCAATCGCGCTGGCATCCGCAGTTTCTACCGTAGTGACTTGGACTTTGTTATCGAATAGTTTAAAAAAACATAGGGTCACTTTTCCTTGGGAAGGTTTTCTTTCTAAAATTGGGAATTTGCTCCTTCCTCTTTTCGCTATGGCTGCATTTTTATTCTTATACAAGGAGACAGTCCATCCTTGGGCTTTAGGTTTTCTCTCGGAAAAAGGACTAAGTTATGCGAATTCTTCCAGGATCTCGCTTTGCGCGGCTGTCTTTCCCGGCATGGCAATTTTTTTCCTAATCAGTCTGCTTTTGGGTATAGAAGAGATACGGTTAATAGCTGGAAAAATATTTCGTAAGAAGTAATTTTGCCCGGAAGATCCGCGGTGAAAATTCAGGTCAGGGTAAAAGCAAATTCTAAAAAACCGTCCGTAACTAAAGGAGAAGATGGTGTTTGGATCATTGCAGTAAAAGAACCTGCCACCGAAGGTAAGGCGAATGAAGCTGTTGTCCGGGCAGTTGCGGAAGAACTGGGGCTTGCTCCCTCAAAGGTAAAAATTCTCAGGGGAGAAAAGAGTAAGTTAAAACTTCTTGAAGTTTATGATTAGAAATTTTCTGAAAATTTTTTCTCCTAAAATCGGGAATGCCGTTTTATTTTTCCCGATCTTTCTCATTTGTCTTTCTTCCGAGATCGGAGCCTCGGATTATTTTGATACTTTAATAGCTGAAAAAAAACCTATATTAGGAAGTGATAAAGAAGATAAATACACTTTCAGGCTTCCTCCGTTTGCAAGTATAGAGAATTGGGGACCTCATTATTCTTTGAACCTTTTGGTTCTGTATACGTACACTGATTATCCTAAGTTTAAACAAACCAGCTTTTTTCCCTTGTTAGATCATGTGTCTGCCAAAGAAAACGAGTCCTTTCGCTCCTATTTATTCCCTCTCTATTACGCGCAACGTATCCAGGGGCCTCAGTCGGATTCTGGAGTAAACTTTTCCTTATTTCATTATAATTCGTATGAATTAAGGGGAGAAAAATTTTCGGAAAGTTGGGTGTCTTTTCCTTCGTTTCTTCCTTTGTTCGGTAGAAGTAAAACGATCGAAAGCGGTAAGGAAGAATCGTTCTATTTTGCAGTTCCTTTTTTATACTTTCGGAATCGGGACTTATACGATAATTGGAACCATTTCCTAATCTTCCATTGGGGAGAGGACAGAGAGTCTTCTTACGGCTCCATTCTTCCTTTGGTGTATTGGGGTTCCGGTAAAAGAAAATTCCATTTTAGCTTTTTCCCGATATTTTTTTATAATACTCTTTATAATTCGTATTCTAATAAAGAGAACTTTCATTTTACTATTTTTCCTCTCTTCTCTTATAATTCTTGGGATTCCGGAGAAGAAGGGGCATTCTTTACTCCGCTTTTCGGCCGGACTTGGAAGGAAACGCCTCAATTAGGAGGTGGTGGAAAAGATGAGGAGAAATTTTCCTATTACCTTCTTTTGTTTATCGATCAAAGATATTCGAATGGAGAATTAAAAAAATATAATGCAAATATTCCGATCGTTTTTCATCGGAATTGGGAGAACGGGGGTAAATCTAATACCAACGTATTGTTACTGAGCGGTTGGAGTTCCAATGAAAAGGGAGAATATGAAAGTTCTTATCTTTTTCCATTATTATTCCATAAGAAGAACGAATATTTATATCTATTCCCCGCTTATTTCGATAATGGAACGGAAAAGTTCGGTTTATTACCCGTTCCTTTTTATCATAAACGTACTGCAACTGAGATTAATTTTTATGCATTAAATTCTTATTATTCTAATGACTGGCAGGGAAACTCTAAATTTTTATTTTTCCCTTTCTATTATCATTCATTTAAGCCGAATCAATCTAAAGTAATCACGCCTATTTCCTATTATTCTTTCGATTCCTCTGAAACCACTACTTTGCTTCCTTGGTTTTTATATTATAGGAATAAGGAACAAGTTGCTTCTCAAAATTATTGGATCAATACTTATCTTTCTTGGGATGAAAAGGGAGAATTTAAACGAGGGATTTTCTTTCCTTTTTGGTTTTATAAATCACAGGAATATTTTCATTTTCTGCCTATATGGGCGAAGGGAAATCAAACCGGAAACGAATATACTTGGATCATTCCGTTATTCACTTACTGGAATAAGAATAGAACTTGGGTAGGCCCGTTTTATTCCAGAAAGAGCGAGTTAGGAGATCAATTTGAAAGATGGATACTATTTCCTTTCTGGTATTTTTACAGAGATAGTTGGCAGAATAATAAGTCGGAAAGTTACACTCTTCTTCCGATTTTTCAGTGGAACGATACTTCAGAATATAAAGAACTTATCACTCCACTTTCTTATTCGAAAGAATATAAGACCAAGTTTGAGAAATATTCACTGGTCACATTGTATGAGAGATATGATACGGATCAGGAATCTAGAAGAAGGTTCTATCCGATCTATTTTTCTAATACTACAAACGAATATTCATATTGGAATGTGCTTGGTTTGACGGGTAGGGGATTCGACAAAGTAGGCGATGCAAAGTATAGTTACGCGTTCCCATTCTATTTTTATAAACGGGATAGTTTTCGTTTAGTCCTACCTTTTTATTTTAGATTCGGAAAGGATTACGATATTTACACACATTTCGGGATTTTTCACTATTGGAATCGCTCCCCGGAAAAAGATAATACTTGGATTTGGCCTTTATTATGGTTTTCGAATGTAGATAAGGTCCGTAAAGAGGAATTCTCCACTTGGTTTCCTTTATATTGGAATTGGAGTAATTCCAGAAGTAAGGGAGATATGTTCCTTCCTCTTTGGTTAAACTATTACGAAGCGGATAAGTCTTTAGAATTAAAATTGGCTTATTCTTCTTCTAAGACTTTAGGGAGTTTTTCTGGAACCGCCGGAGTTGGGTCTACGGAAAAAGATTATTATCTAGATGCAGATGTTTCTTTGTTCTATAGTTTATTTAGCATTTCTACAAGAACCTCGGTAAATAAAGAAGAATTACAATTTTGGAAAGAAAATCACCCGAGTGAATCTGTTACGGCTAATTCGGCGGTTGAGAATATTTTTGTAAAAAATACTCCGGAAGAAAAAGAAGGTTTAGGTCAATACAACCGATTAACAAGAGAGAAGGTCCGTTCTTTCTGGGGCGTCAGTGCTCTTTTCGGAATTTTTAGTTATGAAAGAGGTGACGATCGACGACATTTTAGACTTCTCCCTTTGAGCTGGTTCTCTTGGTCGGAAAAAACATCGGATAAAGTATATGCTGCTCCTCTATTTTTTTGGAGTAAAATTGGAGATGAATCTTATTTTGTTCTATTTCCTTTTTACGGCAGGCAAGAACAGAAAGAAAATTTCCAAGAATCTTATCTGCTATTCGGTTTCTTGAGAGGAAAGCAGGGAGAAGTCAGGGATTATTCCGTTTTATGGCCTATCACTAGATTATATTTTTCTTCTGATGCTTGGGGATTTAGGATCTTTCCTTTGGTTGCACATGATCAGTCTAAAGATTTTTCTAGAACTATTTCTCCATTCTATTATAGAAAAAGAATACTAGAAGGGAATATCACGAGCAGATCCTTTCATACTTTGCTTCTTCCTTTTTATCATTCCGGATCGGAATTAAACCAGGCTGGAGATATATTCCAAGAAAACTCTTATAGTCTATTTATACCTTTGTATCTAAGTTTAGGATCCAGAAGTTATACTTCTGCAGGAGAATCCTCAGAGTCTAATTTTTATACATTATTATCTTATTATTCCAGTAAAAAGGAAATGAACGGAGCAGAATCGAGCACCTTATTGACTCCATTCTATTATTCTAATAGATCAAGAGGAGCGGGTGAGGCTCTTGAACAAACTACTAAAACGGATTTTTTACTAATCCCAGGTTTTTATTGGAAAAGGAGTCCTGCAGAGAGTAAGTTCTTTTTACTCGGTTATTATCGCGAATCTTCTCCATCTGTTTCGAGTGGAAATTTTCTTGGAATCGTTTCGTCCTCGAAGGAGAAAAAAGGAGAGAGAATTTCGAGTTCCTTCCATATATTTCCTTTTTATTTTTCCGGCTCTGAGGAGGAAGGAGAGAAGACGATCGAAAGTTATACTACTGTTCCTATTCTTTATTACGGTTATAAAAAAGGAAAAGGTTCCGGATGGAATGTATTAGGATTTCTGAGCGGCTCAGGTTCCGACCAGGAAAATTCTTTCGCAATTTATCCTTTCTACTCCAATACCGAGAGAAATATTCCGAATGTTTTGAAGGAAAGGATCACCTGGGGACTTTTGTATTATTCGGATAGGACTGAATTCCAAGCAGGAAATTGGAACTCCTTCAACGCCAATCCGTTCGGAATTTTTTCCTCTTCTGGAAGTAAAACCTTGGAAACAAGTTCTTCCTTTTATTTTGTTCCGATTCCTCTTTTATATACTTATTCAGAAAAACAAAACTTGGAAAATAAAGAATACTTCAAGAGGGATGTTACCTTTTTGAAATTGATCGATTATTCCAAATACGAATCCATCTCCGCTAAAGAGGGTAGCCAGGATAAGGTAGTAGATCAGTGGAGAGACTTTAATGCATTCTTCATTTTTTCAAATACATTGCATACAACTAAGGATCTAAAAAAAGAAGAAACGATTAGTTCGTATTTCAGATCTTATCTTTTTCCTATATATAGATTTGAGTCTGAAAACGATCCGTTTAAGAAGGAAAAACACTTAAACTTTTTGTTAATTACGGATTATAAATCCGGAAATACCGGTTTGGAAAGGATAGTGATCGGTCCCGCTTTTTATTTGGATAATTCGGAACGTACTGCTTATGGCCTCGCTCCTCTTGCATTCTATAGGAAAAGTAAAGAGTCTAGATTCTGGTTTGCATTCGGCTTTTATAGCTATAAAGATAATGATTGGGATCGTTGGGGTCTTGCAGGAATTTTTGATACAAATTTCGAGAATTATCAAAAGAGGAGAAATCTGAACTTCTTCTTAGGCTTGATCCATACTGAATTAGAAGAACAAAGAACTAGAATTGCAGTCTTGGGCGGCCTACTCGCGGGACTGGAAAGGCGCCCCGATTATTCCGATACAAATTTCCTTTGGTTACGTTGGAAGACCGTTCCGGGAGAAACTCTGGCGAATTTCCTTCCGGTCTATTATTATCATTCAGATACAGACGGCACCGCTTCTTTGATCCCGCCTGTATTAGGATATTTCTCCTCCGAAAAAGACGGAAGGTTTGATATGCTTGGTCTTGGATTATTGTATTATAGAAATCAAAAAATTTCTAAAGAGGAAGATCTGATGCTTGTAGGCCCTGGATTATTCTACTATAGACAATATGGGAATAATATGAACGGCTTGCACGCTATGGGAATTTTGGCAATTCCTGGAATGGGAGGCCTTCTTTGGGATTGGGAATATGAAACCAAGACCAAATACAGTAAATACTCTATTCTAAATTTATTATATAGTCACACGATCACTAAGGATGGGAATGAGATAGATAGGGTATTTGGCATCAAGTTATAAAAAAAGCCGAGGATTTCTCCCCGGCTTTTGACTTTTCCGAAAGGAAGAGCTGGCATTACATCATGCCGCCCATTCCTCCCATACCGCCCATTCCACCCATAGGAGGCATTCCGCCGCCGTCTTTTTCAGGTTTGTCGGTGATTGTAACTTCTGTAGTCAATAACATTGATCCGATAGAAGCTGCATTTTGAAGCGCAGAGCGAACTACTTTCGCAGGGTCTACGACTCCAGCTTGTAGTAGGTCTTCCCAAACCATAGTAAGAGCGTTAAAACCTTCGTTTCCTTTCTTACCTTTTGCTTGCTCTACGATTACGGAACCTTCTAAACCTGCGTTAGAAGTGATCATACGGATCGGTTCTTCTAATGCACGGAAGATAATTTTTGCTCCGGTTGCTTCATCGCCTTCTAATTTAAGAGCTGCAACTGCTTCTTGAGCTTTTAGAAGAGTTAATCCACCGCCAGGAACGATACCTTCTTCTACTGCTGCGCGAGTAGCTGAAAGTGCATCTTCCACACGGTGTTTTTTCTCTTTCATTTCAACTTCAGTAGCTGCACCAACATGGATCACTGCAACACCGCCAGCTAATTTAGCCAAACGTTCTTGGAGTTTTTCACGATCGTACTCTGAAGTAGTATCTTCGATCTGTTTTTTGATCTGACCTACACGGCCTTGGATATCTTTAGAAGCACCTTGACCTTCGATGATGGTGGTGTTTTCTTTATCCACGGTAACTTTTTTAGCGCGTCCCAGTTGTTGAACTGTTGCATTCTCCAGTTTCATTCCGAGGTCTTCGGAAATCACTTGTCCACCGGTAAGGATTGCGATATCTTCTAACATCGCTTTACGACGATCTCCGAATCCAGGAGCTTTAACAGCCACACAAGAGATAGTTTTACGAAGAGTGTTTACTACGATCGTAGCTAATGCTTCTCCTTCTACTTCTTCTGCGATGATCACTAAAGGTCTTCCTGCTTGAGCAACTTTTTCCAATACAGGAAGAAGGTCTCTCATAGAAGATATCTTTTTGTCATAGATCAGAATATAAGGATCACTTAAAGTAGCGATCATTGCTTCAGGATCTGTTACCATATAAGGAGAAACATATCCACGGTCGAATTGCATACCTTCTACCACGTCTAAAGTGGTTTCGATAGATTTTGCTTCCTCAACAGTGATAACTCCGTCTTTTCCGACTTTGTCCATAGCATCTGCGATCAGATTTCCTATATCTTTGTCGTTGTTTGCGGAGATAGTCGCAACGTTAGCGATATCTTTTTTGTTTTCGATCTTTACTGAACGTTTTTTGATGCTATCAACAGCAGCGGAAACCGCTTTGTCGATACCGTGTTTAAGCGCCATAGGGTTTGCGCCAGCAGTAACGTTTTTCAATCCTTCGTTAACGATGGATTGAGCGAGAATAGTAGCGGTGGTAGTTCCGTCTCCAGCAACGTCATTCGTCTTTGTGGAAACTTCTTTTACCATCTGAGCGCCCATGTTCTCGATGGAATCTTCTAATTCGATCTCTTTTGCTACGGTAACTCCGTCCTTAGTGATGGTTGGAGATCCGAATTTTTTGTCGATTACTACGTTTCTTCCCTTAGGTCCAAGGGTAACTTTTACAGCGTTTGCAAGTTTGTTAACGCCTTCTAAAAGTTTGCGTCTAGCTGTTTCATCATACTCGATAATTTTTGCCATTTTTATTACCTCGGCCTATTACTTTTTCACGATGGCAAGAATATCGCTTTCGCGAATGATTAAGTATTCTTTACCTTCGGATTTAATTTCAGTTCCGGAATATTTGCCGTACAGAACGACATCACCAGCTTTAACTTCTAGTGGTATAAGCTTTCCGTCTTCATAACGTCCGCTTCCTACCTCTACAACTTTTCCTTCTTGCGGTTTTTCTTTAGCCGTATCAGGAACGAAGATGCTGCCGATTTTTTCTTCGGCGTCTTGTTTAGGTTCAACCAGAACACGGTCGCCCAGTGGTTTAATCGCCATGACTTTCTCCTTTCAGTCTCTTTAGCACTTGTAATAAATGAGTGCTTGAATATAAATTCCAGGAAATCCGAAAGACGGGTAGGCGGTCAAGCACTTTGAGCTTAAGAGTGCTAAAATATTGCCTAAATTCCGCTTAAACCCCTAAATTTTTCATCTCCCGTTTTTCAGGGAACAACGTCTAAGGGAGAATCTTGTTTTCAGAAAGAAATTTAATCAGAGTAAGAGAAGGGAACAAAAAGCCCATCTTTGAAGAAGGAGAATATATCCTCTATTGGCTACGTGCGAATAGAAGAATGGCCTGGAATCATTCTTTGGATTATTCCATTCATCTTGCCAAAAAATTTAAAAAACCATTGGTGATCTTTGAATCCGTCATGATGGATTTTGAATGGAGTTCTCCTAGGCTCCAACAATTTCTTTTAGAAGGAATTTGTGATACTGCAGAAGATGCGACCCGTGCCGGATTTACATACTGGCCCTTTGTAGAAACAAAAGAACATTCACTTTCTGAGATGGTCCCGAGTATTTTAGAAAGATCTTCTATAGTAATTACGGATGATTTTCCTTGTTTTTTCCTGCCTTTGCATGCGCAGAAAATTTCCGAGATCCTAAATTGCAAACTTCTACTCGTGGATTCTAATTCGATCACTCCACTCGCTTCTTATGAAAAATCTTTTGGATATGCGAGGGTTTTAAGACCGAAACTTCACGATAGGTTTGTGGAATCTTATGTTCATAGATCCAATCCTAAACCGAATGCAAAAGGAATTCCGAGTCTTGATACTAATAAAAAACCGAACTTTCTATTTTCCGGGAAGAAGGAGGAAATCTCTTCCTATTTGCAAAAAATGAATTCTAAGTTTCCGGATATTCGTCCTGTTTCCGGTAAACATGGGGGAAGAAAAGAAGGTCTAAAACTTCTGAAAAAATTCCTAAAAGAAGGACTTCCTTTTTATTTAGAAGAGAGAAGTGAGCCAAGACCTCCTGAAAAGACCAAATCATCTTACTTATCTCCTTATTTACATTTTGGAATGATCTCAGTTGACGAGATCGTCACTGCAGTTTTGGGATCTGATCCTAAAATAGATTGGAATCCAGATATATTAAACCATTCTTATAGAGGAAAGAACGAAGGTTTCTTTCATCCGGACCCAAATATAAATTCTTTTTTAGATGAACTTCTGACTTGGAGGGAACTCGGTTATCTTTTGTTTTATGAGGAGCCAAGTTTTAGAAAGGATCTTTCCATTCTTCCGAATTGGGCAAAACTTTCTTTGGAAGCTCATCGGGGAGATATAAGAGAATACACATATTCCAAGGAAGAATTTGAGAAGGCGATGACCCATGATCCTATTTGGAATGCAGCCCAGAAGGAATTAGTTCTCACTGGAACCATCCAAAATTATCTTAGAATGCTTTGGGGTAAAAAAGTAATAGAGTGGTCTTCTTCACCCGAAGAAGCATTTCGTATATTAGAAGATTTGAATCATAAATATGCCTATGATGGAAGAGACCCGAATTCATATACAGGTATTCTATGGTGTTTCGGTGCATTTGATCGGCCTTGGTCGCCGGAGAGAGCAGTGTTCGGAAATATCCGTTATATGTCCTCGGACTCTACCTCTAAAAAATTTAAAATAAAACCTTATCTGGAATATATTCAATCCTTGGAAGGATTGTCGGAACTACGACTTTTTAAATAACAGCCGTTATTATAAATTGGAGAGAAGTTGTTGCGGATTCTTTTTCGTTGCCGTATTATGTAGTTCCGGAGGGACAAAGATGACTGAAAACAAAAAATACGAAACCCTACAGGAATTCTGGCCATTCTACCTGAGAGAACATTCGAACAAGATGAACCGGATATTTCATTTTATAGGAACCACCTGTGCGCTGGTGTTTATCGTTTCTGCAATCTTCTATCTAAATGCTTGGTACTTGTTAGGAGCATTGTTTAGCGGATATCTTTTTGCATGGATAGGGCATTTCTTCTTAGAAAAAAACCGTCCTGCTACATTTATTTATCCGTTCAAATCTTTCGTGAGCGATTGGAGAATGTATTTCTATACGATTACTGGACAACTAGGTAAGGAACTAGAAAAGGCAGGAGTGAAGTAATTTCTACGCGTTGCGAAGTCGCAGGAACGTTACTTGCGATTTCGTGACCAATACCTCAATTGAGGGATATTTTCCTATTACTGAAGCGCTATAGTTTTAGTTCGCTTATTAAGCTACGTTATAAATTATTGCCGGCTTACGTTTTTTTCTTTCTCAATCCTGGATCAATCAATAGATATGCTCATTCTTAGAACGAAGAGAGGTTCTCTCATTGGATCACGTTCTTCCCGCCGCCAAAGAATTAGCAAAGAATGTAGACACCCTATGGGTGATTTTCGCCTCCGCACTTGTCTTTTTTATGCAGGCCGGTTTTCTTCTTTTAGAATCCGGATTAGTACGATCTAAAAACTCGATCAATGTAGCGATCAAAAACCTACTCGATTATGTTGTAGGTACTATATGTTTTTTCTTGATCGGTTATGGTTTGATGTATGGGACCAGCTTCAATGGTTGGTTCGGTAAGGATCTATTTCTTTTAGAAGGTCTTAGCACAGGTAAAGAATTCGCTTTCTTTCTTTTTCAAGTTACCTTTATGGGAACGGCGGCGACTATCGTATCCGGAGCCGTTGCAGAAAGGATAAGATTCCAGGCATATTTAGTCTGTTCTCTTTTTGTTTCTTTATTCATCTATCCCGTTTTCGGTCATTGGGCTTGGGGAGGAGGCTGGTTGAGTCAATCCGGCTTTCACGATTTTGCAGGAAGTTCGGTAGTACATTCGGTAGGAGCTTGGGTATCTTTAGCCGGAGTGATCGTTCTTGGACCTAGAAAAGATCGTTTTGATTCCGATGGGAAACCTAGAGAATTGTACGGTCATAATCTTCCTTTTTCCGTTTTGGGAACTTTCATCTTATGGTTTGGTTGGTTCGGATTTAACGGAGGAAGTACGCTTTCTCTTACTGACGCTGTTCCGAAAATTATCGTAAATACTAGTCTGGCTGCTTGTGCAGGTTGTATTGCCGCCATCATATTCGATTATATTACGAAAGGTGTTCCTCATGTTGGAGGAGCGATCAACGGAGTCCTTGCAGGGTTAGTTGCAATCACTGCAGGTTGCGATGTAATGAGTCCTGCTTCTTCTTTGATCATTGGATTGATCGCAGGTATACTTGCAGAAGTTGCGGTCTGGATAATGGAGAATTTTCTAAAGTTAGACGATGTAGTGAGTGCGTTTCCAGTGCATGGGGTCGGAGGTATTTGGGGAACCTTGGCTGTGAGTTTATTTGCGCAAGAGGAGTCATTACGCAGTTGGGATCAATGGCAGGCCCAGCTTACAGGTGTTGCTGTTTGTGCGATTTGGGCTTTTAGTATGGGACTCATTCTATTCTTTCTGATGAAGTTTACAATATCAATTCGTGTATCTTCGGAAGAAGAAGAAAGGGGATTAAACGAATCTGAACATGGAGCTAAAACTGTTTGGTTGGATCTGATGAATGCGATGAAATATGTTGCCGATTCTAAGGATTTGAGAAAAAGGATAGATGTAGATCCGGGAGTAGAATCAGGAGCGGTTGCAGAATTATTCAATCGTTTACTTTTGAGTTTAACCCAAATCATAGGAGTTGTGAAGGAGAACTCTAATAAGATCGAGAACGAATCCGAGCATTTAGAAAATTCCACTCTTGCTATTACGAAAGAGATCGAAAAACAGAAAGATAGAACCATAGTGATCCGGGAAACTTCGGATTTATTGGAATCTTCTCTCAAATCGGTTTTGGATTTGGCGAGAGAAGAAAAAATAAGAGCAGTCGAAATGCTCAGGATGTCGGAAGAGATGTCCCTTGGAATGAAAGATCTACAAGAGGATATTTTATCTTCGGATAGGGTGAGTGATTCTATCCAATCCATCGCGTTCACTGGAGAAAAAACCTTGGAGAATACCGTTAAAAGTATGCAGGGTTTGAACGGTTCCGCGAAAAAAGTGGAAGAACTAGTAAGTATTCTTCAAAAGATCGCAGAGCAACTTGGAATGCTTTCCATTAACGCTGCCATCGAATCTGCGAGAGGTGGAGATAAAGGATTTGCTGTGGTAGCGGAACAAATTTCTGTTCTGGCCGAAAGATCTTCTACAAATTCAAAACAGGCAAATAAATATTTGAGAGAGATTTGGGAAACCGTAAACAGTTCCTTAGAGTCTTTATCTGAGACTGTGGATTCCTTTAAGTCGATCTTAATTAAAATTCCTGAACTTTCCAAAACAATGAAACATGCGTTTGAATCCGTCCGAGAGTATTCTGCAAGATCGCAAAATTTGGGAATTTCTATCCAGGGAGTAGCGAATATGAGCGAATCCGTCGAAGGTAATATGGAAAAGCGTTATTCCGAATTGAATCGAATGAGGGACTTTTTCTGCGAAATTGAAGATGGAGCAGTTCGGATCGGATCTTTGTTGGATGAACTTCAGAAGATGAGTCTTATGTTGAGTGGTCAAACGATCCGAATGCATCGAGTAGTAGATATTTTCCAAATCGAACCCACGGCAGGTTAAATTTATTGAGGTTCCTCAGGCTCCAACTGCCACTACAGTCACAGGTTTTTCTTTTCCTTTTACCTGCACTGGAGGAAGAGTTTCCCCTCTGAAATTTGCACCTGCTAGTTTCCAGGTTTCCTCAGACACCAAAAGTTCTTTTCCGAAGTTTTTAGTAAGAGATTCAATTCTAGACGCGGTGTTGACTGCGTCTCCGATCACTGTGAATTCAGCTCTTCTACTAGTTTCAATATTTCCGGAGAAAACTTCGCCTGTATGGATCCCGATTCCGATCCTTACTGCCTCCAGCCCTTTGGATTCTCTGGCTTTATTAAATTCTCCTAATTTTTCCAACATCCTTTGTCCGCATTGTAAAGCGCGAATTGCGTCAGAGGCAGGATCTTCGGATGGATAAGGAGTCCCGAATGTTGCCATGACTGCGTCGCCTATATATTTGTCCAGGGTTCCTCCGAATTCAAAAACACAATCAGTTAATGTTTCTCTAATGGAGGAAAGAAATCTACTCAGCTCAAGAGGGTCCATGTTTTCGGAAAGTGCAGTGAAGTTTCGGATATCGGTGAATAAAATTGTGGCAGTTTGCCTTCTTCCTTCCAATAGATCCGGGTTTGTCATCATTTCTTCCACCATTCCGGGGGAGAAGTAGCGAGAGAGTAGGGATCTTTGTGCTTCCCCTTCGCCAATTCGTCGGATCATGATTAGAGTTCTTAAGATCCCGAAACAAAAGAAGAAAGCTAGGATCATATACAAGATGGGGCGACCGAAAAGAATATCCGTCAATAGAACGTTCGGACCCATTACATAATCGCCCCAATCCTGAGCGAAAACAACTTTATCGTATACTATTGCTGTAGTAAAGATCCCGAAGTAAACAGTATAAAATAAAATTACGCTAAGAACGACATATCTTAATCTAAACTGGATCAGAGAGAATGCTAAAGGAAAGAGATAAAAGTTCAGCATAGGGTTTTTCAAGGCAAAACCCAGATCAAACTTATCTTGATGAAGAGTATAATAAAGTAATATAGAAGTGATAATTATAAAATCTGCAAATAGCGCTAAATACGAAAATCCTTTGATCGCCCAATTAGTACAGGTTCGGATCACATATGTATGCGCTATAGTGATCATCGCGAAAAAAGCGAATCCTATCCCATTAGCTAAAAAGTTTCCGTTTTTCCAATTTACTGTGATTTGGATTGCGAAAAATAGAAGAAGAACGTACCGAAATACGTTGGATACATAGGCGCCTATGATCTCTTCATTTTCTAAAACCTTGCGGACTGAATCGTCCATTTTGTTTCGATCGGTTATTTCTAGGATATTACAAAGAAATTTAGGTAGATAATCTTTGATAGGCATAGCTTCCCAAAATACTCCTTTCCATTTTTGCTTCAATCGTTTCTTATTGTTTTCGACTGACTCGGATAACAAAAGGAATGTTATAATTCCAAAATAAATACACGAATCAGTGGAACTTTTAAATAAAACCAAGATCGATTAACCCTTGGATAGAACAGGATGTTAAGAATGAACCATAGAGTTGCAATCATTGCAGGCGGGACTGGTCTCGTTGGTGGAGAGCTTATACAGGAATTATTGATAGATCCATCTTGGGATAAAGTTTATCTTCTTGTCCGAAAACCTTTAGAATGGACCCATTCTAAACTTGAATTGATCCTTACTGATTGGGAAAAATCCCTCGAGTTTCCTCAGGGAGTGACTGATGCATTCTGCACTTTGGGAACTACGATCGGCAAAGCGGGCTCGAAGGAGAATTTTAAAAAAGTGGACCTAGAGTATCCAATCAGTTTTGCAAAAGCCGCAAGGGAGAAGGGTGTAAAATCATTCTTTATCGTGACCGCACTCGGAGCCGATCCGAATTCATTCGTATTTTATAATCAGGTAAAGGGAGAAGTAGAAGCAGAAATTTCCAAACTCGGTTTTGAAACTTTCGGAATTTTCAGGCCTTCTCTTTTAGAAGGGGATAGAAAAGAGTTCAGGTTAGGGGAGAAGATCGGGTCCAAACTTGCCTTCTTGATCAATCCTTTACTTATAGGTCCTTTTAAAAAATACAGATCCATTCATGCAAAGACAGTTGCCAAGTCCATGTTGAACTTGGCTTGGTCAGGAAAAACAGGAAAGCAGATCATAGAATCGGATAAGATCCAGATTTTGGGAGCTTCTTCTGCGAGAGCGAATTTGGATACGATTCTTTAGTTTTTGCACACGGAGCCGCAAAGACCGCCAAGGTTCGCCACAAAGATACAGCAACAGATTATGTTGGAGTTCCTACATGGTGAGTCTCTCTGTGTCCTCCGTGATCTCTGTGCGAAATTAAACTAGTGCTACTTCCTTCTTATTCTGGATGCGGATTTTATTATATTCTAATAAAGCTGTGCTATCTTGGTTATAAGAATGAACCAGAGCCGCTCTTTGCACCTTCGCCTCTCCATCCAGTTTTTTCAGGCCTTTTTCTAAGATCACTCCAATGATGACTCTAGTCGCAGATTCCACTAGTTCGAATGCAACTTCGTCTTTGGACGTTCCATTTTCTAAAGAAGTGTAGAATGAATGGGAGTCTTCTAATTTTTTGCGGTTTTCTAAAAGTTCACCGGAAGGGGAGAATAGACTCATTTCTTCGTCCAGGTACTGTCTTAAAATCCCTTTTGCTCCGAGCCCAGTGACAATTCCTCCAATTGCTGCCACAACCTGCAATTGTGTCGTCCCCTCGTAAATATTGGTGATCCTTACATCTCTGTAGATCCTGGAAATATCGTAGTCATAAGTGTATCCCGCACCTCCGTGGATCTGGAGTGCGTCAAATGCGATCTTATTTGCCTGTTCCGTAATATAATATTTAGATAATGGAGTGAATAGATTGGCGAGTTTTTCCCATTTTTTTAGGCTATTGTCTTTTTTGATCTCTTTTTCATCTATACCGGATTCTTTCATTCTTTCGGATTTCCAATGATAAAGATCTATGGATCTGGAAGCTTCTTGTAAAATGGAACGCATTGCTATAATTTCTCTGTCCATTAGATCTAACATCTTTTTTACCGCAGGGATATTTTTGATCTTCTTCCCGAATTGTTCTCTTTCGTCCGCATACTTTTTGGCTTCGTAATAAGCCGCAGCACCGATTCCCATCGCTTGTCCAGCAATGGAAAGTCTTGCCCCGTTCATCATTGCCATGGAATATTTTACGAGTCCATAACCTTCTTCCCCGATTAATATACCTGGAGTGTTTTCATAGACGACCTCACATGTCGGAGAACAATGAAGTCCCATTTTTTTCTCTATTCCGGCAATCTCCACATCTTCACTTTTAACTATGAAGAAGGAGAGTCCTCTTGCACCGCTTGTTGGACTTCCTGTTCTTGCTAATGTAAGAATAATGGAAGGCTTATTATCGAAACCGCAAGCATGCGTGATAAATCTTTTTGCTCCGGTAATCCTCCAGACTCCATCCTCTCCTTTGATCGCTTTTGTCTGCAAGTTAGGAAGATCCGATCCGTAATTAGGTTCAGTGAGGGCCATTGCTCCGCAGAGTTCTCCTGCCGCCATTTTCGGTACGTAAGCTTCTACCATTTCTTCCGAACCGAATCTTTCTATGGTTTCAGCAAGATTCATACAGCCTAAGGCGATCGCAAGTGAGCCGTCTGCCCTGGAAAATATTTCCATAAGAATTGCTTGGACTGAACATGGTAGACCTAATCCACCATGTTTACGGCCGATTGAGTAGGGGAGAATTCCGGCATCCTTAACTTGATTGACTGCGTTTATCATTTCCTTTGGAAAACGAACTTTACCTTTTTCGTATATTAAACCTTCTGCATCCATTTTTTGAGCAAAAGGTGCCACTTCCTTTCCTGCGATCTCTCCCGCGGATTCTAATACGGATCTATAAAATTCAATGGCTTCTTCCTTATTTCCCGGGGCTAATGCAAATTCTTCTTTTCCGGTTTTTTCGTATTCTTTTTTGTCGGAAAAACCTTGTTCAAACGCTTCTACCACTTCTTCCCAGTCTATTAAGGATTCGAAATATTGTTTTAAGTCTTCATTCTCTAAGAAATAATTATTTTCCAGCATGGATATTCTCCGAATATAAATGAACTTTTGTTCATCCTGACATTGTTTCTTAAGAGACCCTTATTATTCGGATTTTATATGGAAAGGGAAAAAGTGGAGGGAAAATATAAAAAAAGCCGCCGGTTTGACCCGACGGCTTTCGGCTTTAAGCAAAGCGGGAAAAAAGAAGGATTACTTCTTGTCTCCAGCAACTGCAGCTTTCAATTTTTCTTCTGCATCAACAGCCAATTTTTGCAATTCAGCTGGGTTTGCGTGAAGAATAGGAGAAAGACCTGGAACACCTGGAGGGCCAAGAACTCCAACAGTAGCTACGAAAGAACCTTTAACTTCGCCTACTTTGTAAGTAGTGAAGGTAATTCTGTATAAACCGCGAACTAAAAGTTTTTTAGTGTCGATGTTTTTCAGTTCATCCAAGCTTTTTGGAATATTAGGAATTTGGATACGAAGTAAAGAGTTGTACTTGTTGTGACGCTCTTCAGTGTAAGTATCGTCTCCATCATCATTGTCGCCAAGATTTTGAAGTGCTTTTCCTTTAGCTGCTCCTTCGATTTGGTTCGGCATAATAGCTGCTAAGCGCTCTACGCGAATCCAAGTATCGAACCAGTTTGGCATGCTTTTTTCTTCAGGAGTTGCAGCTTTGAAAGCCTCACTCACGAAGTCGCCGCTAGATGGCTCACCAATTTCTCCGGTAGGGGAAATTAGACGAACGCCTAGTTCAACGATAGCTGCTGGAACCCAAATATAAAGGAAATATGATTTCTTTCCGTTTACTACTGCGTCAGCGGCTTGTCCTGGTTTGATGTATCCCCAATAGTTCACAGTTTCAGAATAAGGCGCGAAAAGCTTCTTAACTCCTACTCCTGGAATGTCTTGTTCTCCGACCGAGAAATTACTTTGTAGGCCGGGAAGTCCACCGATACATGCAGCAAAGCTGACCATTATAGCGGTGGAGATTATAAGGATCGAAGATTTTTTCATTCGAGAGATCTCCTTGGTATGGATTGCTCAAGATAGAGAAGAGATTCCTTTTTGTAAATCTAATTAATAATTTTTTGTTTTCCGGGCCCTGTTGCGGTGCAAAAATTTTACAAAAGGGTAATTTTACATCCCGGCTTATCATATAACAAGTTCCATTAGGAGAGTAAAAAAATTTCCAGCTCTCCTAACGGAAAGAGTGTCTTGAATGAGGGGATGATGGATAGATAATAGTTTAGCTTTTGAAAAGCCAGGACCAAAACCATTCCCAAAGATCCATGAGCCAGGCAAATAATCTACCAAGGATCCCAGTATGGGAATATCTTCTTAATAGCTTTTGAGCCCTTTCCTGTTCTTCCGGGGTAAACGGTAGCCGTACATTGTTTTCTTCGGCTTCGATCAAAACTCTTTCTTTTTTACTTCGTACATCGACAATCCGAACATCAACATATTCCCAGCCCAGAAGTTTTACACATTCTAGGCGTCTTTCGCCGGAGACTAATTTATTGTCCAGGTCGATAATGATCGGATGCAAAAGTCCTAAGTTTTGTATGGAAGATTTTAGGCCATGTAAGTCGCCCAAATCTTTACGAATGCGGTTCTTTACCTTAATATCGGAGACCCGAATTTTCATCTAAGAAATGCTTTTTTCACCGTATAAATCCTACAAACCAATTTCAGAAGTTTTGACTAAATTTCCTTCCGGACCCTTCTGGGATCGGAAAAGGTTGGGTCGGATTCACTTGACAGTGACGACTTGCATAGGTTTATAGTTTTAGGCGGGGAAGATTCTCCCCTTCGAAATAATTTTAACAGGAATTACAATCGAATGTCCCTTCAAGACTTCATCTTTACCTCGGAATCCGTATCGGAAGGACATCCGGACAAGGTTTGCGACCAAATTTCCGACGCAATTCTGGACGCTTATTTAGCTCAGGATCCTAAATCCAGGGTAGCCTGCGAGTCTCTAGTAACTACAAACCTAGTGGTTATCGCCGGGGAAGTTACCAGCAAGGGAAAAATCGACGCGGCTGAGATCGCAAGAAATGTGATCAAAGAGATCGGCTATAATGATATTTCCTTAGGATTTGACGCTGAGTTTGCAGTAGTTTCTTCTCATATTCATGCCCAAAGCCCTGACATTTCTCAAGGTGTTACCGAGGGAGAAGGTCTGTTTAAAGAGCAAGGAGCCGGTGACCAAGGTTTAATGTTCGGGTTCGCGATCGACGAAACTCCTGAACTTATGCCTATGCCTATCTATTACTCTCATGAGTTAGTTAGACATCTGGCTGGATTACGTCATAACGGTAAGTTGAATTGGCTTCGCCCTGATGCAAAGTCTCAAGTAACTGTAGAATACAAAAACGGAAAACCTACTCGTATAGACACCGTGGTTATTTCTACCCAACATACTCCTGAAGTTTCTCACAAACAAATTGAGGAATCCGTAATTGAAGAATGTATTAAGAAGGTAATCCCTGCAAACTTCTTAAAAGATACGAAATATTTTATCAACCCAACAGGGCAGTTTATCATCGGTGGGCCGCACGGAGATACAGGTCTGACAGGACGTAAGATCATCGTGGATACCTATGGTGGTTATGGAAGACATGGTGGTGGAGCATTCTCCGGAAAAGATCCATCCAAAGTGGATCGTTCAGCTGCATACATGGGTAGATATATCGCGAAAAACGTAGTAGCTGCAGGACTTGCTTCTCAGTGTGAGGTGCAGTTGGCATACGCGATCGGAGTTGCTGAGCCTGTTTCGGTTCACGTTGATACTTTCGGAACAGGTAAACTTTCCGAAGAAGAGATCGTAAAAAGAATTAAAGCAAACTTCAAACTGACTCCAAGAGGGATCACTGAGTCCTTACAATTGTTGGAGAAGGGAAGAAAATACAGGGAAACCGCTGCTTACGGGCATTTCGGAAGAAGTGGAGAAACATTCACCTGGGAAAGAACTGATAAAGCAGGAGCATTGAAAGGTTAATGGGAGCAGTATCCGCATCTAGCGCAGATCAAAAAGCAACGAGAGACGGTTACGGAGACGCATTGCACGAATTAGGTGCTGAGCGTACCGATATCGTAGTACTAGACGCGGATCTTTCCGGTTCTACTAAAACCAATAAATTCGCGAAGGCATTTCCAGATCGTTTTTTTAACGTAGGGGTTGCAGAGCAGAATTTAGTGGGACACGCAGCCGGACTCGCACTTTCAGGTTACGTTCCATTTGCTTCTTCTTTCGCGATGTTCTTATCCGGAAGAGCTTGGGAAGTAGTTCGTAACAGCGTAGTTTATCCTTTCTTAAACGTAAAATTAGTAGCTTCTCACGGTGGAATTACTGTAGGTGAGGACGGAGCTTCTCACCAATGTATCGAAGATTTTGCCACTATGAGAGCCATTCCAGAAATGGTTGTGATCTGTCCTTCCGATTATAACGAAACCAAACAGATCATCCATGCAATCGCAGATTATAAGGGACCGGTTTATGTAAGAGTGGGCCGTCCTAATCTTCCTTTGATCGAAAGAGAAAATTACAAATTCGAGATCGGAAAAGCGGAAGTGATGAGAGAAGGTAAAGACGTTCTTATCATTGCAAACGGAGTTCTTGTAAACGAAGCGATGATCGCAGTAAAAGAACTGGAAGCAGAAGGCATCCAAGCGACTCTTTTGAACATGGCGACCATCAAGCCTATCGATAAAGAAGCTATATTAAAATATGCTAAACTTTGCGGTGCAGTTGTCACTTGTGAAGAGCATAATGTGATCGGTGGATTAGGTTCCGCAGTCAGCGAATTCTTATCCGAGGAACATCCTGTGAGAGTTCTGAAATTAGGAATGAAGGACACATTCGGTAAATCCGGGACTTGGTCCGGACTTCTGGATTATTTCGGGCTCAGATCTAAAAACATAGTGGAACTAGCGAAAAAAGCAGTCCAATCCAAATAATCCCTCGGCTGCCGCTCGGGACGCGTATATTCGGTTATGCCTAACTCACCCTCAATAGAAGAAACCACCACAGAAGATCCGGTGCAAATCGGAGGCCCCTGGAGAGTGGTTTTATGGGATGATAACGAACATACCTACGAATATGTGATCACAATGCTCATGGATGTATGCAAGATGACTCCAGAGCAAGCGTTCGGTCATGCTGTAGAAGTAGACGCTCAAAAAAAAACTGTAGTGTTTGCCGGAGAATTAGAGCACGCAGAACATATCCAGGATTTGATCTTAAATTACGGACCGGATCCGCTTTTGCCCGCTTCTAAGGGCTCTATGAGCGCAACTCTCGAAGAGTGACGGTAATAAAAAACCCGGCTGAGTGCCGGGCCTTCAAAGAAGTGTTATTTCTTCTTAATTAAGATCTTTCTTTCGATTTCGAAAATTTTCTCAGGAAGTTTTTCCTTACCGTGTTTTTTCTTATCGTTCTCTTTTAAGAATAGATCCGCTCCGAATTTTTCGAAGGCGTCATTTGCCTTGATGTTTTTCAGACCGATGAACTGAAGATGGACTTCTCCCGCAGGGATCCCAAATTCGGTTCCTCTATCTTTTACGGAAAGAACTCTGGTGATCGCAGTTACAGTGTCTCCGCTGAAAGAAGGTTGAGTATGATATCCTTCTGTGAATCCAAGATCCCAAATAACATTCTCAGTTACATCTCTGGAAGAAAGTCCGCATAACCATGCAAATACGAGTCCTCCGTAAACGACAGGTTCTCCACCCATTGGTCCGGAAATTCCGGAAGAGTAAAGTTTGTCGTAATGAAGCGGGTGAGTATTCCCAACTCTGTACGTCCAAGGGAAGTGTTCGTCAGTG
Organism: Leptospira hartskeerlii; assembly: GCF_002811475.1. Lineage (NCBI taxonomy): Bacteria > Pseudomonadati > Spirochaetota > Leptospiria > Leptospirales > Leptospiraceae > Leptospira > Leptospira hartskeerlii. The sequence goes on from NZ_NPDL01000005.1 coordinate 130,199, forward strand.
ATAGTTCTTCCGTTTTGGTGGATATAGATCTGACCAGCTGCGAAATTTTCGAAATAAGTATCCGTCCAAGTAGCCGTCTCGAAACCTTTCGGGAACTTTAGCTCAGGAAGTTCGATCACCGGGCTATCAGTCTCCGGGAAGAAAGCATCTTTGATCACCGGTTTAGGAGTTCCTTTCGGTTTTCCGTTGGAGTGATAGATCATGATCTTTCTTTCGTATTGAAGTACTAATTCCTTGTTTTGGTTCAAACAGATTGTGCGAACATGAACAATCCCCGGTTTGTCCGGCCCTTTATCATCTATTTTGATAATTTTGGTTTTAGCAGAAAGAGTATCTCCTGGATACACAGGTTTCAGGAATTGAACGTCATAGTATCCAAGGTTCGCGAGTGCTTTTTCGGAATCGTTTTGAACTCCCAAGGAAAGTGCCACGTTGAACACCATCAAAGGAGAAACTAATAGATCCTTAAATCCGTGAGCTTGTGCATAAGGAGCGGAAAGATAAAGTGGATTTGCTTCCATAAAAGTGGTAGCAAACTCTTGGGCAAAAGAACGATCGATCGTCAGTTCTCTTGGATGTTCGAAAATTGCACCTTCTGTAAATTCTTCCAGATATCTGCCGTAAATGCCCCGTTTTACGGTTCCGGTTTCCACCGGAGTTTTAGGACCTAGTTCCGCGAAGGGGGAAGTAGGGATTTTAGCCATAGTGAGAACTCCTGCTTCGTTTTTAGTTTCTTCCAGGATTTTGAGATCCTCCGCTCGGAAAAGGCTTTTTCGGTCTAATAAGTCCCGAAATACCCGTCCAGTTGGGTTCTGGATCCAAAACGGAACTCGGAAATTTGGATCTCTTGTTTCGTAAGCTCCGGATTATTGTCCTTCTCCCCAAACATATGATTCCATGTGTTTACATACAGAATGGGCAGTGAGTTCCGATTTTCTAAAAAAGAAGAAGAAAGTATCCTGTCCTTATGGACGACTGGGTCCTCTTGGAAGATTTGATCTCCTGAGTAAACATTCTTCAGATCCAATTGGAAAGTTTTACCATCTGGATCCAGTCGGACTAAAAAGGTTTCTATGTCGTAGGTCCTACCATAACGTATCCTTCTGTAGACCCTATAGAAAAAATCCTTCCAGCTGCTTGGATGGATCTCATCTCGAAACACTAAACTGATTTCCCATTCGAATCCAATCGGAGTGATATTGGCCTTACAGTAGATGCCTACAAGATCATTCCCGGTCTGCACATCTATCTCAGGTTGGGATAATACGAAAAGATCCGACTTGGGGCAGATCCCGTCTGTGTTTTTGAATACAGGCAAAGGCGGACTCGTGCAGCCTAAATAAAGAAAGAATAGTGGGACCAGAAGATAAGATTTCATGAGAGGATCGAGATGGAGGAATTCGAATCAGTTTTTCAATCTTGTCAAGATGGAAAATAGGTGCTTTTCCATTCGGGAAGAGAAAGTCTGGAATCGATGAGTTCCTTAATTCTATTCAGAGAATTTCCCCAAATTGCACTTTCTGCCCAAAAGGAGAAGGTGAGAGAAAAGATCCAAAACACTAAAAAGGTTTTGGAAGAAGTTTTACAGAAGAAGGATGTAAATTATGAGTCTGTAATACGACCTCTGAACGATTCTATGGAAGAATTGCAGGAAGAATTTACTGTACTTTCTCACCTAAATAGTGTTAAAAATAGTGAAGAAACCCAAAAACAATATACTGAGATCCTCCCTGAGATCACAGAATTTCATACTGAACTGGGTCAGAACGAAGAATTATTCAAACTATACTCTCAAATTTATGAGAAAGAAAAATCTTATTTAGACAGGCCTAAGAACAAGGTCTTAGAAGACGCGATCCTACAATTCAAACTGGGAGGAGTCGGACTTCCAGATGATAAAAAAAGTCGACTGCAAGAAATTCAACTCAAGCTTTCCGATCTTTCTAATCAATTCTCTCAAAATCTTTTAGACTCCACAAATTCTTTCGAAATGAAAATCGAATCCGAAGAAGATGTAAAAGAAATTCCTGAATCAGACAAGGCATTGTATAAAAACGAAGACGGGACTTACACATTTACTCTTCAGTTCCCGAGTTATAATTGTTATATGACCTATGGAAGCAATCGTTCCAAGAGAGAAGAATTATATAAAGCATACGTAACTAGAGCTTCGGGAAATGGAAAAATTTTAGAAGAGATACTGGCTCTCCGAGATGAGTCTGCAAAATTACTCGGATATAAAAATTATGCAGAATCTTCTTTGGCGACTAAGGTAGCGGATTCTCCGGAGCAAGTGTTGGACTTCCTACAAAAAATTGGAAAACTTGCAAGGCCGGTAGCCGAGAAGGAAATCTCTGAACTCAAAAAATTTGCTGGGACACTTGGTATTTCCGACTTTCAGGCATTCGACAGCGCCTATGTTTCGGAGAAGTTAAAGAAGAAGGATTATGATTTTGACGAAGAGCTGACCCGTCCTTATTTCGAAAAGAATACTGTGGTAAAGGGAACCTTCTCCTTTTTGGAAAAACTTTTAGGATTAAAATTCGAGAAGACTGAGGCTCCCATTTGGGATCCTAAAACGGAAGTCTATCATGTAAAAAACGGCTCTGAAATTATCGCAAGATTATACTTGGACTTGGAAGCTAGAAAGGACAAACAAGGTGGGGCTTGGATGAATCATTGGGAAACTAGAAATAAACTTTCTGGTAAAACAATCCTTCCTTCTGCATTCGTGGTTTGTAATTTTCCTCCTTCTAAGGATGGCGCTCCTTCTCTCTTAAATCATTCTGATGTAGTAACATTTTTCCATGAGATGGGACATGCACTCCACCATCTATGTGCAAAAATTGAAGAGCCTCCCGTAAGCGGTATCAACGGAGTAGAATGGGACGCAGTGGAATTTCCTTCCCAGTTTTTGGAAAATTTTGCTTACGAGCCCGAGGTGTTGGATTTTTTTGCATTCCATTATGAAACAGGAAAGCCAATCCCGAAGGAACTAGCTCAAAAGTTAAAGGATACCAAAAACTTTCTGGCGGCAATGGGAGTGGTCCGACAATTAGAATTCGGAATTTTTGATATAAGGATCCATCTCCAAAAATATTCGGAAGCGGAAGTGCAGAATATATTGGATACTGTTCGAAAAGAAGTCAGTGTTCTTTTTCCACCTGGATATAACAAATTCCAGAATGGATTTGGTCATATTTTCTCAGGAGGATATGCAGCAGGCTATTATAGTTATAAATGGGCAGAACTTTTAGCAGCAGACGCGTTTTTTGCGTTTAGATCCAAGGGAATTTTTGATGAGGATCTGGCGGTAAAATATAGAACCGAGGTTTTGGAAAAAGGAGGCTCCGAGAACGCAATGGTGCTATTCAAACGTTTTCTTGGACGAGATCCTGAACCGGACGCTCTATTAAAACTCTATGATTTAGTAGCCTAAGAGATCTTAAGAAAGTTTTTTGCGGAAACTTTGAAGCAATTGTTCCGTGCCTGAAAGTAGTAATTCTACCTGGTCGGAATCAATATTATAGACCACATTCGTCTTTAAAGAGTCTTTAAAGGCGTTTGCGTCTATCGTTTTCTGATCGTAACTATCCTTTAAAAAATTGTACCATCCGGCTAGGATCACTTTTAAGTGAGGAAGTTCTTTGATAGGGACCGAAATGACTTTCTCTGCTTCCATAAAGACACCAGCAAGTTAATTTGCGAACTGAACCAGTCAACTAGGTTTTTTTCAAAATGCAACAACGCGGCATAATTTTTCATTTTGAAATGAAAGTTCTTTATTTTCTGAATAGAAAACGCAGCGCACAAAATCTAAGTTTAGATCCGCTCTATTTGCGGAGTCTTTTTAAAGCTTTCATTACGACTGACTTCGGTTTGTCCACTTTTACCGCATTCGGATTCTGCATCATCATATCCAGATATTCTTGCAGTTCCGGAATTTCGAAGAGCGGATTCGGAGAGATCCAATCTGCGATATGATCGCTTATGATCTGAAAGGTGGCAAACGCAGAACAATCCGCCGCAGTGAATTCTTTTCCAGCGATGTACGGAGAAAATTTTGCCACTCTGGAAAGCGCTCTCGCTCCTTTTTGGATGGAGAGTCTTGTGAATTCCACAGTTTCAGGTGAGATCGTTTTACCTTCTACGATCGACTCGTACAATCTGCGGGCAGGGATATCTATATAATTTTCGATGAAAGATATAATCGTTCTAACTTCAGCCGCTTCAAAGGGATCGGAAGGGATCAAACGTTTGGTGTTGGGATAAGCATCATCTAGGAATTCCAGGATAGCTTGGGACTCTACCAGATATTTTCCATCTACTTCTAAATAAGGAATTTTTCCCATCGGGCTTTTTTGCAGGAACTCCTCATCTTGAGAAAAACCGGTGCGAATCTCTTCGAACTCCAAACCTTTTTCTAAAAGTGCCAATTTGACCTTATTCGTATAATTGCTGATCGGGTAACCGTATAGTTTTATCATAAGAGCCTAGGATCATCCAATCAGAAGCAAAGTGGTAAAGTCTTTTTCATGAAAGATCAGAAAGAATAGGAACTTGGATGAATTTTCAATTTCTACTTTCCTGAAAGGAAATCTAAATCTAAAATTGGCAGCGAAAAAACACTTATAGTCTTTTGAAAAGGAATCTTCCAAATCATGAAAAAAACAGCATTAATTACCGGAGCAAGCGTAGGCATCGGTTATGAAATTTCTAAATTAGCCGCAAAAGATGGTTACGATCTGATACTCGTAGCAAGAAATCTTAAAACCTTAAACTCCGTAAAAAAGGAAATGGAAAGTTTAGGAGCGAATGTAGAAGTCCTTTCCGCAGATTTATCCGACCCGAAGTCTCCTAAAAAAATTTACGACTTCGCTAAAAAGAAAAAAGCGATTGTGGATCTTCTGGTGAACAACGCAGGCTTCGGGACAAACGGAAAATTCCATTCTTTAGATCTGAAAGAAGAATTGGATCTGATCCAAGTCAATGTGACTTCTCTTGTGGAGTTGACTCATCTGTTTTTGAAGGACATGAGAGAAAGACATACGGGAAAAATTTTAAACGTGGCTTCTACTGCAGCTTTCCAGCCTGGTCCGATGATGACAAATTATTATGCTTCCAAAGCATACGTTCTATTCTTTTCGGAAGGTATTGCGGAAGAAGTCCGGAAAGATGGTGTGAATGTTACATGTCTTTGTCCTGGGCCGACTAAAACAGAATTTTTCAAAAGAGCGGAGATGGATAAGTCTGCGATCTTGAATAGCGCTCTTGTGCCCAAGGCAGATGCGGCTTATGTTGCAAAGATTGGTTACCAAGGCGTTAAAGCAGGCAAGGCGGTTGTAATCTCAGGAATGGCAAACAAGGTAATGGCACAATCTATTCGGATCACTCCTAGGTTCTTGGTCCGTAAATTGGCAAAATTCTTAAATACAGTAAACTAGATAGAAGAGTGTGGGGATATGCAAGAAACGATTTTGGACAAGGCGGTTCCTTTTTTCTTAGGGCTAGCTTTGGTGGAATTTATATGGGGGAGAAGGAGATCCATCTATAGATGGAACGACTCTATCTCCGATTTGGCGACTGGGATCTTATACTCTTTTACCGGAGTTATAATCACTTTAGGTGCCATTATTCTATATGACAAAATTAGAATATACTATTCTATCCAAAGTCTTTTTCATGTAGCGGAATTTCCGTCTTCATCTCCTTTTGCAAAAACTGCTAACGGCTGGGAATTCAATTTAGGATCATTTCTTGCATGGACGTTTGTTCTGATCGCTGTGGATTTTATTTATTATTGGTTCCATCGGGCAACTCATGAGATCCATTTTCTCTGGGCCTGCCACGTAACCCATCATTCCAGCGAAGAATTTAATCTGACTGTTGCACTTAGACAATCCATGTTCCAGAGAATTTTCGAATATGCTTTCAATCTTCCGTTGGCTCTACTCGGAATTCCTTGGTGGATGTTTTTTATCTGTCACGGGATCTTAAAGATCTATCAATTCTGGGTCCATACTAGACTGGTTGGAAAGCTTGGCTGGATGGAAAAAGTTTTACTCACTCCTTCTCATCATAGGGTCCATCACGGAAGAGATCCGGAATATTTGGACAAGAATCATGGAGGAATATTGATCCTCTGGGATCGCATGTTCGGAACGTATGCGGAAGAGAAGAAGGAGCCGATCTACGGACTAACGGAACCTCTTCCTACATTCAATCCTATCTGGGCAAATTTACATGTATATGTTTCTCTTTGGAATTTAGTGAAGGCCACTCCTGGTTGGAAAGATAAACTTCTTCTTCTTATTAAAAAACCCGACTGGAGACCTGATTCGTTAGGCGGAGAGAAGAAGGTACCTGAAATAAACAGGTCCACTTATACAAAATTCGATCCGTCTATTTCTAATTCCAGAAAGGTATATGGAGTTTTACAGTTCATAGTTCTTGCGGGACTTTCCGCTTACTTATTAAAACTTTTAAAATTAGGAAAGATGTCTCTGGCCTTGTATTCAGGCTTTGGAGTTTGGTTTTTCTTTGCATTCTTAAGTTTGGGTCTAGTATGGAACGGAAGAGCTAAGATGGAAAAATGGGAAGTCCTGAAGTTTGTGTTATTGTGTCTTCTAGTTTGGAATCTAAAATAATATTTTAGTTCGTGTAACAAACAATATAGCCTGATTCTATCAGGCGAAGTGAAAAGCTTCGCTTGATCAATCCATACCTTCTTCTAAAGATTGCCTAGGAATCAAAATCCGAATTTGAAAAAGAATATCATTGGGAGGCAAGCTTGAATTCACCGCTTCAATTCGAATTACCAGAGGAATTACAACAACTCAGAGAACTGGTCAGGGACGTAGTCAGAAAGGAAGTCGTTCCGAACAGAATGCACTACGACGAAAATAACGAGTATCCGAAAGCTATTTTACAAAAATTTAAAGAAGCAGGATTGTACCAGGCTTTGTTCGACGAAGAACATGGCGGACTAGGTTACGGAATGATGGGAGGTATCGTCCTCGCTGAAGAAGTTTCCTGGGGGTGTTTGGGAGTAAATACCGCATTCACTTCCACAAAACTAGGAGCTTTGCCGATCGATGTGGGAGGGACCAAGGCTCAAAAAGACAAATGGCTTCCTCTTCTTGCTTCAGGCGAAAAAACTGCTGCATTCGGTTTATCCGAACCTGGTGCAGGTTCCGATGTTCCTGCGATGGCGACTACCGCAGTGAAAAAAGGGGACCGTTATGTTCTGAATGGGACCAAACAATGGATCAGTAGTGCCGGCCAAGCTGATATTTATACTGTGTTTGCGATGACTGATAAAGACAGAGGCCCAAGAGGGATTTCATGTTTTATCATAGAAAAAGGAACCAAAGGATTTTCCTTCGGAAAGAAGGAAGATAAACTGGGGATCAGATGTTCTGAAACAAGACAGCTCATAATGGAAGACTGTGAGATCCCGGAAGAAAATCTTTTGGGTGGAAAAGAGAATATGGGATTTTTACATGCGTTCAAAACCCTTATACTTTCTAGACCTGCAGTCGCAGCCGGTGCGGTTGGGCTTATGCAAGGTGCATTCGATGCTGCAATTGAATATGCAAGAGAAAGAGAGCAGTTCGGAACAACGATTGCTTCTTTCCAAGCGATCCAACATATGCTCGCCGATATGGCAATCAAGATAGAAGGTTCCAGACTTTTGACTTACAAGGCTGGAGTGTATGCGGAAACTTTCCATAAAGATGCGGCAAAATTTTCTGCAATGGCAAAATGTTATGCATCCGATTCCTCAGTCCAAGTGGCATCCGACGCGGTGCAAATTTTTGGCGGCTACGGATACACCAAAGAATACCCTGTGGAAAAATTTTACAGGGATGCTAAGATCCTACAGATCTACGAAGGCACAAGCCAGATCCAGAGGAACGAAATTGCCGCAGGACTCATAAAAGATGCGGCATCCAAAAACAAAAAAGGGTAAAATTCTCTTTTAGTCTCCAAGGGGAGAATTTTGACTTGCTTGCCGATCCGGCAGAAGTCAAACTTTTCCCTCCGGTTTTTTAAAAAGAGTGAAAAGACTTTTAGACATTCAGAATTTTTTGTCTTGGAGAGTTTTTTGTAAACTCTCGTTCACTTTTTTGACCTTTTCCATTTTCAGTCCGGTTTTTGCGTTCGATCCGTCTTCTCTACCTTATGATGGGATTTCTTTGGTTTCCTATGCGGAAGTTTGGGCGGACGAAGAGGGTGATACAGGCTTCGAAAAAATGCAAAAGAAAGAGTTTTATCCTCTTTCTTCTGCGAGTTTGGGATATTCGGATCTGACTCATTGGTTCAAGATCCCCATAGAAAACAGATCTTCTCATTCAGTTTCTTGGATTTTGGAAATCCATTATAGTCAATTGGACAAGGCAGAATTGTATCTTGCCTCCAAAGGAAACAAGGTTTTGTTCCGAGGCGGAGATAGAATCCCTTTTGGTGAAAGACCTATCCAATATAGATTTCCGAGCTTTCCTTTAGAGTTAAAAGCCGGAGAGAAGGACACAGTCTATCTAAAGATCCAAACCAAAAGTTCGGTCAACTTTGCCGCCTTTGCGTATAAGTCTGAGGATTTTTTCCATAATATAAGCAATGAGCAGATATTACTCGGGATCTATTTCGGATCTCTTTTGGTAATGGCTTTATATAATCTGTTTTTGTTCTTATCCACAAAGGAAAAAACGTATTTGGCATTTTTCGGATATGTTGGTGCCGGAGTGCTCGCACAGTGGTCCCTTCAAGGATATTCTTTCCAATTTTTCTGGCCGAACTCCGTGGTGTGGGCAAGTCATATCATCACTTCTTTTACGTTTTTGGTCTCCGGGACCACTGCGGATTTTATTAGGTTCTATTTTGATGCTCCCAATAATTATCCGAATTCCAACAAATTACTAAAGGGAATATCAATTTTATCTTATATACTTGTTGTAGTCGGATATTTTTTCCCATTCGGTTTCGCATTGGCACTTTATGTTTTTCTGTCTACGATCACTTTGGTTGCGATCTTATATTTGGGCTTCCAGGGATTTTCGAGGAATTTAAGACCTGCGCTTTTCTTTTTGGGTGCCTGGTTTGTATTAGTTACGGGAGCGTTTGTATTTATTCTCCGGTTTTCCGGTATCATTCCTCATACAATCTCTTTAGCGTATTGGGGGGTGGAGATCGGAACTGCAATGCATATTCTTCTCTTGGCTTTAGCTTTAGCGGATAGAGTCAATGATCTCTCCAAGGATCTTTCCTCTAAGGTAGAAGATTTGAATGAAGCTAAACAAGCTATAGAACAGTCCGAGCTTAGATTTAGGAATTTGTTTGAAGGAGCAGAAGAACTTCTTCTTACATTGGACCAGGAGGGGAATATTAAGGACGCAAATCGTACTCTTTCAAGACTCACTGGCTATAAACCTGCGGAAGTAGAAGGTAAAAATTTCTTAGATCTGATCTATACTGTAGATACCCAGGAAGGTTCAATCGTTCTTCTTCTCGCAAAAGAAAAATTAGAAGAACATTTAAGGGCCAGAAAGACGGTCGAATTCCATTCTGAGTTCAAACAGAAATATGTAATGGAACCTAAACCGGTAAAGATCCGTCTCCAATCTTTTGAGAGTGAAGCTGGAAGAAAGGTTCTTGGTAAAGTTTCGGAGATCTCTGAAGACATTTTATCCCGCTTTTTGATCTCGGAGAGTATGCATTTTACGGTGAATAATTATCTTAGAAATGCGGATATCCTGAGTAGGCAACTTACTTCTAACCTAAGCCAGTTCGCCGGTTCCGAAGTGATCACTGCAATTCGAACTTGCCTTAGAGAAGTTTTGATCAATGCGATCGAACATGGAAATTTAGGGATTAGCTTCGATGAAAAAACAGAAGCGATGAAGTCCGGAAATTATATGGAATTCATCCAAAAAAGGCAAAGGGAGGCTTTTTACGGGGCAAGGAACGTAAAAGTAGCTTATTCCCTAAATTCGAAACGGATCGGATTCGAGATAGAAGATGAGGGGGAAGGTTTTGATTTTAAGAAGATGTTAAATTTGGACGGAGAAAAACTAAACGAGGAAAGTTATACACATGGTCGCGGGATAATGATGACCCGGAAAGTTTTCGACGTGGTAAAATTTAACGAAAAAGGAAATAAGGTCCTCTTAATCAAATATCTTCAAAAACCTCTCAAATATAAAAGAGAACCGAGCTTCTTAGATATTGATTAATATTTACTAACTTATAAAGTTTAATCCAATTTTACGGTTGATCTGATTTTTGATCAGGTTAGATCATTGGTTCTGATCGTAATCATTTGCCGAGAGGTTTAAGTATTCTTATGAAACATTTATATCTTATTATTTTTCTTTTGATTCCAGTTCAAATATTCTCTTGGGATTTGGAGAAGGATAAGAATGGGATCACAGTCCATACGAGACCTGTAGAAGGTTCGGAACTAAAAGAGTTTAGAGGAAAAACAAAACTCAAAACGGATCTGAATACTGTGATCTCTCTAATGGAAGACAATCCGAATTACGTGACTTGGTTCAAAAATTGTAAACATGCGGAAGCGGTTAAAGTTTTAAATACAAGAGAAAAGTATATTTATATTCAGAATGGCGCTCCTTGGCCTGTGGATGACAGAGACTTTGTGATCCACACTACTTTCAGCCAGGACAAAACAACTGGGGCTGTGACTTATACAATTCGACCTATCGCAAATATTGTCGCTGAGAAAAAAGGACTAGTGAGAGGTACTCTCAAAGGTTTTTGGAAATTTGTGCCGGTAGGAGACGAGATAGAAGTCACGTATCAAATCCTAAGCGAACCGGGTGGAAGTATTCCTGCTTCGATAGCAAATTTTGTAGTAGTGGATATTCCTTATGAAACTTTAAGGAAAATGAAAGAGAAGGTGACCGAGTCTAAGTATGTCAATTCTCCCAAACATCCGGATCTGATCCTTCCCGTTCCTAAATAAGTAAATTAGGATTTTATAATTTATAATTAACACCGAAAAATAGTCCGCCATACGCGGACTGCATGTCCAACTTTCTGGAATATTGGTTGGAGAGTAGTATATTGTCTTGGTTAGCTGATTCAGTTAGTGGGGAAACCCTGCCGTCTTGTCTCACATAGAAGGACGAGGTATCTCCGTTAAAGGAACCGTCAAAGGAAGTGATATTGATCCAGGCTAAATAAGTTCCGAAACTTAGGCTGACTCGTTCGTTGATTGGATGGATCAATGAACCTTCCAGTCGGAATTCCAACCCACTTCCTCTCATGTTTCCATTTTGTTGGTAGTATTCTTTTCCGTTTGTTGCGTAACCTTTTGTCACCCACAAAGCTCTTGTGATCCCGAGTCCTAACCCGGTCTCCCAACGGAAGTATCTGTTCAGTCTACCTTCTTGCCAGACCATTCCTAAAACGTAAAAACTTTCCATTTGGAAATTCAGGTTCGTATAAAAAGGCTCGGAAGTTAAATTCGTGAGATGAAACGGATCGAAATATCTATATCCTCCGATCATCCCGATCTTAAAATTTTCGCTCAGTCTGGTCCTCGCTAAAAATTCTCCTTGGATACTTCCTCTTGTGTTTTCCTGCTTTGTTTGGCTGGCCACTAGAGGATTCAAGTTGGAACTAAAACCGTTTAAATTCTGATCGAATCTATTCGGCCCTCTCATTCCAAAACCGAATCTAGCTCCGAATTCCCAAGTATCTGAAGGCTCGGAAACCCTGTTTTCAGGCATTTCCTTCAGTTTAGGGGTTGTCGTGACGCTTTCTTCCGCTCCTAAGGAAATCATTCCAAACAAAAGCCCAGTCATGATGATCGAATAGAAATTTGCTCTTCTTCCACTGGGGCCGGACGGCTTTCTAAAAAGGAGTGGTTTTGGGACTGTATGCGTGAAAACTGTGTAGGAACCCGGCATGCTAGCAGAATTTTCCGGGGGAAGAATTGTAAAAGCCTTTATTTTTAAGGAAAAGATGGATTGGAATGCTGACAACTAAACTATTTCCGTTCTTGGATTTGGATCTTTTAAAACCGTATTTTTACTTTTTAGTTTTTATAGGGTTATACCTAACCATTCGATTAAAGTTTCCACAAATTCGTTTTTTATTTTTAGCGTTTAAAATTTTTTCCGGGAACATGGACTATAAAGGTTCCCGAGGACGTTTGGTACATTCTCAAGCATTTTATGCCGGAACTGGTTCCTCTTTACTTCCTGGAGCAGTACTCGGTTCCGCATTAGCATTGGTACTGGCAGGTCCGGGAGTTTTAGTCTGGATTTGGCTTTCCAGTTTTCTGATCATGCCACTTCGTTTTGTTTCTTCTACACTCGCGATCCGATTCAGGATTAAATTAGAAAGCGGAAGATATCTTTCGGGTCCAATGTATTTTATCGAAAAGGCACTTAGAGCTAGATGGCTCGCTATTGCTTTTTCTTTGGCCTGTTTGTTGACTGTACTTTCAATGGGAAGTGCAATCCCGGTTTTAGGAGCTTCCTTTTTAGCGCAGAATGGACTGGATATCCAAGGGATGACTGTTCCGTTTTTGATCTCCATCATAGTCGTGTTCGTAGTGTTAGGTGGGATCAGAAGGATTGGAAGAGTTTCTTCGTATATTGCTCCTATAGGCCTTATTCTATTTTTCTTAAGTTATGTTCTATTGTTTAGAGATCATTTAGGAAATTTTTATGCATTCTTAGAAGCAGTCTTTAAGGAAGCGATGCAACCATTCTCCTTGCTGCTTGGAGGAGGTTTTTCTCTTGCAAGGATTTTCAGTACTGGAACTGGAATGTTCTTCTTATCCACTGAAACTGGGATCGGAAAAAGTGCAGGGGTAGCTGGAGTGGTTCGTACTGATTCCGCTGCAAAGCAGGGGATTGTGAGTATGCTCGCAACATTCTTCGAAGGTTTTGTGATCTCTACTTTGGTGATCTATGCATTATTCTCCTTTGGGGTAAAGGACCTTGAGTCTGTTAAAAATTTCTTATTCGTATTAATAAACGGTCCTACTGATCCTGCAAGACTTGCTTTGATTGCATCCTTCTTATTATTCTCCATAGTTGCAATCTCCGGATGGTTCTATACTGGAGAACAAAACGCTCGTTATATCTTCGGAGAAAAATTCGCAAACGCTTATCGGATTTTATTCGTAGCGTCTTTGCTTGGTTCAGCATACGCGTATGTCCAATATGGAGAAGGGTTTCTATTACAAGTATTCGGTATCGGTTACGGGCTTGCGCTTATTACCGCCGTGCCGGTTCTAATTAGTTTGGTTCTTTTGGCTAAAGTGGCCCAGGGTGAACTCCGGAAATTCTTGGAGGGTGGGGCACATTACGAAATCTTTAAGGACTTTTACCTCCTTCTTCTTTCTATTCTGCCGAAAAACTTGGTTTCTTTGCTCTTTGGGATCTTGGCTGCTTTAAGACTGCCTAGATTTATCATGATCCCGATCTTAAAGGCATTTGCAAAAGCGTATAAGATCAACCTGAACGAAGCGGAGCTCGAGATCCAAGAGTATAATTCCTTAAACCAATTTTTCACAAGAGCCTTAAAGGCCGGTGCAAGGATTATAGACTCTGCGGAGAATGCGCTTGTTTCTCCTGTGGATGCAAGGATCACAGGATTCGGTGATATTAACGACCAAGTGATCCTTCAGGCAAAAGGTGTGGATTATAACCTAAAAGAATTGATAGGTGGGGATAAGTATCTTTCCAAATTCCAGAACGGAAAATATATCACATTCTATCTTTCTCCTCAGGATTATCATAGGATCCATTCTCCTGCATACGGAAGAATATTAGGATATTATTATGAACCTGGAAAACTTTTTCCGGTAAACGAATTGGCAGTGTTTGGGATCAGAGGCCTTTTCCCTAAGAATGAAAGGTTGATCACATTTTTGCAAACCGAATTCGGACTGGTTGCGGTAATCAAAGTAGGTGCTTCGAATGTAGGTCGTATCCGTGTAACTTACGACAAAAAGATCATCACTAATACTTTGATCCGAACTACTAAGGAAGAAGATTATAAAGACGTTTCCATTATGATCGAAAAAGGTGCGGAACTGGGAAGATTTGAAATGGGTTCCACAGTGATCTTGATCCTGGAAAGAGATACTTTTGATTTTGCTGACCTTCCTCTTAACGAAAAGGTAACCTACGGAACCACGATTGGAACTTTCAGAAAACAGGTCTTAAAACTTCCTAGATAATATGAGTCTTAGTTTAAAATCGACCACACCGGAAAACATAGAATTCGATGAGAATATTCTAAAAATTGAATGGAAAGATGGAGTCGTCTCCGAATTTCCTCTTTTGGAACTCAGGAAAAGATGCCCTTGCGTAGTTTGCAAGGGAGGCCATGGGGGAAAAGTAGGAGCGACGACTAGCGGGATCAAAGAGGCCAAATTATTGTCTTTTTCTAAGGTGGGAAGATACGCAATTAATTTGGTTTGGGGAGATTACCACAATACCGGAATTTATAGCTTCGATTCTCTCAGACTCTATTGGCAGGGAGAACCTGGGGACTTGGGAATTCCATGAATCGGGTCCTTTTTGTCTTTCTGATATTTTCTGTATTCTCATCTCTTTCTCCAGAAATAAAGAAGGAACCTAATTCTCCTCTCAACCTGATTATTCCTTTCGATTGGTTCCCTATGGAACCGTTTGCGGGAGGGATTTTTGCGGCAAAAGATTATAATGAGTCGGCAAGTGTTCTGATCACTCGAAAGGAATTAACTGAACCTGTGGATCAAGGCGCATTAAATCGGGATTTCCAGATGGGGATCATAGAATCCATCAAAAAAGGAAATGGTAGGATACTTGAATTCGGAGAATTAGAAGTAGCAGGTCGCCCCGCGTTCAGAGTGTATTATAAGGATAAGGGAAGTAATCTTCATATTCTACATATCACTTTATTTAAGGAAAACATAATGTACGGGATCATGTTTTTTTGTTTTGGAGAAGATCCAGGGCGAAGATATGATATCCAAAAAATGGTCAAAAGGGCCTATTTTAGAGTAGATACCTAAAAATTAGCATTGTCTACTACCGTTCTTAATCAAACGTTCGCAAAAACATTTTATAAGCTAGGTTATTCGTTTCTTCTTCATAAGGGTATCCTAAACTTTTAAGTCTTTCTCTAAAACCTTCCCTATCTGGAGAAGGAACCTGAAACCCAACTAATACCCTGCCGTAATCCGCTCCATGATTCCTATAATGGAATAATGTAATATTCCAATTGGTCCCTACTGATTCCAAAAATTTCAAGAGAGCGCCCGGGCGTTCCGGGAATTCACATCTTAAGATAATCTCATCTTTTAGTTCGGAAACTCTTCCTCCAACCATGTAACGGATATGGATCTTAGCAGTTTCATTAGCGCTTATATCCAGAACTTCGTAACCCAAGGATTCCAATTCCGAGATTACTTTTTCTTTTTCAGAATGGGAGCCTTTCAATTTTAAACCAACGAATACGTGAGCTTGTTTGTCTGTGGCGTATCTATAATTGAATTCGGTAATGATCTTATTTCCTAAGGTCTGGACAAATTTAAGATAGCTTCCGGGTTTTTCCGGAATGGTAACTCCGAGTAAAATTTCTCTGGATTCTCCGATTTCTGCTCTTTCCGCCACATGTCTGAGTCTATCAAAATTCATATTAGCACCGCTATTGATCGCGATGAGTGCTCCGGTTCGATTCGGATTTTGATTTGTATAGGATTTTAAGCCTGCGAGAGATAGAGCTCCTGCAGGTTCCGCGATCACTCTCATGTCTTCGAATATATCTTTCACTGCGGCACAGATCTGATCGGTATTTGCTACTAATATATCGTCCAAGAGTTCTTTACAAACTTTGAATGTTTCTTCTCCGGCTTGTCTGACTGCGACTCCGTCCGCAAACAACCCAACTCTATCTAAGATAACTCTTTTGTTTGCAGAGATGGCTTCTTTCATAGAAGCTGCGTCAGAAGGTTCTACTCCGATTACTTTGATCTCAGGTCTTAAAAATTTTATATAAGAGGCGACACCTGCAGCCAACCCTCCGCCTCCGATTGGGATAAAAACAGCTTCGATCGGATCTGGATATTGCTGTAAAATTTCTAAACCTACCGTGCCTTGCCCTGCGATCACGTCCGGGTCATCGTAAGGATGTATAAATTTTAGCTTCTTCTCCTTTTCTAATTTCCTAGCATAAGAATAGGCTTCGTCAAAAGTATCTCCGTACAGAACAATCTCTGCTCCAAAATATTGAACCGCTTCTATTTTGATGGATGGGGTAGTGATCGGCATGACGATAGTTGCTTTGATCCCTAATTTTTGAGCGGAGAGTGCCACTCCCTGTGCATGATTTCCTGCAGAAGCGCATATTACTCCGGATCTTTTTTCCTCAGGAGAAAGTCTGGAAATTAGATTGTACGCTCCTCTGATCTTAAAGGAGAAGATCGGTTGCAGATCCTCTCTTTTTAAAAGAACCGAAGAATTTAATCTTTGGCTCATTCTGATCATTGGGTCTAAGGGTGTATGGACCGAGACATCGTAAACTCTCGCGTCTAAAATTTTGCGGATATAATTTATCACAAAGGAAATCCCTAAGAGCATTTAGCTCTTGGGGATAGAATTTAATCTACTCGGATTTACTTCCAAAGATTTTTTGATCCAAGGAGAATCTTCCTCCGCCTATTGTCAAAAATACTGAAGTTTTAAGATCCTTGGATCTTGCGGAGAAGTTCCGCTAATCTTTCTAAGGCTTCTGTCCAGAATCTACCTATCTCCTTCTTTTCTTCCGGAACCGAAAAGAGAGCTGTAAAGAAGATCTTTTTCTTACGAAAAAGTTCATGCTGAGTTTCTTTTGTCTGGATCTCTTCATTGTTGGTAGGTTTATGAAAATAGCGGGAGTAACTTCCCGCTTTTGAGTCCATCTTAAGCTCCGGCTCTTTTTCCTTTTTGGAAAGGAAAGATGATGATCCAAAAACTTATTATTTGCAACGGATTTACTTTCATATTCTGTTTCCTTAATGTTTATTTAATATATACCGGATCCGGATCAATTAAGCGAAAATCGCTGTAAGTTTATCCAGGGTTTGGGTCCAACCTTCTTCCATACCTTCCACTGCAGGATAAAGTTCCGGATCCACCTTGATTGGAAGTGCGCGCACTTGAAGTTCGGTCTGAGAACCCTTGTCGGTAAATAGAATGGTGATTAGGATTTCAGCAGCAGGTTTTTTGCCATCCATCTCGAATGCGATATATGAGGAGAATACGATCTTGTCTTTAGGAACGATCTCCTTATATGTACCTTTCATCGGATTGATCCCACCCTCAGGATCTTTCATATGGATGAGTAATTCTCCGCCGGAACGAAGATCCAACTGGCAGAGAGGTGCGGTAAAGCCATGTGGACCCCACCATTGCGATACCATATTAGGATCTGTCCAAGCCTTCCAAACTAGGTCTCTTGGAGCATTTATAGTCCTAGTAAGTATCATTTCTTTAAATTCAGGTTGTTTGGTCTCGTTCATACGATTCTTCTTCCATCTTTATAAAATTATTATATTCGAAAATACTCCGGAATAGGTCAGAAACTTCTTATTTCTTTTCCAGGAATACCTCTAGACGTCCCAGAGTTTCTCTAAGCCCATCCAATGCGAAATCTGCTACGTTTTTAATCGCTTCTTCGCTCGGGAATCTGGATCTCATAGTAAGTTTGGTTTTGGAACCTTCTTCTTCGAAAAGGACGGTTACATGGAATTGTTTCGGATTGGAATCGTCTCCATGATCGTAGACAAGTTTTTCAGGTTTAACCACTTCTATGAACTGAATGTGATTAGGATAATCCGTACCGTCTGGACCATGCATTGTGAATCTCCAGATCCCTCCCGGTTTTACGCTCATTTCATGAATTGTATTCGTAAAGCCGTTGGGCCCCCACCAGATAGCAACTTGCTTCGGGTCAGTCCAAACTTCCCAAACTAATTCTCTTGGGGCATCTAAAGTTTTAACCCCTATAATTTCTTTTCCTACGATAGAAACTTCTGCCTTCATTCTATTTTCCTTATTTATAGTTAGTATCGAAACTTATATTATTCTAATATTATCTAGTTGCTTTATCCAATTCTACCGGTTCTGCGACTACTTCCCGTTCTTTTCTATCTTTTAAAATGAAGAAGATCGCAAATGCCAAAGCAATTGAGATCCCAACACTTAAAAGGGAAACAAAATGTAGAGAATCAGTGAATGCGTCCCGGGCGGTATTGAGCAATATTTGCTTACTTGGTTCCGGAAGTTCTTTCGCTACGGCTACCGCAGAAGCTAAAGTATTATGAGAACTTTCCCATTGCTCTGGAGTAAGTCCTGGAAGATCAATTGAATTGATCCTGGACTTGAAGATTGCGACGCCTATACTTCCAAGGATTGCGATTCCGAGAACGCCACCGAATTCGGCCGCTGTTTCTGAAATGGATGCTGCAGCTCCTGCTCTTTCCGGAGGAGCGGAGCTAACGATGATATCCGTTCCCAAGATCACGACTGCACATATCCCAAGAGACATGGTCAAAGCTCCGACAATGATCACCCAAATCCCGTTTTCCATATTAATCTGGGCATATAGGAACATTCCGATAGCAGTTAATACTAAACCGCCTAACATTACATATAGCGGACGAGTGTGTTTAACGATCATTGGAACTGCAAGAGAACCGATCACGTTGCCCACTGCTCCTGGAAGAGTCCAAAGTCCAGCTTCTAAAGGAGAAAGTCCTAAAACTAATTGTAAGTATTGGGAAATGAACAAGAAGGTTCCTAATGCCACGAAGATGGTCATCGTATTTCCCACAACCGCAGCGCTGAAAGCGGGAAGTTTGAATAACTGAAGATCTATCATCGGATCAGTAAGAGTAGTTTGTCTTTTGATAAAGATCGCTCCGACCAAAAGTCCAGCAAGAATCGTAAGAATGGGAACGAATCCCCAACCATTCTCTGCAATCTGTTTCAAGCCGTAGATAATAGAAAGTACGGATACCAAAGATAGGACCGCGCTAGGCAGATCCATCTTACCTGAATTTGGATCTTTAAATTCGGGAAGAAGTTTGGGGCCAACGATAAGAAGAAGGATCATAATCGGAACACTCATTAGGAAAACGGAACCCCACCAGAAATATTCCAATAGAACTCCGCCCACAAGAGGACCGATCGCTCCACCTAAAGAGAAACTCATTCCCCAAATACCGATCGCAAAAGTCCTTTCTTCCGGATCCAAAAACATATTACGAATTAATGATAATGTAGAAGGTGCTAAAGTGGCTGCAGTGATCCCTAAGATCGCGCGGGTCAGGATCAAAATTTCTGAACTAGTAGAGAATGCTGCAAGAACGGATGCTACCCCGAATGCTGCCGCTCCGTAGAGAAGAAGTTTGCGACGCCCGATCCTATCTCCCAAATTTCCCATGATCACAAGAAATCCAGCGACTAAGAAGCCATAAATATCCATGATCCATAATTGTTGAGAAGGAGTAGGATTCAGATCCGCTGATAATTGAGGAGCAGCCAGATATAGAACCGTTAAATCCATCGCGTATAGCAGGCAGGGCAGTGCGATCACTGCCAAGCCGATCCACTCTTTCTTGGTGGCTTTGGTTGAGTTTTCAGTTTTAGTTTCAGACATTCTGAATGTACCTTTTTATATAATTCTAATATATCACCGGGACAAATTCCCGAAGGAGCCGATCTATTTTTCCGGCTCCGTATTTTTACCTTGGAGTTGTTGCAGATACGCATCTAAACGATCCAAACTTTCTTCCCAGAAATGACGGTAATGATCTAACCAACCGGATGCTTCCTTTAGGCCATCCGGTCGTATCTTGCAAGGCCTCCATTGGGCCTCTCTTCCTCTTTCAATCAGCCCTGCCTTTTCCAAGACCTTGAGGTGTTTGGAAATTCCGGGTAGACTCATATTGAAAGGTTCTGCCAGTTCTTTAACGGTTGCCTCTCCGGAGACCAAATAGAGAAGGATTTCCCTTCTTGTTGGGTCTGCGAGGGCCGCGAAAGTATTGCTCAGTCGATCGGATTCTGTATCGTATTTAACCATTTAGTTAATTTACCATTTGGTAAAATACAGGACTTTAAATCGCCAGTCAAGCCCATTCTACGATAAAAGTCAGAAAAAATCTGACTTAGGAGGATCGTCTGGGTGTTATACAGAAAAGAAATTCGCCAAAAAGGGAGGAAGTTACATTAGATGGGGCTTTTTGGGAAACGAATTGACTATCGGTGAAATTCAAGCTCCAATAGAGTAAAGTTCTCCGGCCTTTTCCCACCGATTTTCTGAGCAAGAAAAAAAAGGGTCGACAAATTTCTTTTTATTATGTCTCCTAATCCAAAACTAAGAGAGAGTGCCCAAGATGGGTGAAGGATCCCTTTCCCAGGAAGAAATAGACGCCCTTTTAGCGGGTGCAAATGATACATTCGATCCAGGCGGTAGCATGGCTGCCGGAGGCGGGTCCAAGGAAGCTGCCGGTCTTTCTCCGGTAGATAGGGACCTTTTGTCCGATTTTCTCTCTCATTGTTTTATGACTGCTGGGAATACCTTAGCGGCCATTCTTTCCAAAACTTCTAATTTTATGAATCCTACTTCCGAGGCAAAATCCCGGAAGGACGTAGAAGCAGAACTTAAGTCCAACACGTTTTTATTATATTCTACCTATTCAGGAAATCTGAACGGAAGAGTTGTGCTTGCAATGGGTGCAGACAATGCGGCCCGTATTGCAAACATGATGATGGGCGGTTTCGATTCGGGCGGCCTGGACGAAGGCCAGCTCCAAACTTTAAGAGATAGTTTGACTCCTATTATGGGAGCGCTTCAATCTCAGATCGCTGCTAAAACCGGCGGTGGAGTAAATGGTTCTCCTGCGGAGACTAGACATGTAACTTCTCCAGCTGCATTGGTACTTCCGGAAGGTGATCCGCTTGTTCGGACATTCTTCAACTTAGCGATAGAAGGACTTCCATCCTTCAGAATTCAGTTCATTCTTTCCTTATCTATGGCGAATGATATTCTCTCTCTTTCCAAAAGGTCCGGTGGAGGAGGGGGAGGAGATTATGCTTCCGGTGGCTACCAAGGTGGAATGGGAGGCGGCGGAATTTCTCAAGTAGGAATGAAAGGAGTTTCTTTCCCGAATCTTGCCACTGCGAGCGGCGCCCAGAGCACTCCGAACCTAAACCTTCTCATGGACGTTCAAATGTCTGTGACCGTGGAACTCGGAAGAACTAAGATGTACATTAAAGATATCTTAGGTTTAGGAGAAGGTTCCATCATCGAGTTGGATAAACTCGCGGGTGAGCCGGTGGACCTTTTGGTAAACGGCAAGTTGATTGCGAAGGGTGAGGTCGTGGTCATCGACGAAAACTTCGGTGTGCGTGTAACGGATATCGTAAGTCCGGCGGATAGGATCAAGCCGGAGTCGGGAGGCGGATGAGCCGAATTTTTCAAACGATCCATTCGTTTTTTTCAGGATTCGGCTCCCTCGCTTTGGCGTTCGGAGTCTTTTGTATTTTATCGGGTATTGCCGGGGGTTTATATTCTCAAGGTTCCGAAAGAGAACAAATGGACGAAGTTCTCAAGAAGGAACTAGGCACAGCGGACAAAAAGGCACCTGAATCTTCTGCTCCTAAACAAGAGGAGAAGAAGGAAACGGCACCTGAGTCTACGCCGAACCCTGTGGAAGAAAGATACAAGCCTGTTTCGGATGGGCCAAGTCTCGCAGGGATCTTGTTTAGGATCGTTCTAGTACTCGGAATTCTTTGTGGAGCTGCGTATTGGATTTTAAGAACTCTCGCAAAATCCAGAGAAGGTTCTCTTCCTGTTAGAGGAGAGATGAATCTACTTGGAAGTTTGAATCTTGGTACGAACAAACAGTTGCAGATAGTAGAGGTGACCGGACAAATTTTTGTATTAGGCGTAGCGGATAACGGTATTAATTTAATTTCCGAAATTACGGATACGGAGACTAAGGCGAGACTCCAAAGAATGAGGGACGAATTTAAACCTCCGGAAGGTGGATTTTTGGTCACTGCTTTGGAACAATTAAAGGATTTGAATATTCGTCTTACCGGAAAGTCGGAAGAGGAAGAACAAACTCTTCGCCAAACACCGGGTGAAAGAAAAGAGAAACAGAGAAAACTCAAAGAGAAGTTAGACGAAATTAAGAAGGAAAGGAATAATCTGGAAAACGGATTATTCGATTTGAACTAGGGGGAAAAGTGGGAGAGGGGTTTGCTACAGAGGCAGGAAAAAAGTTTTCTGAAGGTATGAGACATAATAGAGTTATGTGGAAGATACTTTCGGGTGTTCTTCTTTTTGCAGTATTGGTCATTGCAATCCCGGAAGAGACTTTTGCCCAAGCAAAGGCTCCTAGGATCCCGATCCCAAATTTGAATATCAATGTGAACGAAGCGAAAGGTCCTAGAGAAACAAGCCTTTCTTTGATGATCTTGTTCTTAGTCACAATTCTTTCTTTGGCTCCTGCCATTGTAATGTCCCTGACTTCTTTCACTAAGATCGTAATCGTATTGGATTTTGTGAGAAGGGCGCTTTCTATCCAAAACCTTCCGCCTAACCAAGTAATGGTGGGACTCGCGTTATTCATGACATTCTTCATCATGGCTCCCACCTTGAATATTGTGTATGAGAAGGGCCTGAATCCATATATGGAAGGCAAAATAGACACAAACGAATTTTTCGATAAGTCCATGGTCCCGCTTAGAGAATTTATGATGAGGCAGATCGGGACGAGTGGCGCTAAGGACGTCGCTCTATTTTTAAAGATCGGAAAAGTGGAGAATGTCGAATCCTTTGACGATGTTCCGAATTACGTTCTTATTCCCGCATTTATGCTTTCGGAGATTAAGAAAGCTTTTTGGATCGGGATCATCATTTTTATTCCATTTATCGTAGTAGATCTTGTGGTTGCTTCCGCACTTCTCTCCATGGGTTTGAACATGCTTCCTCCTGTAATGGTGAGTTTACCGTTCAAATTGATCTTATTCGTTTTGGTGGATGGTTGGAATTTAATCGTCTACGAGCTCGTAAGGAGTTATAAATGACGGAAGTAGATGCAATCACTCTGATCAGAGACGCATTGTTTGTGACTCTTAAACTTTCTTCTCCCATTTTGCTAACTGCGATGGTGGTAGGGCTTATTATAGGGATTTTGCAAACCACAACTTCTATCCAAGAACCTACGATCGCTTTCGTTCCAAAGTTATTATCCATTTTTGCAGTGATTGTGATCTTTGCAGGTTGGATGCTCCAAACAATGACAGATTATACCAGGGATCTCTTCCTGATGATAGAGAAGTTTTAGATTCAAAAAATGGAATACTTTATAGGAAATTTCCAAGTGTTTCTTCTGATCCTGGCAAGGATTGTGGGGCTTCTATCCGTTGCTCCTGTGTTTTCTTTTGCCTCCATCAGTTTTCCGCAAAGAATGACTCTTGGTTTTCTGATTTCTGTAATTTTATTTCCAGTAAGCGCATCTTTTGTTCCTCCGATCCCAGGTAATATGACAGATTATGGTTTGGTCGTGATGGCCGAGGCGCTGATCGGGATATTGATGGGCTTTCTGGTCAGTTTAGTATTCTCCTCATTCCAGATGGCGGGAGAATTTTTTAACGTCCAGCTTGGTTTCGGTTATGCTGAGATCTTAGATCCGATCTCCCAAACCAGTCTTCCTGTGATCAGTACTCTTAAGAATATGTTAGGCATGCTTCTATTTCTCTCTTTGGGAGCGTATCGTTTTCTATTCGAAAGTTTGGTATATTCTTTTGAGAAGGTGCAAGTTTTGAAACTTGTGCCTGAGATCCAAGATGGTCTCTACAAAGCGATGGAAGAAGCAGTAGGTGCAATGTTCCTGGTTGCTTTCAAAATTTCGCTGCCGATACTTGGAGTTCTATTTTTAGTCACTGTTTCGGAAGCTTTGATGGGGAAAGCAGCCCCTCAGTTGAATATTCTACAGCTAAGCTTTCCAATCAAGATCGCAATCGGCCTTGTAGTGATGATATTGATTGTTCCATTTTTGATCACTCAGATGGACAATGCTTTCCAACTTTCTTTCGAAAAGATGAACCTAATGCTGAAAGGATGGCCAAATTAATGGGATCCTTTTGGAAGAAGATATCGGGCCTTTTCTCTAAGTTTGACGTGTTGGAATTCCAACACACGATTCCACGCGCACAGCCAGTCCCTGCTAACGTTCCTTTCCGAATCGACCTGCAATTATTCGCAGCGGAAGACGAGGGACGTACCCAACCTGCCAGCGAAAGAAGAAGAAGGGAAGAAAGAGAAAAAGGAAACGTTCCTAAAAGCCCGGAAGTCGCATCTGCTGTCGTTCTTTTAGCAGGTATTGTTCTAATGTATCTCATGGGAGAATATTTTTTCATGAGATCTTATTATCTTTTGAGAAAATATTTTTTCGGAATACGTTCCGCGAATGTGATTACTTCCGAAGCAATGAGCGAACTTTTGAACAACGCTCTCGTAGATATCACTCAGCTACTTCTTCCTTTGATGGGAATTACTGTGGTTGCTGCGATTGTAGGTAACGTGGTCCAGACTGGATTTTTATTCGCACCTAGGGCACTTGCATTCAATTTTGGAAGAATACGTCCGAATTTCAAAAAGGTGCTTCCGAACCGCCAGACATTATTCGGTTTAGCAAAGTCATTAGTCAAAGTAGCCGTAATTGCTTGGGTATCTTATTTTGTAATAGAGAAGGACTTCTTCAAAATATTGATGCTCGGAAATATGGGCCTCGAAGAATCCGTAGCATTAATCACTTATACTGCATTCAAAATTTTTATAGTAGTGGGGATACTATTACTCGCGATCAGCGTCGGGGATTACTTCTTCCAAAAATATGAATACGAAGAAGCACTCAAAATGACTCCTTCCGAGTCCAAAAGAGAGATGAAGGAACAGGACGGAGATCCTTCTTTGCAAGCCAGAAGAAGACAGATGGCTCGAGACCAGATCAAAAAAAGCAAGATGCTGGCAGAAGTTCCCAAAGCGGATGTGGTCATTACAAACCCGACTCACTTTGCAGTAGCATTGGAATATAAACCTTCCAAACATAGGGCGCCGATTGTGATCGCAAAGGGCGTGGACGATTTCGCGTTACGTATTATCCGGGTGGCAAAGGCGAATGATATCGCTACAGTTGAAGACCGCCCAATGGCGAGAACACTTTATGACGAGGTGGAGATTGGCCAGGAAGTTCCTGCTAAATTCTATACCGCACTCAGTGTGATCTTTACAAAACTCGAATCTTTCCGGAAAGCGTTCCGAAACGCTTCTTAAACCTAGGAGAATATTATGGATAAGAAATGGTACACACAATCCGACTTCATCCTGGGTGCGGGAGCAGTTGCAATTGTCGGAATGTTAGTCGTTCCTCTGCCTGGATTTATCTTAGACATTCTGATCTTATTCAGTTTGGCTTTGAGTCTACTCATTGTTTTGACTTCTTTATCTATTAAGGAGCCATCCGAGTTTTCCATTTTTCCTAGCTTATTGCTTATTACTACGATCTATCGATTAGCACTTAACGTTTCTACGACGAGACAAATTTTGTCCAAAGGTCCTGCAGTAAACAGTGCGATCATAGACGCATTCGGTTCATTTATCGTAGGAAGCGAATCCGGTTTAAGTAAATACGTAGTTGGATTTATCATCTTCTTAATCTTAGTGATCGTTCAGGTTCTCGTGATCACTAAAGGTGCCACCCGTATCTCCGAAGTGGCAGCAAGATTCACATTGGATGCTTTGCCTGGTAAGCAAATGGCAATCGACATGGAACTTTCTACCGGAAATATAAATGAGGCGGAAGCTCGCAAGAGAAGAAAGAAGATTGAAGAAGAAGTGGACTTCTATGGGTCCATGGATGGAGCGAGTAAGTTCGTCCAAGGGGACGTGCGAGCAGGACTTATCATCACTGCGATCAATTTGGTTGGTGGAGTGATTATCGGAGCAAGTATCCGTGGAGAATCTTTCATATCTGCGATTGAAACTTACGGAAAGTTCACGATCGGTGACGGACTTGTTTCTCAGATCCCAGCACTTCTCACCACTGTTGCTACAGGTATAATCGTGACTCGTTCCGGTTCTGAATCCGATCTTGCAAAACAATTCAAGACCCAGCTATTTGCAAACTCAAAGGTATTGTATGTAGTCGCCGCTTCCATGGGAATGGGAGCATTTATTCCAGGATTACCTTTTATTCCCATGGTGCTTCTTTCTGGAGGACTTGCATATCTCGCATACTCTCTCGAAAAAACTGTACAAGAACAGCTTGAGGTTTTGGAGAAGAAGGAAAAAGAAGCCGTTGGAGATCGCAAACCTCGGGATTATTACGACGAACTTAGGATCGAGCCGATCGAGATCGAATTCGGTTATCATTTGGTGCCACTTGTGGATGCTTCCCAAGGCGGAACATTGATGGACCAAATTTCCAACTTAAGAGGAAAATTCGCACGTGAGAGCGGGATCGTTATTCCTCCAATTCGTATATTAGATAATTTAGAAATACCTCCGGATCAATTTACCATTAAGATCAATGGAGTGGAGGTTGGTTCCAGCACGATCCGCCCTGAAAAACTAATGGCGATGCCTTCCGCAGAAAGTCAGGACCTTT
The DNA here is from genome assembly GCF_002811475.1 of Leptospira hartskeerlii. Lineage (NCBI taxonomy): Bacteria > Pseudomonadati > Spirochaetota > Leptospiria > Leptospirales > Leptospiraceae > Leptospira > Leptospira hartskeerlii. Next base: position 156,885 of record NZ_NPDL01000005.1, read on the forward strand.
CTTCCATCGAGGGGGAATCTTTCATGGAACCTGCTTATGGAAGAACTGCAAAATGGATCTCTGCTGATTCGAAAGGTGATGCGGAGTCCAAAGGCTTTATCGTGGTGGATTCTTCTACAGTTATCATTACATATTTAAGAGAATTGCTTGCGACTCATGCTTCTAGTTTGCTTGGAAGAGAAGAAGTCAAAAAACTTCTGGATCATTACAGATCTCAATACCCAACACTTATCCAAGAATTGGAAGCAGACAAGCCGGGCAATTTGGGAATGTTGCAGCAGGTTCTTCAAAATCTTCTCAGAGAAGGTCTGGGAATTCGCAATCTGGTCCCGATTTTGGAAACAGTCGCGAACAAAATGGGCAAGTATCCAAATCCTTATGTTCTTACGGAATTCGTAAGACAGTCTATCTCCAATACGATCGTAAAAGATTATATGGTGGATGGAAAACTCCAAGTCATCGTGGTAGAAGGTCGGGTGCTCGACAGATTGAACAAATCTCTCGCGCAAGATCGTTTAGAAGGAAGGGATATTTTGGTCCTTCCTCCGGATTTCCAAAGAAGACTTTTGGAATCGGTAGCGGATATGAACCGTAGGGTCCAGGAAGGAAGAGGATTCCCTATCTATGTGGTGAACAGAGAAGTCAGAATGCCTTTTGCTTATTTCTTAGCGAAAGAATTCCCGCCTAGGAACTTTGCCGTTCTCGCATTAGAAGAAGTGCATTCTTCCGTTCCTACGGTAATCGCAGGCGAACTCAGGATTGCACAAGCCCAGGCGGCGGAACCCGCAGAAGTGGTTTAAGAAAACGTAATATTTTAATCGAAAAAACAGGAGGATAACATGGATTTCGCAAAGATAAGGGGCAAGGATCTACAGGACTGCCTAATGCAGATGAAGATGAAATATGGCCCAGAAGCCCATGTCATCGAACATAGAATTTTGACCGAAGGTGGGGTGTTTGGGACCGGTCTCATGGCTCGCAAGGTCGTGGAGATCCAGGTTGGTATCCCTGAAAAGGCAAGTTCCAGAGAGAAGGTGGAGAAAAAACTCCAAGACCTAAAAGAACTACTCAAACAAAAGTCCACTCTTGGTTCTGAAAAAAGAAGAAGCCTAGAAGAATTGCCGAGCTGGGAAGAAAGAACTTCTCGCCCAAATAGGACTTCTTCTTTGCCGAAAGAACTGATAGATATTACTTCTGAAGAACTAGAGTCTGAAGAAAATTTAGGACTTTCTTTTTCAAAAGAATTCGAGCCTAAAATTTCCAGATCCGTTCGTAAGGAACAAGACTCCAATATCCTTAAAATGAGGGATAAACTTGTTAAAGAAGGAATGAGCGAGGCTTACGCTGAAGAAATTATTTCCCAAGTGGAGCAGAGACTTTCTCCTTTGGATCGCTCTCGCACAGTTGCAGTTCAGGAAAAAATTGTAGAAGTTCTTTCCGAAAGAGTGCAAGTGGAGCCGGACATTTTCAAGGGAACCAGAAGAGGACAGAGAAAAGTAGTCTTCTTTGTGGGACCTACCGGTAGCGGAAAGACAACAAGTATTGCAAAACTAGCCGCTAAGTACCATCTTCATATGGGAAAATCGGTGTCTCTGTACACAACTGACAACTACAGGATTGCGGCGATCGAGCAGCTAAAACGCTACGCCGATACCATGGAAATGCCTTTTTATGCGGTAAAAGATCTGAAACGTTTTCAGGAGACTCTCGCAAGAGACGGATCGGAACTGATCTTAATAGATACTGCGGGTTATAGCCATCGTAATGTGGACCAGCTTAGCAAAATGTACGGATACCTTTCCGCTTTCGGAGAAAGGGACAACGTTGAAAATATCCTTGTATTATCCGCCACTTCTTCGTATCATCACACCCACTCCGTAATGAAAGCCTACGAACCTCTTGGTTTCCGTAGAATTTTATTAACTAAACTGGACGAAGCGGAATTTTTGGGTGGATTTCTGGAACTAGCCGATACACTTAATAAGGGTTTTACCCATTTAAGTGTTGGCCAAGAAGTTCCCTTCGATATGATCCCAGCGGAAAAACACCAACTCGCCGAATGCGCAGTAAATCCGGAAAAAATCATCGAGATCCGCGGAGAAGTATTCTCCGCTTAAGGTTTCGGTAGAAAACCTAAGTCCCAGAGAAAGAGGTTAGGATGGACCAAGCGACTCAGTTGCGGAAACTTACCGAGGGTAATACGAGTTTGAAACTCGTGTCTTCAACCAAACCTATGACTAAGATTATAGCGATCGCTTCCGGAAAGGGTGGGGTCGGTAAAAGTACTATCTCCGTAAACTTGGCCATCTCTATGGCTAAGGCAGGACAGAAGGTTCTAGTATTCGACGGAGATCTAGGACTCGCTAACGTGAACGTGATCTTAGGGATCATCCCTAAGTATAATTTGTATCACGTAGTCAAGGGACATAAAAGTTTAAAGGATATTATCATCCAAGCTCCGGAAGGAGTTGATATCATTGCAGGCGCTAGCGGTTATTCTCAACTTGCAAACCTGAACGATACCCAAAGAAATAATCTGATCAAAGGATTCGCTGATCTGGATTCGTATGATTATATGATCATAGATACCGGAGCAGGGATCAGCTCAAATGTGATCGGACTCACACTTCCTGCTGACGATGTGATCGTAGTTACCACACCGGAACCTACTGCAATCACCGACTCTTATGGATTGATCAAGGCGATCGTTTCCCAAAGTAGAGATAAAAATCTTAAGATGGTAGTGAACCGTGTACGTTCCGCCATCGAAGGGAAGAAGGTTGCGGACCGAGTGATCGATATTTCCGGTCAGTTCTTAGAAGTGAGAGTTGAAAATTTAGGATTCATCTTCCAAGACGACGAGGTGGAAAAAAGTATCCGGGAACAAAAACCGTATATCATTCATTCACCTAAGAGCAAAGCTGCCGCTTGTTTGAATCGGATCACATATTCTCTACTCAACCAAGAAATGGATAATTTAGATGATTCCGGAATCACCGGATTCTTCCGTAAGTTTTTCAATTTTGTGGATGTTAGAGAAAAACAACAGAGCGAGGAAGAGTGAACCTACAAATTGGTTTCCTCGCTTTTTTCTCCTTTTTAGGACTCATCATAAGTCTGGTCTGCGGCATCATGGTCGGAAATTACTTTGGCCATATCATATTTATTACTTTTTTATCCACGGTCGGTATGGCTGTTTTCGGATTTGGGGTATATTCAGTTTTAGCTTCTAAGGTTCCTGAGTTTTTGGAACTTATCGGCAATTTCACCGGGGCATATTCCGGAGGAGATGAAGAAGGTCACGAAGGCGGCGGCCGTCATTCTCATTCGGAACATGCGGATATGGATACTTCTACCGCTAATTTTGATTCTCCAAGTAGCGCAGACGAAATTCGGGCCGCTGCGAGCGGGATTCCTCGTAAAAAAGCGGATAAATTCGGAGATCATATCATCGTGGAAAATATTGCGATCAAGAATGAGCCTAAGTTAATGGCGGAGGCGATCCGGACTATGCTCGCGAAAGACGACGGCAACCAAGACAAATAGTAACTTCGACAGAACAAATTTTGGTTCGCACCGAGATCGCAGAGGTTTCGAATGTAGGAACTCCGACTCACGGTTTTTACATCTCGATTTTAGCGTAAATCTGCTCAGAAACCCAATGAGACAAAAAACTGCTTGATTTCCCGTTTTTGAGACAAAAAATGCTATTGCAAATCGGTTTGGTCCACGACACTCTTAAGCAGAGGACCAGCCCATTCCGTTGTTATGTCCAAACTTTTCGAAAAATACAATAATACGGATGAAACCGAACTTTGGAAGTCGTATAGGGCAACTAAAGACCAAAATATTCGCAGTTATCTTGTAGAAAAATACTCTCCTCTAGTCAAACACGTGGCTGGTCGTATCGCGATTGGTATGCCTCAAAACGTAGAGTTCGATGATCTTGTTTCATACGGCGTGTTTGGTCTTCTTGATGCGATCGAAAAATTCGATCCGGAAAGACAGATTAAATTTAAGACCTATGCAATGACCCGGATCAGAGGTTCTATCTTCGATGAACTTCGTTCCATCGACTGGATCCCTCGCTCCATTCGCCAAAAAGCGAAACAGTTGGAGCAAATTATCGGAATGCTCGAGAACAAAGAGGGCGCTCATGTAGAAGATGAAGCGATCGCAAAAGAAATGGGGATCTCCGTCGAGGAGTTCAACTCCCTTCTTACTAAGATCAGCGGCACATCACTCGTCTCTTTAAATGATATTTGGTTCCTTGGTGATGAGAACGACGAGGTTTCTTTCATGGAGACATTAGAATCTCCGATGAACATGAACCCGGACACGATCATCGAAAAAGAGGAGATCAAAAACGTGATCGTGGAAGCGATCAAAACACTTCCGGACAAAGAAAAAAAAGTAATCGTTCTTTATTATTACGAAGATCTAACCTTAAAAGAGATCGGAGAAGTATTGGAAGTAACCGAATCTAGGATTTCCCAACTTCATACGAGAGCTGTAGCAAGACTTCGTAGTAAATTAGGAAAGGTGAAATCGGTTATTAGCAAAAAATAATAACTTAACTGTCTCGGAGGAGTTTCTTTTGAGTCTTACATCCTTTCTAAAAGACCAATCTAAAGAACTAGACAAGCTCCAAAACGAGCAGGTAGAAGTCATAGCTCCTACATTGGAAAAATGTCTGCAATTAGCAGCATCTCATCTCAAAAGAAAGTCTCACGAGCTAGATTATATAGTCATTAAACGCGGAAAGAAAAAACTTTTCGGTTCCGAACCTTGGCATATCCGGGCATCCATTCTTCCTGAAGATACGTTCTTAGACGAACTTTCAGAACTGGACAAAAAGTTAACCGGTGGATCAGGAAAATTAGTCTCCAAAGATCTGAAGGAGTTCCTACAACCTAAGGACAGAGATGGAAAAGCAGTCGTTCAAATTTTCAGAAATGGAACTTATCTTACTGTATATCCACCTTCTGGCGAAGGAAGGGCAATCGAACTTTCGGAAGTTTCTCGCAGACTTTCAGTTCGTGGAATTGCCGAAGTAGATGATAACCAAATCCGTAAAATTGTAAAAGAGGCCAAGGGAGAGCCGATCTATATTTCCAATATGAAACCAAGGCAAGGTGCCGAGGCGAAGATGGTATTGGATATTGCTCCTGATAAGATGAGGGCCAAGATTACTTTCATTCCTCCTAAACCAGCAGGAAGGGATCTGGAAGTAAAAGATGTAGTCAATTATCTCAAGAATGCAGGGATCAAATACGGAGTAAAAGAAGAAGAGATCCAAAAAAGGTTGGAGGATGAATTCTATAACCAGCCTTTCACCGCTGCAGAAGGAGATCCTCCTGTTAACGGAAAGAATGCACAGGTAATCTTCCATGTTCGTATCAGTAAGAAGGTAGTCTTCAGAGAAGACGAGTCCGGAAAAGTGGACTATAAGGACATGGACTTGATAGAAAACGTTGTAGTTGGGCAACTTCTTGCGGAAAAAGTCCCTGCAGAAAGAGGGAAATACGGTCGTACATTATTCAACGAACTTCTACCTGCAAAAGACGGATTAGATACTGAACTCAAACAAGGAAAGGGAACGATCCTTTCCGAAGATAGAACCAAACTCACCGCAGAAGTAAACGGTCAAGTTGTCTATGCGAGTGGAAGGCTTTCTGTAGAAACAGTTTATAGAGTGAACGGTGACGTAGGGATCAAAACTGGTAACGTTACATTCTTAGGTTCTGTGATTATCACTGGAAATGTAGAAGATAATTACTCAGTCAAGGCTGCAGGAAACATAGAGATCTATGGCACTGTCCAAAAAGCAAACGTAGAAGCGGATGGAGACATTATTATTCGCCAAGGGGTTTCCGGAAGAGACGAAGCCCGGATCGAATCCACCGGCGGAAACGTAATCGCGAAATTTATACAGAACGCAACCGTAGTCACTGAGAAAGATGTGGTGGTCCAAGAAGGAATTCTTCACTGCTTTGTGAGCGCAGGTGGAAAAGTAATCTCCAACGGTAAGAGGGGACAGATTGTAGGAGGTACGATCCGTGCTTCCGATACGATCGCAGCAAAGGTAATAGGATCTTCCGCCAACCCTGCGACCGAGCTCATTGTGGGAACAGACCCTAAAGTATTAAAACAAATCTCCGAATACGAAGAGAAGTTGGCCGAAAACCAAGACAAGTTCGAGCAGATTTCCAAAAGTCTTAAAACACTTAAGGCCAGAAAGGAGAATGACCCTGCTTCTTTCACCCAAGACCATGAGCAGCAGTTGATCAAAACAAGTAAGGCTACTGAAAAGCTGGAGATCCGGGTCCGAGAATACGAAAACGAGATCCAGAATCTCAAGGCATATATAGAAGAAAGAGCCGCAAACGGAAAAATCAGCGTCGAAAAGACCTTATTCGGAGGGGTCACGATCAAGATCAAAAGTGCGGAATTCAAAACACGTAACGAGATCAAACATAAGAGCTTCGTGGAAGAGAATGGGGTTATCCGACAATTGCCGTACCAAGACCCCGAACCGGATAAAAAAGACTGGAGAAAAAACAGATCTAGAGGAAAATAAAGGATATGAGGCTGAACGAACCTCTTTCCGGATACGGCGCCGCGAACGATCTGGTCCGAAGGACTATGGTGGAGAACCCACATACTCTTTCGAATGTAATCGCCCAGAACGAAAAATCGGTCCGAGAGTATTCTATAGATAAAAAGTACGCGGTGCAGATGTACACCGAGACTTTTTCTCTTTCACCTGAATATAGAGAAAGACTTCGCACTTCATACACCCAAAGGATCGGAGAAATAGAAAAGGAAATCCGTTCTTTTAAAGGGCCAAAACCTGAGGGTGGAAAGGAGAGAATTTTCTCCTATGATAAGAGCGGTAGAAAGACCGAAATTCGGACACCTACTCGTTCCACAGTGGACTATATAGCTTAATAAAAACGTGCCGGCTTTCCGAGGAATGTTGTTGGAAATATCCTCGAAAAGGACGCTTGTGCGATGGAATTATTCACAGTCCTATTCTTAAATATTATTATAGCCGTAGGCTTGTACGTTGGTGTGTCCGCGCAAGTGACGAAGAGAATACGTTCTCATATGATCCGACGTATCAACGAAGAGATCCGTACATTAGTAGACGAGATCCAAACGGAAACAGAAAGTCAGATAGAACTTTTAAATTCTAAGATCCAAGCTTATAAAATTTTGGTCCAACGTTCGGATGCTTTGGAAGATAAATATAAATCTATTCTCCAAAAGCTGGAATCTCTTCCGGAAAGAATATTTTCTAACGAAGGAATAAAATTAGAAAAACAGAATGTAGCTCCCGAACCTATATTGGAATTCGAGAGCGTAGAGGAAGAATTAGAAACCAGCGAGCCTTCTATCCTAACTCACCGGGAAGAAGTGCATATCTCCGATGAGGAAAAATTTAAGAACGAATATCTTACTCTCATTAGGGAAAAACAGAAAGAACTGAAAACTGTTCCGACCGAATCTTTAGAAAATCGGAAACAAGAACTTGCCGCAAAAGCTGGGGAAGGTGTAGGAAGACTTTATAAACAAAATCTGAGAGAAAATTATTCTACTGAAAATCCTAAACCGTTTTTGGATCCGGAAAGAAAAAATTTCAAAAAAGAAACTGTTTCTTCCGGAGAAGAAGATTCAGGCACTTTGGGAATTTTGAAAAACTTTGGCAAGAAGATCAAAGATGTAATGGGCTGGAAAGATTCCGGGGAATTGATGTCTGAAATTTCTCCCACCAGAACTCCTCAGCCGATGTACAATCCAAGTTCTACATTTGATATTTCTTTGGATGGAGATCCATTCGAAGAAAATAAAATTGAATTTCCGGAAGATATTAGCGGAGGCCACTTAAAAGCGGGGCCTGATTATGCTCCCGAATTAGATCCTAAAAAAACGAGTTCTAAATCCAAAAGAACGGACAATAAAATTCCTTTGGAGGAAAACTTCGGAAAAATCCTGGAAAGGAAAATGACCGGCTACGTTCCTCAAAAACAGGATTCCGTAAAAATTTCTTCTGAAACTGCGCTAAAAGACCTGGGAGAAGGTGCGAGTAAAATTGAGAAGGTCGTTTTCCTCTTGAAAAAAGGATATTCTCATGAAGAAATCTCAGAAGCCTTGGATCTCGCCACCGGTGAGGTGGACATTATCGAAAGATTTAGGTTGGAGAGAAATAGGAGGACCTAATGTCCCAATTTAGCGTCTTGAACGTTGGTTTTGGAAATATAGTCATGGTTTCCAAAATCGTTGGTATCATTCATTCGGATTCGGCTTCCGCAAAAAGGATCCGAAACGAAGCCAAAAGTCATAACAGTTTGGTAGACGCGACCCAGGGAAAAAAGACCAGGTCCATCATAATTACGGACTCCAACCATTTGATCCTTTCCAACTTAAGAGTAGAAGCTCTTACAAGAAGGATAGAAAGCAGGGATAATTCTATCGCAGAAGAAGAGGAAGAAAAGGACTGAAATCTCCCAAGCTAATCGTTCTGTCCTCCGTAGCAGGAGGAGGCAAATCCACACTCATCCAAATGATCCGAGCCAAACATCCAGATTTGGCTTTTTCAGTTTCTTGTACTACAAGGGCTCCTAGGCCCGGAGACAAGGAAGGCGTAACGTATTTTTTTCTAAGCAAAGAAGAATTTGAATCCGGAATAGACAAGGGAGAATTTTTGGAATGGGCCAAGGTCCATGATAATTACTACGGAACTCCTGCAATATTCGTAAACCAATGTATGTCCGCGGGTAGATCGGTGATCATGGATCTGGATGTGCAGGGTGCGGCCCAGGTAAAACAAAAATTAGGAAAAGAAGCGATCACAATTTTCATACTTCCTCCAAATGAAGAAGAATGGGAGAAAAGATTACGAGGAAGAGGCACCGATTCCGAAGAAAGTATCTTGAAACGTATCAAGAACGGAAAGGAAGAACTGGCTCACAAAGACGAATTCGATCATCTCATAGTGAACGATAAGCTGGACCATGCATTGTCTCGTTTGGAAGAAATTTTATTTTAAGGATTTCCACTAAATTCGGAAACCTGAACAGATTACCACTTTCTTATATTTGGATCAAGGACCTAGTAATATGAAATTCTTACGCAATTCACTTTTCGTTTCTATACTCGCAGTTATTAGTTTCCAATGTATAATGCTTATCAAACCCAGAAAGGATTTTGAAGAGAGTAAAAATTTAACTCCTCCTGATTATTCTAAACAGGAATTTTGGGCTGCACTTCCTGATAAAAAAGATAATGCGGATCTTGTTCCTGAAAATTCAGGTTTAAAGGAAAACCAATCTTTGGCAGACGCGGATATTTTTTATATTCATCCAACTACTTTACTTCTTCGACCTAAATATTGGAACGGAGATCTAAAAGATGAGAGCCTAAACGAAAGAACTGATAAACATCCGATCAAAACCCAAGCAAGCGCATTCAACGAATGTTGTAAGGTCTATGCTCCGAGATACAGACAGGCGGCATTTTTTGTTTTTACAAAGGATGCTCCGGAAGGTGAGGCCGCGTTAGATCTTGCATTCCAAGATGTGAAGAACGCCTTTCTATATTATATGAAAAACTGGAATAAAGGTCGGCCTTTTATCATTGCGTCTCATAGCCAAGGCACCAGGCATTCTGTCCGTTTACTTAAAGAGGTGATTTCTTCTAATTCGGAATATAAGAAAAACTTGATTGTTTCTTATTCCATCGGGTTTCCTTTTAAACAAGAAGAGACGGGTTTGCCTGTATGTTCCGATCCGAAACAAACAGGATGTGTTGTAGGTTGGAATTCCTATATTTGGGGAAATTCTCCTGGTAGATTATTGGACAGATATGGAAAAGAGACCGTTTGTGTGAATCCATTGAGTTGGAAACAGGATGAGGAGTATTCTGCTAAGTCGGAAAATTTGGGAAGCATAAATCGAAGTTTTGATCAATTGATCCCTGGTATTGCTGACGCGAAATGTAATTCCGGAGTTTTATGGATACATGAACCTGAGATAAGCCGGACCCCAAACCTAGGAAAAGATGGAAATTTACATACCGGAGATTTTCATTTCTTCTACGCGAATATTAGAAAAAACGCTAAAGAAAGATTAGAAAGTTTTTTAAAGAAGAAGTAGGGAGAACACAGAGCTTAAAAAGTAATCTGTGTCTCCGTGCGAAACTTTAATTCGAACAATAAGTCTGTTCTATCACGATAGAAGGCATATCAGTTCTTCTTCCATCCAGATCTAACTTCTTGTTTTTTAAATAAAACCCGCAGACCTCAACGTAAGAACCTACTGACACACGATTCATTAAGCTGTAATCGTCCGAGTCTAAGACCACCGGTTTTCCAGAGAAGTGGACTACAAATCGGATAGAATTTCCTTTGTATAGTACATGAGTTACTGTCCCGGCGACTCTAACAGTTTCTCCTACGGCTTTCCCTGGATTATTGACTAGCTCTTCGCCAGAGACATATTTAGGTTTTGCAGGCGTGGAAGCTTTTTTACTCTTAGAGTAAATAGCTCCCGTAGAAATTAGGAATAGTGAAAAAAAGAGAATTGTTTTCTTTTTCATAATTTTAAAGTTCTTCCGACTCAGAATTGGATTCGGGAGCTTTGATCACGTCGGATCGGGATAACCATTTATTTGTAATATTCGCCCTACGTTCTGCAGGGAACAGGGTGAGGAGATAGGTGGTGATTGTTTGTCTACCGTCCTGTTCCGCGTCCTTGTCCATTTGAATGAATACATCTATAATGTCTTTATCCGGCCAATTGGTTAACATCTGCACTGCGTTGTCCGGAGGCATATTTGCGACCTTCTCCGCCATAACCTTAACCAACTTACCTCGGCTATTCCTTTCGGATTCAGAAGACTTGAGCTCATTCTCCTTGGAAGTAAGACCTCTCTTGAGTTCCTCAATCTTTTCCAATTCCGCTTCCAAGCGCTCTTTTTCTTTTTTTAATTCGTCTTCTTTCTGAGAGATCTCGTCTCTGTCTTTGGCGAGTCTTTCCATTTCTTTACGGAATTCCAACTTTTCTAATTCGGAAGGGGACTCAGAGTCGGCATTCACTAAGCCAGGTTCTGTTCTTAAAAAAGGAAAAATTTCAGCAGCGTCTATGATCTGAAAATAATGGAACGCAAAAAATCCGATCAACACTAGGAAGAAGATCAGAAGTACTAGATATACTGCTCTTGCTTTGTCAGTTAAACTTGCCACTTTTTATACCCGGATGTCCAGCCTGGAGCCTGAAATTCTTTTTTCCAATTCTCCTGCCTTATTTTCCAAATGAGAAATTTTATCTTGGAGATTTGCCATACTCCCGATTAAAGGATCGGAAGATTCTACTGTTTTGCGTACTTCTAAAAAAGGGAGGTCACTTTTTATAACGCTCGTAAAGTTTTCTGAGTTCAGAAAGTCCCGCATCTTCTGTACCGGTGCGCTCGACGCCTCCCGTATCATAGGTAAATACTTTCGGATCCCGCTTAGATCTATCGTCCCCATAAATTTCCTCCCTAGTTTTCCTATAAAGATCTGCTAAAAATTGCTCTTCTGCCTGGATTCTTTCCGCTTTTCTATAGGAATGCATATACTCCTTGAAGCGGTTTTCTTTTAGAAGTTCCAGTACCTTCTTTTCTTTTCTTGCCTCAGAAACTTCCGTTCTTTTTTTTCCCACAGGTTCATCGAAAGAACGTATCTCGGTCTCTAACTCTGTATTTCGAGTTAGAAGTTGTCTCATATAAGTCTGCAAATAAGAATATTCTCTTAAGTCTGTGCTTCCGCCCAGCTCGGTAGAAGATAAGGAATGTATCTTGGCTTCGTTAGAATCTATTTCGGATTGTCTTTGGTTTACTTCCGCTACAAGTTCAGAAAGTTCTTTGAGTTTCTGGTCCTCTTTGATCTTCTTTAAGCGAAGTACTGGCTCGAGCCTGAATTGGAATCTTTTCATAGATTAAAATTCCTCTTCTTCTCTTTCTTCTTTTAAAATATCTTTTAAGCCGCTGACAGTTTGCGGAAAAAGACTTCTTTCCGCTAGTCTTTGTTTTAGATAAGAATCTATCTTATCTTTTTTACGGATGGCAAGATCCACTTTTGGATCGGATCCTCTTACATACGCGTTTAATAAGATTAATTCTTCCACCGAATTATAAGTGGAGATCAATTCTCGGATCATACCAGCTCTCATATACTGGTCTTCCTCTACGATCGATTGCATTACCCTGGAAAGAGAAGCGGGCACATCGATTGCAGGATAATGGTTTCTTTCCGCAAGTTTACGGGAAAGAATGATGTGACCATCTATATAACCTCGGACTGCATCCGCGATAGGGTCTTCCATCTCGTCCGTGTCTGTCAGTATTGTATAAAATCCCGTGATGCTTCCTCCTGATTTGGAAGTACCGGAACGTTCAACAAGTTTTGCTAATTTAGTAAAAACAGATGAACTAAATCCTCTTGTGATCGGAGGTTCATGGTTGGAAACGGAGATCTCTCTATTTGCATGTGCAAATCTAGTCAGGGAATCCATCATTAAGTTTACGTGAAGTCCTTGCTCCCTGAAATATTCCGCAACGGAAGTGGCGAGTAGGGCGCAGTTTACCTGTTCCATCTTAGGCGCGTCGGAGGTTGCAGCGAAGACCACCGATTTTGCGAGACCTTCTTTTCCTAGGTCTCTTTCCAAAAATTCGTTCACCTCTCTGCCTCGTTCTCCTACGAGTGCGATCACGTTTACATCTGCGTTAGTGAATCTCGCGATCATACCTAGTAAGCTCGACTTTCCGACACCGGATCCGGAGAAGATCCCTAATCTTTGTCCTCTACCTACTGTTAAAATTCCATCTATCGCTCTTACGCCTGTAAGAAGAATGTCCCGGATCACCGGTCGATCCAGAGGATTGATACTTTCTCCCTCCGGAGATTTTTCTTCCGAAGTGATGATAAGCCCTTTCTTGTCGATTGGACGTCCTACGCCGTTCAGAACTCGGCCAAGTAGTTCTCTGCCTACCGGAACATTCAAACTTCTTCCCGAAGAAAACACGAATGCGTCAGGATATACTCCTTCCACGGGACCCAAAGGCATTAGTGTATATACATGATTTTCGAAACCTACGATCTCACATTGTAGGTAGCCTTCTGTTCCTGCTTTTTGGACTTCCATGATCTCTCCGATCTTGGAGTCCGGAGGTCCTTCTGAATAAATTACGTTCCCGGAGACGCGAACGACTCGCCCGGATTTGCGGATGGTTTCTGTCCGGTCCAAGATCAGGAAATACTTGGAGATGACGTCTACCTTTTCGTGAAACTTCTTCTCTATCATGATCTTAGGCTCGAAAGAGTGAGGATACTGTCCCTGGGATTTTACCCGGAGTCAAGTGATAATGAGAATATAACTGAATTATGTCACTTAGGAGAGCAAAGTAAAATCTGTCGAAGTGCCTACAAAGAAAACCCCCCTGACCCGACCGCCTTTGGTTTCGGCGGCCGGGTAGGAGACTAAGTTTGGACGTGAATGTTAGATTAGATCGGCTCCGCATTTCGAATAGCTTCTTCGATTTCTTTGAGCTGTGTAGAGATCCTTGCATCGATGGCACCAACATCTGTCTCGATAATGACCCCGCCTCTGTCGACGCGAGAGTCTTCGTAGATATTGACCTTGCGAAGAGACTCCATGAGTTTGATAAGCTCGTCTTTGTGAGCAGTGGTGATTTCCAAATCCGCAAAGTTGACCCGAATATCCACGCGGTCCCTGTCTTTGATACGTTTCAGGGCTTCCCGAATATTATTGAGTACGATTTCTTTACGTTCTATGATCTCGTCTTTGATGATCTTACGAGCGATGATCAGGATCATCTCCACCATCTGTTTTTCGGAAGCCTGGATAAGTTCGGCACGGATATCTATCGCTTTACCTACGATTGTTCCGAGACGGTCAATAAGGCGTCGGACTTCTCCTTGTCCTTTTCTGAAACCAACTTCTCGTCCTGCTTCGAATCCCTTTAAGTAAGCTTCGTGTTCGATCTCTGCCGTTTTCATCTCGGCTTCTTTGATCATTCTTTCGGCTTCCATCTTGGCTCTTTCCAAGATCTGTTCCGCTTTGGCCTTACCTGAATCCTCGTCGAGTTTGATTTTCTCTTTGGAATCCTGGATCATCTGGAAGGCTTTTTTACGACCTTCTTCCTCGATCTCCTCCGACTTACGGCGGGATTCTTCGAGCATTGTTTTGATATTTTCTTCCGTTTCTTCTTTATAACGGTTGAGCTCTGCTTCGATCTCTTCGATGGAAGGACCTTGGTATTGCTCTATAATATTTCCTTCTTGGTCGACTTCGAACTCTTCGGCGTCTTCGTCCCTATGGAATTTTTTATATTTGTCCGGAATTTGCAGCTCTACCTGATCCTGCATGTCCGCTATCTGGATAGGTTTGAAGACTAGTTTTGCCATATTAGTTCTTTCTCCGGAACTTGATTCTTCCTGATTCTACGGATTCCTTAAAAATTTCAAGTAGTCCGTTCTGAGCGGTTTCAATCTCTGCGAGAGAAACCGGGCCCATAGAATCTTCTTCCAATCGGATGGAGGAGGCAAGAGAAGGATCTAACCTCTCCAATAAGACCTGTTTCGTTTCCGGTTCGGTGCCTTTAAAAGCGGTCGCGGTCACGATCGGATGGAGTTCACCCATAAACTTGTTTAGGGCTTCACGGCTCAGATCCATCAGGTCTTCCATTCGGAAGAAATGCTTATTTATATTTTCGGCAAACGACTGGCTCTTTTCGCGTATCCGGGAGAATAATTTCTGGGAATCTTGGGGGTCCAATTTACCCAAAAGTTCTGCGGCTCTCTTGCCACCCTTATCCCTGGTAGGAACTCCAGACTGGGGAGATTTCAGGACTTCTTTTTTGAAGCGTAGAAACCTCTCCAAAGAGTCCATAAGTCCCGCAGAAGAAAGGTCCAAATTCCGGATGGAAAGTAGGATCTCCTCCTGGGTTTCTTCCGGGAATTCTTCCAATACTCTGGCAGAAGTATCCGGATCCGCGTAGCAGAATATGAGTGCGATCCTGTCTGCGGATTCTCCCGCTACGATCTTAGAAAGTTCATCCTTTGTATAGGATTTGAGTTCCTCGGACCAATCCGGTTCTGTAACCAAATCTTCTTTTAAGATGGTTTCGAGTTCTTGGATTAAAGCCAAGGTATCTCGATCGATCCCTTCTTTCGGGACACTGGAGAGTCCTTCTAAGAAGGATCCCAAAAGTTCTCTTTCTTGTTTCGCTTCTATTTTGCCGGACTTGTGAAAACTTTCTAAAAGTTTCGACGTGTCCTGAGGACCAAGATGGCGAAACACTTCCGGGGGAAGATGCTCCCCCAGGATTCGGAGGAGCTGTCCCGCCCGGTTTCTTTTTCCGGACAGGATACTCATTAGGTTGCTTCCTCTTCAGATAACCAGGTGCGGAGAAGTTGTGCGACTTCTTCCGGTTTTTCCCTGGCAAGGTTGATCGCGTTTTCGAGAAGTTCTCTTCTGAGTTTTTCGTCCAGAGAGAGTTCGACTTCTGCGCTTCCGTCGTCCATGACTCGGAGAGCTGCTTCTCTCATCATCTGCTGCATTGCTGCGAGTTCTTCTTCGCGCAGTCTGCGGCGTCTTGCGATTTCTTTTTTGATCGCTCTGTAGATGAGGATAGTGAGTATTAAGAATAAAACGATAACCAAAGATGCGATAACCATTTGGCGGATCGCTTTCTGTTTTCTTAATTCTTCGTCTTCTGCGGCGAACTGAGCAGAGCGGTCTTTAGCGATGCTGATTACGGAGATTTGGTCTCCTCTTGCTTTGTCTATTCCTACTGCTGCTTCTAAGTTTTTGCGGACAGTTCGAATATCATCATCCGAAACAGGGATATAAGTTCTGTCGTATCCGGTTCCGTCTGCGTTTTCTTTTTTAGTCCATTGACCGTCCACTACCACCGAAAGATTTACTTTTTCGATCTTCCAAGGTTGTTTTTGGACTTCGCTCACTCTTCTGTTGAATTCGAAGTTATTAATATTCTCGGTTTTCTTATAATCCGCTTTTTGATAGTCGGTGTCTTTGTATCCAGGTGGAAGGTTAGGTTCCGTTCCTGCAGGGCCATCCGGAGTAAAACCTCTTCCTGTGAATTGTTCGCTGGTTTCTTTGGAAGAAACTTTTAAACTATAACCGTCTACGATCTTTAATTCAGAGTAAGGAGTATTAGGATCGTCCGGTCTTTCGATTACTGGAGAAACTTGGTTGTCTTTATAGGACTCTTTGTCCCAGTTTAGCATATACTCAAAGCGAGTGATATCTACTCTGTCTTCTCCGCCTAAGAACCAACGAAGAGTATTTCTAACGTCGATTAATCTTTGGATCCTTTGTTCTTCTTGGATCCTCAATTTCTCTTGGACAACTCTAAGTTCTAATCTTTCTTTTTCTAAGTCTTCTTCGAAGTCGGAGATGATCTTGCCGTCTGCATCTGCGACTACTACGTTTTCCGGTTTGAGTTTAGGAACCGCTCTGGAGACCAAGTTTACGATACCTTTCACTTCTTTTTTGGAAATCCCTTCGACTCCAGGGATAAAATGTAAAATGACTGAGGCTTTTACCGGAGAAGCATTCGAGTTAAACAGTTCATCTTCCGGTATTGCGATGTTTACGAATGCCTTGTCTACAGGTCTTAGGGTCATCAAGGATTGCTCGATGGCTCCTTTTAATGCCCTGTATTTTTTGATGTCCTTGTCGAACTGGGTCTCCGTGAATTTTTCCACGTTGAATAGTTCCCATCCTTGCACGCCTGCAGGGATCAGGTTCTCTTGGGCAAGTTTAGTGATAATTTCTTGCCTTTGTTCCGGATCCACACTCACAATGCTCGTGTCTCCGGTGCTGTAAGAATAACCCATGGAATCCAGTTTTTTAGTAACCTCTGCAAAATCCTTTGCAGTAAGGTTTTGAAAGAGTATAACCTTATTCTTTTGAGAGGAAACGGTTGTCAGAAGCCCTAAGGCAACGACCACAGTGATCGCTACTCCACCTAAAATCAGTTTCTTTGTAGTATCTAAAGAGTTGAAGAACTCCTTGATATTGTTCAGAATCTTTTGTAATTGCTCGGGCATTTTCCTTCACCACCGGACAAGATAGGGGACATAATAGATTTTCGGAAACAAAGTACAATCCCTTTTTAAAAAAACTTTAGAATTTTTTTATTTTCTACGGATTTTTTATATTAACTCTTTTAGAAACTGCTTCGAAGCGAAAAATAAATCTTGTTGTACATAATTGCTACTCTTATGTTTAGTGGAATTTCAATGGCCCCCGATTTTCGCTTAGGAATTGTCTAGGAAATAAAACATTTTGAACATGAAACTCACTCAAGAACATTCAAATTTTATAAATCTAGAAGAAGCGAAGCAGTTAGAAGAATATTTTAAAACTTTAATATCAGCGGAGAAGGTTTCTAAGATCCAAGAAGTTGCCTCTTTTCGCACAAAGTACTTAACAATTGTAATGGAGGATATATTCCAACCTTATAATGCTAGTGCTCCGGTGCGAACTTCAGAATGTTTAGGCTTAACCGAGATGCACGTTGTGGAGAATCGAAACACTTACAAACCGAACGAAGGAATTTCTCTGGGCGCACAAAAATGGATCCATATCCATAAATACCAAAAACAGAATTTCGATAATACTAGACATTGTATAAGCGGTTTAAAGGAGATGGGCTACAGGATCGTGGCAACTTCTCCTCATATATTAGAAAATTCTTACGAATTAGATACTTTGCCGTTAGATAAACCGACCGCAATATTATTCGGATCGGAAGAAAGAGGATTATCTTCTTATTCTATGGAAGAAGCGGACGCATTTCTAAAACTTCCAATGTACGGTTTTACTGAAAGTTATAATATTTCGGTAACAGTGGCAATTGTGCTTTCTCATCTTGTATTTAGATTGAGAAAGGAAGTCCCCAACTGGGCTTTAACGGAAGAGGAGAGGGTCTATATCCGAAATTCTTATTATAAAAAGTGTCTTCATAACGGAAATCTTGTGGAATCAGATTTGTTGCAAAGGATCCGATCGGAATCCACAAGGGTCCAATAAATCAATATTTCGACCAAAAGTAGGGTAGAATGGAACAATTCAGCGGCGTTTCTAAGTTTGTTAAAAAATTTTCTTTGGTATTTGCAGGGATTTTTGCCTTTTTATTTATAATTCGACTCTTCTACAGTTATGCAGTCGGTCCGGAAACGAATATCGTAAACCAAGAGCAAGGTTCTTCTATCAATTTCGATTATGGACGTAAGAACTATGCGTCCGAAAAGTTTTATGCTCCCCAAGATAAGGCTCCGATTTCTGCCTCTTCCCAAAAATACGAGAAGGTAGCTGCAGTTTCTTCCAAAACTTCCGAGTTTGATGAAAGCGAAAAGAAAACCCGTAAGATGGTAGAAGATGCAAAAGGTGTCATCCAATACGAACAAAGATCCGGACTTGCAGGTAAAAGAACATTACAGTTAGGTATAGGAGTAAATCCTGACAAATTCGATTCTATGGTAGAATCCATACAGACAATCGGAACCATCGATTCTATCTCAGTGAACAAAACTGACAAAACAAACGAATATAAAAACATCACTGCCACTCGAATCTCATTGGAAAAATCCAAAGCAGGACTTTTAAGCTTAAAAGGAAGAAACGGCAAAATAGAAGAATTGATCTCTCTGGAAAAAGAAATTTTAGAAATAGAAGGTAAGATCCAAGACCTAGGAGTGAAGTTAGGCGAATTTGATCAGGAGAATGAATTCTGTACGATAAAGTTCACATTAAAGGAAACAGGTGCAGTCTCCGGAGGATTTGTTACTTTTTTAAAGAAATGTAAAATATCCTTGGAGTGGACTATCAAATACGGATTATTATTCTCCTTCCTCTACGCATTTGCAGCAATCGGAGGTTGGATCACTTGGTTCTTCGGAGTAAAAATTTTAGGTTATTTAAGATCTAAAGGAATTCTTTAATTTAGATTCGATTTAGAAAAGAAAAATTGTAAAAGTTTTCGAATCTGGTTAGTTGGAACTCCAGCGCCTAAATATTCTCCATCTACCCAGATCTCGAAATGCAAATGGATATTTTCATCATTTCCTTTTGCTTCTCCCATGAGACCTGAGTTGCCTACGTTACCTATCTCTTCGCCTGATTTTACTTTTGCTCCAGGTTTGATCCCTCTTTTTATGGAGGAAAGATGGTTAAAAGAAGTCATAACTCCGTTCCCATGATCAATCCAAACCTGTCTGCCTCCAAAATCTTTTTCCACATAAGTTACGCCATTTTTCTGGGCTAATGCAGAATATCTTTGAAATTCAGAAAGTGTCATAGGAGAATAATCTAGATCTGCGCGGATAATCGTTCCATCGGCCGGAGAAACCAGAACATCTTCGAAGGTCAAACGTCTAGGCGGACCGATCTTTTCTCGTTTATAATAAATATCTAATCCTTTGTGGATCCCGTTCCTATATTCTCTAGGTGCCCCAGGGAGTTGATAATCTTTTTCAGGAAGAAGTCCGTCCGGAACAGGGTATTGGTACCCGGTGAATCTACTGGATACTGAATTTAGGACCGTACCATTTAGCAGGATCTTAAATTCACCGATCACTATACTCTTTTCTTCTTTTTTAGGAAAATATAATCTAAGAATTGAAGCGTCGATCGGAGGAAGATCATGGTGGTTGATTAGATCGACTTTATCGTTTTTAAAAATAGTTTTCCAGTTTTCTTGGTGGAGAACTTGGATCTCGTATTCGTCAGTCGCTCTTTTTCCTCGGAACATGGGCACCAATACTTCGATCGAATTGATCAGTCTCTTGGAACCGAAATCTACAATGATCCACTCCGGTTTATTCTCCCCGGAAGAATACCAATAGGATTTAGGATTTGAATCGAATAGATTGAATGCACCGTATTCTTCGTCATAAGAAGAAGATACAGAATAAGAAAAGGGTGCCACTGTCACTTTTCCGAAATCCAAAAAATCCACTTCGGAACCCAAGGATCCATAAGACTTGGGGGCTGCGGATATACCGAAAGAAAGAGCCGTAAATAAAAGACAGATTTTTCGGATCATATTAAGATAAGAAAGATTCTCCCGGTTTCGGACCCTTGCCTTGTTTGACGAGGGAATTTGCCTCATCTAACTTCCAAGAATCAAAATATCTTTTATCTTCTTGGCTTAGGTCAGGACGAAGAGAGATCGGATTTCCATTTTGATCCGCGTATAATCCTCTTCTTCCGAAAAATCTACCGCCTGCTTCCTGAGGTTGTACAACCTTCTTCCTTTCACCTCTCATCTGAAACGCAAGTCTTGCATTTTCTACATAAGATTTCAGTTCAGAAGGATCAACAGAAATAGTATGGTCCGGACCAGGAAGAGCTTTATCTAAGGTGAAATGTTTTTCCAAAACGTTTGCGCCGAGTGATACCGCTAATGCTCCTGCGAGGCTTCCTGCAGTATGGTCAGAAAAACCTAGAGGGCCGTTAAATATATTTTTATAATATTCTAAGGTTTGTAAATTTGCTTTTTCCGGAGGAGTAGGGTAAAGAGAAACACAATGGAATAATACTAGATCTTTTACTTTTTCCGCTTCCAAATATTCTAATGCGCGGATGACTTCAAAACCTTCCGCAGCCCCGCTGGATAAAAATAATGGAAGTCCTGTGCCTGCACATTTTTGGAGAAGCTGTTTGTTTACGATATCTCCACTTGCGATCTTAAGAGCTCCTACTCCTAAGTTTACTAAAAGGTCTACGCTTCCTGGATCAAGTGGTGTGGAGAAAAAGAAAAGACCTTCTTCCCTTGCCGCTTTTTGAAATTCAATATGTAGTTTTTCTGAAAGTTCGTAAGTCTGGAAAATATCTACCAGGACCTTAGCTTTCGGATTTTTAATATCTAAAAAATTTTCAGTCTTATAGGTCTGGAATTTTACTGCGTTTGCGCCCGCTTTTTTCGCAGCCTGGATGGTTTTTTTACCTAATTCCAGATCCGCATTATGATTCAATCCAATCTCGGCGATTATAAACGGGGAAGAATCCGGACTAATCTCCCATTTTTCTTCCAAACGAAAACTTTTCGAAAAAGACATTCTTTCTCCTGAAATGAAAGGCTAAACACTCTCATGACTAAGATCGGAATACCTGGTCGGAAAGGGAAGGATTTTTGATCCACTGGGCACCGCCCTTACTTCTCCGGAAAGATCCGGTTCGTATTCAGAAGCTCATAACTAAGATTCAAAAACGCTTTTGCCTTTTGCTCATACTCATCGCAGGTTTCTTTGATAGAAGCGCACTTTGACTTGTTCTCGCTCCAAGGCATAGGATAGGCTTCCCTAAGTTCACCCTCAGTTGATCTATAAAGAGCATACTCGTTCTCGATCCAGCCGATCACGCTTGAAAATGCAAAATAAGAACCGCCGGGCTTTGATTGAGGCGAATTAGAAAGTAGATCCTTACCGAAGGAGGAAAATTTAACCTTCTTACCTACAATACCTAAGATAGTGGGGATCATATCCAACTGAGAGGAAATTTTAGGATCTAGTCCAGGCTTAATATACTTAGGAGAGTAGATCAAAAGTGGAATATTACGATCTTCGAATGGATTAAGATCTCTATGATGAGTATGATCCGCGACGAATATAAAAATGGTGTTTTGAAAATACGGAGACTTTTTCGCCTTCTCCATAAATTTTCCGATGGCTTCGTCCGAATAAGAGTAAGTATTAAAATAATCGCCATCCTTCATTGTTTCCGGATAAGGACTTTTTCCTGTTTCGGGTAATTGGTAGGGATAGTGAGTGGTTAGGGTAAGGCTGACTGCAGCAAAAGGTTGTTTTGCTTTTGAGATGGTCCTATGCAGTTCTTCTAATACATCTCCGTCGTAAAATCCCCAGGCACCTGATTTGTATTTTCCTGTTTTTTCAATTTCTTCTTTTCCGATGATTGTGTCGAAACCCCAATGAGGAAAAAGAAAACTCATATTATCAAATCCTACATCTCCACCATGCACGAAATAAGTAGAATATCCTAAAGTTTTTAACAAAGAGCCTAAGCCGCCGAAATTTCCTAAAACTTGATGCGTTCTAACTACTGTAATACCTGGGCGATCCGGAATTCCGGTCAGAACAGACATGAGACCGTTCACAGTTCTCCCACCGGTTGCGAAAAATCTGGAATAATATCTGCCTTCTTTTATTAGAGAATTAAAATTAGGAGTAAGTTCTTTTCCTCCTACAATACCATCTCCGTTCGGTTTCAGGAATTTTCCAGTCCAGCTTTCCAGAAGAATGAGTACTATATTGGGAGGAGTTTCTTTTCTGGTCTCTAAAGTTTCTCTTAGGAGCGGATATTCAGGGTCGATAAATTTCGCTCCCGGATAATCGATCTCCTTTTGTACGATCCGGATCGATTCTTCATTAGACATTTGTAATTCGGGAAGAATAGATTTGGACTTTAGGTCCATGATAGTGGTGAACACTCCGTTCAAAGGAAGCTGGTTTAAGAACGGATTTTCTGAATGGATCGCTTCCGTTGATCTTAATGGTCTGGCTTGGAGCCCTCCTCGGAAAAGAAGCAGTAATAGAATAATTGAGATGGGGATCTGTGCTAATTCTTTGGTCTTGTTTTCAGAAGAATATTGATACCCATTGTATTTTATAAAAAGATAAATTAATGCTGGGAGTCCTGTGAAGATTCCGATTAGTCCTAAAACCACTTTTAAAGTGTCATTTTTGACCGCTGCTTCTATCAGTATGAATAGATCTTTTCCTAAAAATACAAAACCTTCGTAGCCTAGATGTTTATCAGCCTCTCCGAAATAGATCGTGTCTCCGATCAAATGTCCTGTCATCCATAAGAATAATGGAATTGGTAGAATTCCCCAAATATATCTGTAGATTATCCAACGGTTCGGATAATGAAAAGAAGATAAGATCCAAGATAGTGCGATCACTATGGAGATCACGCATAGGTCGAAACGTATCCCGATCAAAAAGGAAGTGATTATTTCGCTAGTCGGCGAATTTCCCAGTTTTGAAAAATAGATAAAGAGTAATGTAAATCTAAAGATGGTAAGAAGGATCAGAAAGCAAAAAGAGTAGAATAAAATTATCCTAAAGTTTGTAGGCAGCCTTTTTAACATTCTTAATTCCAGCCTATTGCTTTAGAAAAATGGAAAACTAAAAAAGAAGAAGTATATGCAAGAACAGTCATGTACGTGAACATGAAAAATGGCCAAAATAGAGAGTTTGTCTCTTTTTTTACTACTGCTAGAGTGGACATACATTGGCATGCGAACGCAAAGAATACGAGTAAACTCAAAGCGCTTGCGATTGTCCAAACAGGTTTTCCAGTTTCCGGATCTTTGTCCTTTCTGAGAGCTGATCTTAGATTTTCGTCTTCGGAATCTTCTCCTTGGACCCCGTAAACAATGGACAATGTGGACACCATTACCTCTCTCGCTGCAAAGGAAGTGATGATCCCGAGTCCCATCTTCCAACCGAATCCGATCGGTTCTAAGATAGGCTCCATCATTTTCCCCATTCTTCCTGCATATGACTCAGAGATTTGTAATGACTTTGCTTGTGAGGCGCTTAGATTTTCGGTCTTAGTACCTTCTACCCTTGGATAATTTGCCAAGAACCAAAGTATAATAGAAATAAATAGGATTACTTTTCCTGCGTTTCCTATGAATGCTTTTAGTTTCTTATAAACGGTAAAAAATAAACTTTTTAGAGAAGGCCATTGGTATCTGGGAAGTTCCATTAAAAAGTAAGCAGGCTCTGATCTGAAAAAAGTCTTTTTGAATAAGAACGCAGCTCCCATAGAGGCAAACATCCCCAATAAAAAAAGACCGAATAACGCTAGTACTTTAGGGGAGAAGATCCCAAAAACAGGTTCTGCGGAGAAGACTGTTCCTATTACTAAAATATAAACCGGATATCTTGCAGAGCATGTAATCAGAGGTGATACTAAAATTGTAGTAAGTCTGTCCGCCTTGTTTTCGATCGTTCTAGTTCCCATGATGGCTGGGACAGCGCATGCCGCACTGGAAAGTAACGGAATAAATGATTTTCCGGAAAGACCGAATCTTCCCATAAACCTGTCCATTAGGAACGAAGCTCTCGCAATATATCCGCTTTCTTCCATAATCCCTATGAATAAAAATAACAAACTGATCTGAGGAACGAATACTAAAACTGCTCCTACGCCGCCTATCATTCCTTCTTGGATGAGAGATCTCACAGGGCCGTCCGGTAAATAATTTCCAGTCCAATCCGCGAGAGCTCCAATTCTACCTTCTATCCAATCCATCGGAACTTCGGACCAGGTGAATAAGAATTGGAATACTAATGCCATGATCCCTAAAAAGATCGCAAGTCCCCAAATAGGGTGGAGAAGTATTTTGTCTGCGAATCCTAAGATCCCTTTTTCGGAAATTTCAGAACCGGAAATTGCTTTGGACAAAAGTTTTTTGATCCAGATGGATCTTTGGACAAGTTCTTCTCCATAAGAAAATTCTAATTTAGATTTTTCCCATTCCGATCGGATGAAATCACGAGTTTTTTCCGGAAAAAAATTGGAAGAGGGAAGCCCAGTTTGCAGACTTTCTCCGCTGAATTCTTTAAAACTATTTTCTAATACGAATCGAACCGGATCCGGATCGTCTACCGAAAGTTTAGAAAGTACGGACTCGATCAAAGCAGTTCTTTTTTTGTCCCAGGAAAAATCTGGGTTTGGGGTCTTATAAGAAGAAGGGTCCGTCAAAACTTTCTCTAAAACCTCTACACCTTCTCCTGACCTTGGGTTTACGAAATAGAAAGAAACTCCGAAAGCCTTGGATAAAACTTTCAGATCTAAATGAACTCCCTTTTTTTCCAAGGTATCGTTCATTGTGACTGCAACTAACATTGGGATCTTGAGAGAAGATACCTGAAGTAAAAATTGAAGCCCTCTTTCGATTGCGACTGCATCCAGTACGAAGATCAATTTATCTTCCGTTTCTTTCGAGAGCAAGATGCGGGTTGTAACTTGTTTGTCTTCCGATTCTCCGCCTAAACTATATGCGCCTGGAAGATCTACTATGTGTATAGTTTTATCTTCTGTATGGATTGAGCCTTCCGCTTTTTCTACAGTGACACCGTGATAGTTTCCCGTTTTTTGTCTAAGTCCTGTAAGTCTATTAAATAACGTGGACTTACCGCAGTTTGGATTCCCTGTGAGTAAGACACGGAACTTTTCCGTTTTATGTTCCTGGGTATGTATTTCAGTATTTAATAATTTCATAAACTAGTTCAATTCCAGAAGATCCGCTTCCAATTTTCGAATGGCCAATCGGACGAGGCCCAGTTTTACGATCATCTTGTCTTGGTCCTGGAATTTTCGGACCACAGTGATTTTAGTTCCGGGAAGAAAGCCCATATCTAAAAGGTTTCTGACAAGGCCCGTTTTTCCTGATTCGTTTTTAATTCCGGTGATTTTTCCGGATTCTCCCTCTTCTAATTCGAAAAGTTTGGATTTCATTTTATAAATTTTTCCCTGTCCCGGATCAGATCTAATTCCGGTGCGAAAGATTTGATATATCTGTCAAAGTATAAGATTTGTTTAATGAGAAGTCCGAATTCTTTAGGGATCTTTAATCCGTTCCGATCAGAAATATCTCTGAACTCGAAAAGGATAGTATTCATCTTCTTCTCATCGAAAGCGTCCAGCTCTCCCATTTGAATATCCAGGACCATCTTACTCATTTGATCGAAAACAGTCTCCAGATCCTTGGCTAACTTTTTCTCGTCTATACCTTGAGCAGTTCCATCCATACGAACTAGGCCACTTGCGATCCTGTCGGTTCTATTCAATGCAAGACCTTCTAAAAAGATCATCAGACCTTCCCAGACCTTGGAAGAAATCCTTCCTACGATCCCGAAATCTATAAAACCTACCGTTCCATCTCTTAGGATCATTAGATTTCCTGCATGTACATCTGCATGGAAAAATCCAGATTTGGAAAGTGTGGAAAACCAGATCTCAAGCGCGTCGGAAAGAGTTTTAGCCGGGTCCGAACTGAATTTGCGAAGAGAGATTTCGTCAGTGATGGGAGCACCGTAAAATTTCTCCATGACCAAAACTCTTTTAGTGCTAAGCTCTCTATAAATTTTAGGAACTCTTGCTCTGGTCTCGCCGGAAGATAGAAGATATCTTTCGAATTCTTCACAATTGTTCGCTTCTTTTATAAAATCTATTTCTTCTAAGATGGAAGATTGGAACATTCCTACCATCTCTGAAAGCCCTGATTTGTTCAGACCGGGTACGAATATTTCAAATAGTTTAGAGGCTAAAAATAGAAGGTTGAGATCGGCTCCTAACGCACCTTCTATATCAGGTCTTTGTACTTTTACTACCACATCCAAGCCGTCTTTAGTCACTGCGGAATGGACCTGCGCGATAGATGCAGATGCCATTGGGACAGGGTCTATACTTTGGAATAATTTTTGGTAATCTCTGCCTAGTTCCTTCTTTAATACTTTTTGGACCTCGGAGAAAGGAAGAGGTCGTACGGAATCCAAACATTTTTGCATCTCCGTTACGATCTCTTCCGGGAAGAGAGAAGGAGCAGAAGCGATAAACTGGCCTAATTTAATATACGTTGCGCCTAATTCTTCAAACGCTTCTCTCAATCGAACTGGAATATTACGGGATCCGCTTCCCCCCGTAGCCAAATCTTTTAAAAGAAGGAGGGTTTTGGTGGAAAAAACATAACTACTGGTCACTATACGACTAGCGCTGTTTACTCCTTGCAGAAGTTGGTCTAGGAATCCTGGCATTTCAGCTCCAGATTAAGAGAACTTGAAAGGAACACAATCCAAATCAGGAAGAAAAGATCCTCTAATCTGGATAAAGGAACCTGAAGAAAGGTACTCGGGTCTATTCTGCATGTTCCGCCGAGAAAACCGTATTTTGGTTTACGGGAGCGGCGAGAATTAGAGTATGGCTTTCGAACGAGAATTTCGGTCAGTGGTATGAGCGGCGAATCGGTTTTATTACAAGAATTAGAAAAACTCGAACTGAATGACCTAAAGAAGACCGCATCTCTCTGGAACATTC
The DNA here is from genome assembly GCF_002811475.1 of Leptospira hartskeerlii. Classification (NCBI taxonomy): domain Bacteria; kingdom Pseudomonadati; phylum Spirochaetota; class Leptospiria; order Leptospirales; family Leptospiraceae; genus Leptospira; species Leptospira hartskeerlii. The sequence goes on from NZ_NPDL01000005.1 coordinate 184,046, forward strand.
CAAAACTTCCGTTCAAAGAAAAGAATAAGAACGTTAAGTTCCTTTTCGATAGTTTTCAGGATGAGTTTTACCTCAAAGGTGTACTCGAAAAGCTCACCGTTCTCCAAGTTAATATCTATACTTCTATCTTAAAAAATAAGAATGTTCTCACTTTGGGAGAGATCTCCCGTAAAGTAAACATTCCGCCAATCAACGTGGAGATGGAACTTAACCTTCTCCGCAAATACGAGCTTGTCTACCAAAGAAAAAACAGAGAAAGACTTACCAATAACCTGGATAAGTATCATGCTTTTGACGAGCTGGCAGGACTAGTTTCCTTAGACCAAAACTTAAAAGGGGACAAATATAAAGTCTCCGTCGAAAAACTTTTAGATCGCAAAAAGCTGACTGATATTTCCAACGAATGGAAGAAGGCAGTCAAGGCGCCTGCAAAGATCGACAGCATCCGCAAGTTTATCACTCACGCGACTTCTGATGAGGCGTATGAGGCGGCTATCATGTCCTTATCCGAATTGGAAAGGGACACTGTGGTCAGGATCTATCTGAGCGGTGGCGCGGCTGACGCAGACGATATCAGAAGTTTTATCGTAATGAGCAGAGGCAAATACGAGACGATCATTCCTGCGCTAGTTGAAAAGGGAATGATCGCCGATGTTTGTTTCGTAGAGGAAAAGTTCGTAAGGATTTTTGCTCTTCCGGAAGAACTTCTAAAATATATCCAAAACAATCCGATCCTTCCTTCCGTTAAAAAAGGAACTCGCCAAAGACAGGAAAAACTCGCTACCAATGAGTTGGACTTCTTCTTAAATACTAAAAAGCTTCTTTCTTATATTAGCAGAAAGGGCTTGGTTCTGGCAAAATCGGGTAAGGTAAAACAGGCGGATCATAAGAGAACAGAGCAGGAATTATTAAATCCGGACATCAGTATCTTCCCGGAAAAAAGCCAGATCTATCAGATGGAACTTATCCTTCCTATACTGAAACTTTTAAACTTGGCGGACATCAAAGGGGAGAATATTATTCTGAGAGGGGACCTGGACGGTTTCCTGAGTAAGGATATTTTCGAGATCATGAAACTCGTCATCCATGAGGTGAACGAGGCTCGTATGAAACGAGTAAATCCTCCGGAGGTTTTCCAACCTACGGAAATGCCTTTCTACGATAAGATGATCTTGGACAAATGTGTGAACCTGATCATCAAGTCCAAACGTATCCATCTTTCCGTTATTTTCTCTAATATTATCAGGGAACATCTGATCTTTAGCCCTGGCTTCCGCACTAAAAATTTCCAGACCGATCTGGCTGATCTTCGTAAAGAGATCATGAGTGCGATCTTCTATCTGCATTTATTCGGATTATTAGAAGTAGAATACCCGAACCGTTTCTTGACTCTTTCCAAACTTGGAGAATACTTCTTCCAAACTGGAGAGCTCGCAGGAGCTACGGAGAAGGGCGGAATTACGATCAACCCGGACTTCTCCGTGATCGCGTTCCCGGAAAAAGTTTCTATTTATGGAATTCATCTTTTAAAAGCGTTCACAGAACTGAAGGACTACGACAGAGTTTATACATTTGTTCTGACCAAAGAAGCCTACCAATTGGGAATTCTTCTGGGATACAAAACGAATGAGTTCGTAGACTTCTTAAAAGCTTCTAGCAGAGCGGAACTTGCACAAAACCTTCTATTCTTATTAGAAGATTGGGGTGGAAACCTACCTGTGGTGGAAGTCGCAGAAGATTGTGTACTTGTTCGTACAAAAGACCAGAACGTGATGGAGCTTCTACTTGGCCAAATCAAGGGGAAGAAGATCGTTTTAGACGAGATTGGACCAACCGCAGTGCTTGTGGATAAAACTCGGGTCCAAGACGTGATCACAGTTGCAGAAAAACTGAACCTGATCATCAACCTTACTCGATAGTCTATTTCAGTCCGGAGTGACTTTGATCTTGGTTTTGAATTCCCATTTACGGAATGGAGCCAAGGCTTGGAGCCTTTCTTCGCTCACGAAAAAAAGACCTTCCCCGAATTTGACCAATCCACCCTTATAATGGGCGTATTTGGTTTTGTGATCAATCAGACCTATTTCCTTTACCTTATTCCAATCATCACAGGTTTTCAGGGTGGGAACTCTCCTGAGATACAATTCTTTGATTGAACCGTCCCTTACAGAGTCCCTTAAGATCTTTTCCCATTCCATATAAGCGCAAATTAGAATAAATTCTCTAAAATGCAACTAAGTTTCGAAATCTTATTTTTCTCCCGAAAATCCGACGGACATTTTCAAAAATGGAAATAGTCAGCTTGGTTTTTCAGATCCTCGGACAAATGGGCAAGTCCCACTGAACCGGAACTCAATTCTTCTGTGGAAGAAGCGTTAGATTGGGTCAGGTCGTTTATGCTTGAAATTGTTTTTGAAATTTCTTCGATCGCCAGCTTCTGCTCCTGGATCGCGGTTTGGATACCTTCCGATCTTTCCTTCACTTCCTGGCCTTTTTTGTTAACGATCTTATTTCGGACCAGTTGCTCTCCCATCACGGAAGATACCTCGTTCATCCGGATATAGATTGTCTCGATTCTCTGGATGATCCCTCCGATCACACTTACCGTGTCCCGGATATTGCTGACTCCGATACCAATTTCGGTTTCGTTAGCTTGGATAATGTTTTCTATTTCCTTCATACTATCGGAAGTTTTGTCCGCGAGTTTGGAAATTTCGTCTGCGACTACTGCAAATCCTTTTCCCGCTGCTCCCGCTCTTGCGGCTTCGATGGCTGCATTCAACGCGAGAAGATGGATCTGTTCCGAGATGGTCGTGATGATCTCGATCACACCCGTGATCTGGTCCGAGCTCTGGGAAATTTTACGGATACTTTGGTCCGTTAATTCCAAAGACTTTCCTCCTCTTCTCGCTTCATCCGTGATCTCTTTTACATGAGAAAGAGTATTTTCCAGATTTTCAGAAGTGGCTTGGATAGAAGAAGAAAATTCGAACATCTCTGAATCCAGAGAGTTTAAAAGAGTGACTTGTTCTTTTGTTCTATAGGAGATCGCATCCATTCCTGCCGAGATCTCCTCGATAGAAGCGGAAATTTCTTCGGAGGCAGCAGCTTGGCTTTGCGCATTATCGGAGATTGTTTTTAAAGTTCCTGACATTTCTTCGGAAGAATTTGCAAGACTATGAGATGCATCAAAAATTTTATGAAGAACACCTTTTACCTTACGATTGAACTCATTGATACTGATCGCCATCTCTCCGATCTCATCTTTGGAAAGAACGGTTAGCTTATGGGTAAGATCTCCTTCCGACATTTTTTCGATCAGGTTTTGGCTATCTCTTAAAGGTTTTAAACTTTTGGATAGAATGAAATAAATGATAAATCCGATCACAAACAATCCGCTAAAGGAAATAGCTAACATATAGAATATCGTAGAGATTGCTTCTTTGGAAACTTCTTCGTTTACGATGGTCACAAAAGATCTAAATCCATATTTTTTATTCGTATGAACTACCATGGATTTATATGCGCCGTCCATTACGTATTTGATCGGTACTCCGTCCGGTGCATTCTCGAATGATTTTGCAAACGGGAGATCTTCCATTTTTTTCAGTCTCATATTTTCGCTGATATGATTTAGAAAGGTCATCTTAGCTGTGAGAAGTCCAGGATAACCTGTTTTGCCGATCTTAATAGATTGAACGATATTATTGGTTAGATCTCCTATCCGAACAGAGAACACCAAAAATGCCTTAGAGCCGTCGTTTAATTCAAATTCTCTAATATACAAAATGACCGGAGAACCGTTTTGAGTAGATTTAGAAGGTTCGCTAAAAAAGAATGCCTTTTCTTTGTTTGTATTTCGTATTTCTTCCGCTCCGGGAAGTTGGAATGAGGAAGTTAATGGCACAATAGTACTACTTGCTAATGTTCCTGTTCCTACAGAATGAGAAAACCAATCTCCGGCTTCTTTCCAGACTGCTATCCCTTCAAATCTTTGGCTGGATCCTAAAAAGTTACTTAGAAAATTCTCCGCCTCTTTCCAATTTTTTTGAGAGACTAGGGATCCAAGGGTTTTGTTCCGAATGATGAGGTCAGCTTCGTCTTCCGTGTCCTCATAGATACCTTGGGTAAGTAGGTCTAATGTATGGGCCACATTTAACATTTGGTTTGTATAAGCATTCTTTAAAGATTCGTAATTGAGTTTGTAAACTACTAAAGAAACGCCTATCGCTAGGACCAAAACGATAGAAAAGAAGATCAATGTTAGGGTTTTAGTAAGATTGAGCTTAACTAAGGATTCCAATGAAATGGAACCGAATAGGTCCGTTCTAGTCAGATCGTCCTTTAGCCAATCAGTGACTAGGTAAAAATAAATGGCACTCCAAAGTCCTCCGAATACGATCAGCCCTAGTAGGATAGAATAATCAGTTTTGCTGATAGGCAAAAAGATCCCGAGAGCAACTACGAAGATCCCGCCCCCTATCCAGATCCGTACCAGTATGTCCAATGCGTGTAGAACAGGAAGACGGAAGACTGCCTTTTGGGCGCCGATCACAGTTTCTCTAGTTACTGCACCTTCTGCAAATTGTTTGGAATATTTTCGTAACGGTTTTAATTTATAAAAAGAAGAAAGTGTACTGGTGATGAGTCCTAGAACGAAGATCACCCCCATGACGAACCAAAGAGAATCAGCTCCTCTTAGATCCAAATCCATAAAATGGACCAGAAATACGATCGCAAATGGAGTTCCGATCAGATAACCTAAACCTTCTGTTAAGAACAGAAATCTTGCGGAGAATACGGAAATTTCTTTGTTTATGTTTTTCATGCGCGATCCTGGTTGATTTTTTTTCGACCTAGTATGATCTAAAAAAGTTTCTTTTAAAAAGGCCTAGAGGCGAAACCTAAAATTTAGGGATATAAAATTGATATTTGATTCTTCTGACAAGCGTATTGCAGTAGTGGGCGATATACATGGATTCTGGACCTGGGTCGATACTGAGTATTTTTCCAAAAGTAATTATGATTCTGTGATATTCACCGGAGACCTTGGGAATAATCGGCCGGGGAACACAAATAAGATCGCCCAATTAGTCTCTAAAGTTCTGAAGCCAAAGTATATCATTTTAGGAAATCATGATACTACTTCTATTCCTCAGTTACTTATGGAAATCACCAATGCTACACCTAATATGGGCTACTTAAGTCATACATTTCATCTGCTTCGATACAAAAAGCTGCTCAAAGATCTGGGTGATTCTCACATTTGCCAATATAATCTTTTCGAGGCCGGGCAGGGGCTTTCTATTTTGGGGGCCAGACCTCTTTCTATGGGAGCTCGGTTTAATTTTCAGGTATTTCTCAAATCTGTATTTGGAATTTCTTCCTATGAAGAATCGGAGAAAAAACTGAATGAATTGATCCATGGCATTGACTTCCAAAAGCGAGATCTGATCATTCTTGCTCATAACGGCCCTTCCGGTTTAGGAGCTAGGGCTCACGATATTTGGGGTTGCGATTTTAAGAGCGAAGAAGGGGACTTCGGTGATAAGGACCTAGGCGATTTTATCCGAAAACTTGCGGACCAAGACAAAAGGCCCAAGGTCGTGATCGCAGGGCATATGCATCATTCTTCCAGAAAATTAAAAGTTAAGACTAGGATTTGGAAAAGAAAAGAAGAAGGTATATTATATCTAAATCCAGCTCGAGTCCCACGCATCTTTTCAGATAAAGAAGGAAATATCTGGCATCATCATGTGGAGCTGATCCGAAAAAATGGGATTTGGGATGCGGAAGCGAAATATTTGAAGAATGGAGTGGAGGAAATTTTTCCCCTCCCTGAGTTTATAGAGAGGGAGAAAAATCGGATAGAAATAAAAGGCTGAATTATTCCGAGAAAGAATCCAGCTTTTGTTTTACTTCCTCGTTTAAAGGCTGCTTTTTGTGGAAGTCGTTTAATAACTTGAGAGCCTCGTCTCTTTTTCCCAAATCGGAATAAAGTTCCGAAAGTTCTACAACAGGGCGAGGATCCATCGGGAACTTTTTATGAAGATCCACATAAATTTCCTCTGCCTTGTCTCTTGCGCCTTTCATTTTCAAAGAAGAAGCTTTTCCAAGAAGTGCGAAATAGTCTTCACCTTCCGAAAGAATTCTATTAAAACATTCTAATGCTTTGTCGAATTCTCCCATACCTCTTAAACTATCCGCATATCTATTGATGATCAGTTTATTATCCGGATCAAATTCCAGAATTCTTTCCCAGAACTCGTTTGCTTTACGGAAATCTTTTTTACCACGATAAGATTCTGCTAAACCGTACAGAGCAAAGAAGTTCCTTTGATCCAGATCCGCAGCTCTGCGATAATAACGGATCGCCTCGTCAAAGTCTTTGATCTTGCGATAACTATTACCGATCTCAGTTAAGATCTTGATATTATCCGGTTGGATGACTAGAAGTTTTTCCCACCAGCTGATTGCGTCTTTGTATCTTTGGCAGGCAAAGAATAAATGCCCCAAGCCTACGATCACATACTGATCCTTAGGATTGATCTGCAGTGCTTGCATATAATATACTTCTGATTCTTTGAAGTTTTTGAGTTTTCTATGTGCGTCCGCAACTCTACTTAAGATGGATGCGTCAGTGATAGTAATATGTCTATATTCTTCAGCTACTTCGATGACCCGATTGAGTAGGTTCATCTCTCTATAGCAGTTCATAAGTCCCATTAAGGAGAACTTATTGGATGAATCTTCTTTGATACATCTGTTATAAAAATCCAGAGCCTGTCTGAATTCCTTTCGTTTGAAATGAAGGTCTCCCATTCCGACTAAACCGTAGGTATTGCTAGGTTCCTTAGCCAGAAGTTCCTTCAATTTAGATTCGGCCTTGTCCCATTGTCTGCTATCCAGAAAACGGTAGGCTTCTTTTGCTAAACTTTTGATCTGAGCAAAATTTGAATCTTCTTCTTCCTTTCCTGCTTGGGGTTTTTCAATAGGCTCGTTCATAGGACCGAAGTTCCTTTTTAAATTTAGAAAGAAGATCTGGGAGATCCTTCATTCAATTTTTTATTTAATATTACTTTGACGGATGAGTAAAGGTTTTCCTTGGTACTAAATCCGTAAAGAAAATTTGAAATTAGAAAAAAAGAGAGAAATCTCGGTTTGCAGCGCATAAAATAATACGAAAGTTATAGTCCATTCTTCCTTCTTGACAGGGCCCTTAGTTCGCATGGAATGGATTCTAACGAGGGAAAGATGCCGAAAACCGAAGCAAAAATCTCCGGTGCCCGTTTGATGGTCGAACTCCTGGAAGAATATGGAGTGGATATCGTCTTCGGATATCCAGGCGGAGCAATTCTGCCATTTTACGACGAATTATATAAAAGTACTAAAATAAAACATATCCTTGTCCGCCATGAACAAGGCGCGATCCACATGGCAGAAGGGTATGCACGTTCTACAGGTAAGCTTGGAGTTTGTATCGCTACTTCCGGTCCGGGTGCTACGAACCTTGTGACCGGACTTACTGATGCAAAACTAGACTCGGTTCCTATACTTGCAATTACTGGGCAAGTCGCGACCAACGCAATTGGAACAGATGCCTTCCAAGAAGCGGATATTTATGGGATCACAATTCCTATCACAAAGTATAATGCACTTATCAAGTCTGCGGATGATATCGCTAGACATTTCCAAGAGGCGACCTTAGTCGCTTTAGGTGGAAGACCCGGTCCTGTTCTTTTGGATTTTCCTAAAGATGTTCAGACTGAACTTACTTCCGTTCGTAAAGTGGATAAACTTAAAATAGATTCTAGACATTATCAAAAACCTCCGATCGGAGGAGATCTGGATTCTTTCGCGGCGGCATTAAATAAAGCTAAACGTCCTCTTCTTTATGTGGGAGGAGGAGCGATCAATGCGAATGCTTCCAAAGAGATTAAGGAGCTTGCGGAGAAGGGAAATATCCCTGTCACCACAACTCTTATGGGGATCGGAGCATTTCCTGGCACTCACCAACTTTCAGTCGGGATGCTCGGGATGCACGGAACAGCTTATGCTAACAAGGCTGTATTAGAATGTGATTATATTCTAAACTTGGGTGCTAGGTTCGACGATCGAGTCGCTAAACCTGGAGAATTTGCGGAGAATGCTATACGTGCTCATATAGATATAGACACGGCAGAGTTCAACAAAAGGGTTTCCGTAGATTATCTTTTGCATGGAGACTTGAAAGAAGTTTTAAAGGCTCTTATTCCAAAAGTGAATAAGGTAGATCGTCCTGAGTGGGTCGGATTCTTAGATACATTAAAGAAGAACCATCCATTAGAATTTGATGATTCTACGGATACAATCAAGCCTCAAGGATTCTTACAGAAATTATACGAAAAGAGTAAGGGAAAGGCAATTGTTTCCACAGACGTGGGACAACACCAGATGTGGGCCGCTCAGTATTTTCTTTTTGAAGAAGCAAATCGTTGGCTGACTTCAGGCGGATTGGGTACAATGGGTTACGGTCTTCCAGCAGCGATTGGAGCTAAATTCGGAAATCCTAATAAAACAGTGATCTGTGTTTCAGGCGACGGTTCCATCCAGATGAATATCCAGGAATTGGCAACTATCGCGATGTATAAGAAGGGTGTAAAGATCCTGATCTTTAATAATAATTTCTTGGGGATGGTCCGCCAATGGCAGGAATTATTCTACGAGGAAAGATTCTCAGAGTCTGAATGGAATTATAATCCGGATTTCGTAAAATTGGGAGAGGCTTATTCCATAAAAGGATTAAGGATTTCTAATAAATCTGAAATTGACAAGGCGCTGGAATTTTTCTTAGAAGATGACGATGCAAGGATCCTAGAAGTGATGATCCCTGCGGAAGAGAAAGTATTCCCTATGATCCCTGCGGGCAAATCCCAAAAAGACATGATCGAATTTTCCGACACAGTTCGGGCCGGTAAAAAATGAAACATATACTGAAAATTTTGGTAAACAATCATCCAGGTGTGATGAGCCATGTGTCCGGTCTATTTACCAGAAGAAGTTATAATATAGATTCTATCGCGGTAGGTGTTACCCAGGATCCTGAAATTTCGAATATGGTGATCGTAGTTAAAGGAGATGATTCAGTAGTTGAACAGGTAAAACGCCAACTTCTAAAATTACCTGACGTGATCGAGGTAGAGGATCTCGCCTATCATGACTGTATCAGCAGAGAGCTCGTGCTTGTTGTTGTAAAAGTAGAAGATTCCAACCGAACTGAGATCATTTCTATTTGCGAAGTATTCCAGGCAAAGATCGCTGACTTGACCAAGACTACAATGACTGTCGAGTTTTCCGGAAACACCAGACAGGTGGAACATTTTCTGGAAATGATGCAGAAGTATGGGATCCAAGAAATCGCGCGTACCGGCCAGATTGCTTTAAAATACAGATCTACCTGATTTTGTTAAAAGACCGGGAATTTCCCGGTTAATTGATCGGTACAATTTCGTATCGAAAAGAGTTTTTTTGTTCCATATTTGGAATTTACCTATTCTAATTCCCTCCTATGAGTATTAGGGCTCGAATTTCACTATATCTATCCTTAGTTCTATTTTTAGGTTTTGCAGTGCTTACTGCGATCAATTCGGTGATCTCTTATCGTAGTTTGCATACTGAAATAGAGTCCGGTTCTGCATTAAGTGCGGAAAGATACACCTTTGAAGTGAAGGATTATCTGGATACTGCTATGGGAATGACCAGAGGTTTTCGAATGCTTCTCATCTTCTCCAATCCTAAAAGAGAAGAAGTAATCAACACAATGATAGAGATCCTGCATCGAAATTCAAAATGGTTCGGAATGTGGGTCGTATATGAACCGAATGCGTTTGATGGCTTTGATGCTCAGTTTAAAAATAAGCCGGGACATGATTCAACCGGAAGATTTATCACTTATGTTCATTCCGTAAAATCGACTACTGATGCAGTGATAGAACCTTCCGTCAATTATGAGGCTACCGATGGAAGTGGGGACTTTTATCAGATCCCTAAAAAGACAATGGAGCCTTTCGTAACGGATCCGTACACTTACACTGCGGGTGGAAAGCAAGTACAGATGATCTCTCTTTGTGTTCCCGTAAGCAATGCCGGAAAGTTTTGGGGTGTACTTGGAATGGATATCACTACCGCTCAACTCCAAGAGACAATGGGAAATATAAAACCGTTTAGAGGTCTAGGATATCTTGCTCTGATTTCTCCTAAAGGGATTTATGCAGCCAATGGCGGTGATCATAATCTGGTAGGTAAGGTAATTCCTGACGCAGAAGAATTAAAGTTAATACAATCCAAATCGGAAGAACACGAACGTTTTACGTATGAGTCCGATGGTCACACTCATCATTTTTTTCCATTCAAGATAGGGAAAGGACAGAAACAATGGGTGATGCAGATAAGCATTCCAAATTCAATTTTTGCAAAAGAACTATTCAGCGTTCTTCTACAGAATGCTATCTCTTCCTTGCTCATCGTGAGTTTGATCGTAGTCGTTCTTCATTTTATATTCCAAAAATTGATCTCTGCCGGATTATTAAAGGCGATCGGATTTTCAGAAGAGATAGCAAAAGGAAATCTACTTGCTTCTTCCGATTATAATCGTAATGACGAGATTGGCGCATTGTTATCCGCAATGAATATGATGAGAGAACATCTATTCGGTGTGGTGAACGAGATCGGAGTATCAACAAACAAGTTGTCCGGAACAGCTGAGAAGATGGCAGTTTCTTCCAGAAATTTTTCGGATGTTGCTCAAACGCAAGCTTCCGCGGCAGAGGAATGTTCCGCAGCGGTGGAGGAACTCGCCGCTTCTGCCCAAAACGTAGGTAAGTCCATGCAAAGAGCCGTCTCCAGTATGAGAGAGATTGACGGTAACGTAATTTTATTAAAAGAGCAGATTGCAAGTATCAATGCGGAAATGCAAAATCTGGTAAGTTTGGCTGCTTCTTCCAAAGAGGAAGCTGTTACTGGAGAATCCGCGATGAGCACTTCTAACCGTGCAATGGGTGCGATCGGCGATAGTGCCTCCAGGATCAATGAGATACTTTCTTTGATCACTGAGATTTCCGAAAAAACGAACCTTCTCGCATTAAATGCGGCGATAGAAGCAGCCAGGGCCGGAGAAGCAGGAAAAGGATTTGCGGTGGTAGCAGAAGAGATTGGAAAACTCGCTTCCCAAACTTCTAGCTCCGTTCAAGAAATTGGGGGATTGGTAAATTCTACCAACAACGCAGTGTTGGATGGAAATAATAAAATGGGAGAAGCATCTCAGATACTACTAAGGATCAAGGAGAGGGTGGACGAATTCGATAAATCCGCGAAGGCGGTTTTGAGTTCCGTTAAAACCCAGGAATCCAATACGAAAGAGATCGCGGAAAGTGCGAATACTTTGATGAGTTTCAGCTTACAGATTGAAGAGGCAGTGACCGAGCAAAGAAGGGCTACGGAGGAAATCACCAAAACCATCGTAAACATCTCTGAAGGAACTCAGGAGATTGCTACAGGCGCGGACGATCTTACCACATTCTCCGGAGATATGCATGGCCAGTCGGAACAATTGTCCAACTTGATCGGAAAATTCAAAGTCAGCTAGAAAGAAAAAGCGTTCCAAAATTTCTTTCCATTCTAAGAATGGAGCCCTTATGAGTATTCGGCTCCGAATTTCTTTATATATTTCCATCGTTCTATTTATCGCATTCTCACTGCTTGCGGCTTATAATTCTTATTCTTCTTACCAGAACCTGAGAGAGGAAGTGGAACAAAGTTCCGATGTCACTGCGGAAAGATGGACTTACGAAATTATGGAAGAGTTGAATACTCGTATGGGTTTGATCCGCGGTTTTCGTTTTCCTTTGATCTACGCTTCTCCGGCGAGAGAACAGGTGGTCCAAACGCTGCAGGAAATCATGAAACGGAACCAAGACTATTTCGGTATGTGGCTTTGTTACGAACCGAATGCGTATGACGGAAAAGATGCACTGTATAAGAACAGGCCGGGACACGACGAGTCCGGTCGTTTTATTCCTTATTTGAATCGTGCTCGTGCCAAGGACCTAGTGGATCTCGAACCATTAAGAGATTATAATAATACGGATGGCACCGGCGATTTTTACCAGATTACTAAGAAGACTGATAAGATGAGTGTGGTAGGTCCCTATCATTATACCGTGAGCGGTAAAAGTATTCTGATGATCTCTCTCGTTGTCCCAATCAGTGTGGATGGTCATTTTTATGGCGCCGCAGGTATGGATATAGACCTGAAAAATCTACAAGAGAGAATAGGAAATAAAAAACCTTTTCGCGGTAAAGGTCATATTGCTCTTATTTCTCCCGCCGGTTTGTATGCGATCAATGGAGAAAATCCTGAATTGCTTGGCAAAAAAATCCCGGATGAAGCCGAATTAAAACAATATTTGGAAAGCGCAAAAGAAGGAAATAGATTTGTCTATGAATCCGGCGGAGACACCTCTTATTATTTTCCGTTCCATATCGGAAAGGATCCTAAGTTTTGGACGCTAATGGTGAGCATTCCAAATTCAGTATATTATGAAAGTATTGGAGAAATCATTTTAAAAGCGGTACTTTCTTCTTTTCTGATACTAGTTGTAGTATTACTTTCTTTAAATTTAATATTCGTTCGACTGGTGAGTTCCGGTCTTTTAAAAGCGATCGGTTTCTCGGATGAGATCGCTAAAGGAAATCTCACAGTCCAAAATAATTATCCTGTAAAGGATGAGATAGGCACACTATTCATTTCTATGGACCAGATGAGGGAAAATCTTCTCGGCGTAGTCAAGGAGATGAGATCTTCTTCCGAAAAATTGGGTTCTAAATCGGAAGAGATGGCGATTTCTTCCAGGAATTTTGCGGACATCGCTCAGACCCAAGCCTCCGCAGCGGAAGAATCTTCCGCGGCTGTGGAAGAACTCGCTGCTTCCGCTCAAAACGTAGGTAAGTCCATGGAAAAAGCCGTGGAGAATACAAAAGAAATCGACGGTAACTCGATGCGTCTGAAAGAACAGATTGTAAGCATCAATCAAGAGATGCAGGGGTTAGTCAATCTTGCAGTCGAATCTAAAAGACAAGCAGTGACAGGCGAGAATGCTATGTTTGCCTCCACAAATGCAATGGGTGAGATTGGGGAAAGCGCTTCTAGAATTACGGAAATCTTATCTATTATCACCGAGATTTCCGAAAAAACAAACCTTCTCGCATTAAACGCAGCAATAGAAGCAGCCAGAGCGGGAGAAGCAGGAAAAGGATTTGCTGTAGTTGCTGAAGAGATAGGTAAACTTGCATCTCAAACTTCCAGTTCAGTGCAGGAGATCGGTGAACTGGTTGATTCCACAAACGACGCTGTGATGAACGGTAACTCTAAGGTGGAAGAGGCTTCTCAAATATTAAAAAAACTGAAACAAAGCGTGAACGAATTCGAAATTTCCGCTAATAAGGTCTTGGCTTCCGTAAAAGATCAGGAATCGAATACTAGTAGGATTCAAACTAGTTCCAATACTTTAACTTCTTTTAGTATGCAGATAGAAGAAGCTGTTTTCGAGCAGAAAAACGCAACGAATGAGATCACTAAAACGATTATCAGTATTTCGGAAGGAACTCAGGAAATCGCAGGGGGAGCGGACGATCTGACTACATTCTCAGGTGAAACTCAAATGTTAGCGGAACAACTCTCCAAACTGATAGAAAAGTTTAAAGTGGATTAGGTTACCTATCCGTCAGATCTAAAATTTCTGAATCTAAAAATAGAACTGATTTAGGGTCCCACTGAAAGATTGTACCATCCAAGGTGCATTTTCCTTCAGAGGCTTTTTGTTTTAACTTAGTGAGTATTGTTTCTTTTTTATCCGGGAAATAGTCCAAGAAGTCTTTTAGGTCTATCGGAAGAAATATTCTAAAAAGGGATATTAAAATTTCTTCAAATGGATCAGATGGTTCGTAAGAGGTTGGATTTTTTCCAGTGCCATTGATGTAGGCAGAAGTATTTCTTGGATTGGAATATCTGCCTGAAGGTAAGAATCCGTGGGCTCCGGGACCGATTCCTAAATAATATTCATAAGTCCAATACTTCATATTATGACGAGAGAATTGCCCAGGTTTGGAATAATTGGAGACTTCGTACTGAATGAATCCCTTAGATCTCAAAAAATCGGGTAAGTCTTGGAGGATTTTCTCCTGCACTTCTTCCGAAGGCGCGGCAACCGCTCCTGCAGAAACTTTTCGACTATACTCCGTGCCTTTTTCGACTGTTAGGGCATAAATGCTGATATGAGAGACTCCGGAGGCCAGGACAGAATTTGCATCTTCGTAAAATTCTTTTTCAGTTTGTCCAGGAACTCCAAACATTAGATCAGCGCCATAATTCTTTATTTTAGAAGTTTGTAATGCTTCTAGGGTTCTAGAATAAGTCTCCGGATCGAAATACCTATCTAAAAATTTCAGATTTTTAGGAAGAAACGATTGTATTCCCACATGAACTCTGTTGATCCCGGCATCATACAGTCCTTGCAGGTATTCAGGAGTTACGTCTTCCGGATTACATTCTAATGTGATCTCGGAGTCCGGAGATAGATTTAGATTATTTTTTAAGAATTTTATAAAATCCGCATATTGTGTATAAGAAGCTTTAGAAGGAGTTCCTCCGCCGAAAAATAGACTATCGAATGTTAGGTCTTTGTAGTCGGGAAAATTTTTAAGTCTGAGTGAAACTTCTTCTTTATACTTGCTGAATAGATCCTTTTCTAAAGGAGAAGGATCTAATCCTATTCCTTCCGAATAGAAATCACAATAGCTACATTTGTGAACACAGAATGGATAATGTACATAGATGCCCGGCCTGTTTGTTTTTTTTATGACCGGGTTCTGTGTTTCCAAATTATTTTGTATTCTTACTTACCGAGTCTTCTTCCGTCTCAGTGACGGCGGTTGCTTTTTTGGGATTCGGTTTTAAGATCAGATCTACCAATGGGATCTCATTCTTTCTATCCAATACTGAATACAATAATGCCTTTTTGGATTCTGGAGTTGGGGAGAAGGAGAATAATATTTTCAGATTTGGTGCATCCGGCAGATCCAAAAATGGAGTTCCGTAATGTAAACATACGATCTCTGCTTCCGGAAATTTTTGAGCAAGAGAAAGAGCTAGATCCAATTCAGTTTGAGTGAATGAATGGACGACTGCACGTTTTGCTTCTTTCTTTTCTAATTTTTTACGAAGAGTCGCCAAATCAGAATTGGAAATAGAGCGAGATCTCAGATCGGAGAGAAATTCTTCTCCTTTTAAATAGAATACTGTATTTTCGACAGTTGCACTCTCAGGAAGAAAAGTTTTAGGAAAGGAAACGATCGCCTTTCTGCTTACATCTCTGTTTAGCGTATCTTGGTAATATTGAGAGAATAAATTTTCTCTATTCTTATCTTGCTCAGCAAAATGATTTTTTAATACTTCAGGCAATTCTTTTGGGAACACGGAATTTGCTCTTCCATTTTTAGCAAGATCTCCAAATTCTGAAATGATCCCGTATTTTAATTTATAATAAATTTGTCTTTTGACCGCTTCTTTTAGTAGATCTTTTCCTTCTCTGACTAGGGTTCCTTTTTTGTATGCCTTTAAGATCTGGTCTCTCATGGATTGAGTGGTTGGACCCCAGCTAGTCATTAAGATAATGTCCGCACCTGCAATTAGAGCGAGCACACCCGGATCTTCTTTTTGGTAATGTTCGTCAATCGCGTCCATTTCCATTGCATCAGTAATGATCAATCCTTGGTATTGGAATTCTTTGCGAAGTAGGTCTCCTAAAATTTTAGAAGACAGAGTCGCGGGGAAATTCGGATCAATCTTGGGATACACAATATGCGCGCTCATAATCGCATCAGCGCCGTTTTGGATAGCGGTTTGGAATGGGATCAGCTCGAAACTTTTCAATTCTTCCAATGTTTTTTCTATTTTAGGAAGTCCTAAATGACTGTCGACATTGGTGTCCCCATGACCTGGGAAATGTTTAATTACAGGAATGGAACCGCCAAGTCTTGCTCCTTCTTCATAGGAAACACCTGCGTTTAATACCGTTTCTAGATTACTTCCAAGAGATCTAGTATTGATCACTGGATTGAATGGATTATTATTAATATCCATGTCGGGAGCGAATAAAAAGTTCAGTCCAAGTTTTCTCAATTGGTAAGAAGTGACAAAGCCGACCTTTTTAGCCATGTCCTTGTCCTTGGTTTGGCCGAGTGCCATTGCTCCAGGAAATTGAGTCACTCCGTCTTTAACTCGGATCACTCTTCCGCCTTCTTGGTCTACTGAAATGAGTAATGGTAATCCAGTATTTTCTAATGCACTTGTTTGAAGATCCTTGTTCAAAGATTTGATTTCCGATTTGGAGCCTAAGTTCCTTCCGAATAAGATCACTCCGCCAGGTTTGATCGTCTCAATTTCTTTTTTAGCGATCGGATCTAAAACGGTCCCTGGGATCGCAACATGGATGACTTGACCTACTAATTCTTCGGAGCTAAGTTTGGAAGTAATCTCCTCAGCTTGACGAAGCATTCCTTCTTGGATTTCCTGGGCTTGGAGTTCACTTCTGAATTGGCCCAACCAAAAGAATAAGAAGAGTAAGCAAGCAGAAGAAATGCCTGCGACTAGTAACCGTTTGAACATACTTACTAGATCCCAATCGGTTGCGTATTCGTAAAGCAGAACTTGAAGCGCCCAGTTTTTGGGACCTTGGTTAAATGAGTAGGGTCGGATTGGGGATAGGAGAAAAAATGAGCCGTTTATCGTATTATGGATTTTTTAGTATTTTAGTAATCTTCTCTTTTGTTGCTTCTTGCAATAAAGAAGGATCTGAACAAGAACACCAGGCCACTCCTAAGATGGAAACAAAAACAAACGGCAAAAAAATCCTATTCTTTGGCGATAGTTTAACTGCGGGTTACGGCTTGAACGGACCGGAAGAATCTTTCGTCCATTTGGCCTACTTGGAACTCCGAAAACAATATCCGGATCTGGAATATGTAAATGCGGGAGTGAGTGGGGACACTACTTCAGGAGGACTTGCAAGATTAGACTGGGTTTTAAATAGAAAATACGATGTATTTGTTTTGGAATTGGGGGCAAACGATTCTTTGAGAGGACTTCCCACCAAAATGACCGAGGACAATCTAACTAGGATCATTCGAGAGGCTCGGGCAAAATATCCTTCTATTAAAATTCTATTAATCGGAATGAGAACACTTCCGAATATGGGTCCGGTGTACGCAAAAGAGTTTGCTTCTCTCTTTCCAAGGGTTTCTAAAAAGGAAAAGACGGAGTTTATGCCATTCTTACTGGAAGGAGTTGCTGGAGATAGGAGATTGAATCAAGATGATGGGATCCATCCCACTGCAGAGGGTCATAAGATACTCTCCAAACAACTCCTTCCATATTTGAACAAACTATTGAAATAGTTCGAACTTCAAATTATATAAAGTTCCGTAATATTCGTAAATGCTTGCTTTCTAATTTCGGATTGGAGATAACTCCTTCCTGGGACAGGGGCAAGAGATGGTACACCAACATTATAGATCATGTACTTTATGCGAAGCTATGTGCGGACTTAGATTAGAGATTGAAGACAATGTAGTAGTCGCAGTCAGAGGAGATAAAGAGGATAAGTTTAGTAGGGGGCATCTATGTGCCAAAGGTCCTGAACTTAAAAATTTATACGAAGATCCTGACAGGCTCAAATTTCCTTTAAAACGCACAGAGAACGGATGGGAGAAGGTAGACTGGGTCACAGCTCTTACTGATATTGCTACAAAACTTGTAGAGATCCAGAAGAAATACGGAAACGATTCTATTGCAGTATATAGCGGAAATCCGGGCGTTCATAATTACGGTACAATGTTATTTGGCCAAAGATTTATAGGACGCTTAAGAACTAAAAATAATTATTCTGCAACTTCTGTAGACCAACTTCCTCACCAATTACTTTCCTATTGGATGTTCGGTCATCAACTACTTGTCCCAATCCCCGATATAGATAGAACCAATTTCTTTTTGATCCTCGGCGGAAACCCGTTCGCATCTAACGGAAGTTTAATGACTGTTCCTGACGTAAAAAAGAGACTCAAAGAGATCCAGGAAAGAGGAGGAAAATACGTAGTCATAGATCCAAGAAAGACTGAGACTGCAGTTCACGCGGACGAACATCATTTTATCGTTCCAGGAACGGACGCATTCTTCCTTCTGTCCATTATAGATGCATTATTTAAGAAAAACTTAACAAAGAAGAATTCTTTAATCAAGGAAGAAGATTTACTAAAGCTAAAATCAATTGCCGAACAATACCCTGCAGCCGAAACGGAAAAACTGACTGGAATCTCCTCAGAAACAGTAGAGAGGATCGCACTCGAATTCTCCAAAGCAAATGGTGCAGTTTGTTATGGTCGTGTAGGAGTTTCTACACAAGCATTTGGGGCACTTTGCCAATGGCTGATCAATTCTATTAACTGTATCACTGGAAATATGGACTCGGTAGGAGGTGCAATGTTTACACTTCCTGCAGTGGACATGGTAGATCCTAAAGGAGTGATGAAAAGTTCTCCTGGAAGTTTTCACACCTACGGATCAAGAGTCAGAGACTTACCTGAATTTAACGAAGAATTACCTGTCGCTGCTCTCGCAGAAGAAATTTTAACTCCAGGACAAGGCCAGGTTAAAGCACTTGTGACTTCTGCAGGAAATCCTGTACTTTCAACACCGAACGGTTCTCAATTGGAGAAGGCGGTCTCTAATCTGGAATTTATGGTAAGCGTGGACTTTTATTTGAATGAGACTACAAAACACGCTCATTATATTCTCCCTCCAAGTTCTGCCTTAGAGCATGACCATTACGATTTAGTGTTTAACGTTTTTGCGGTAAGGAACACAGCCAGATATAATCAACCCGCATTCGAACCGGAAGAAGGAATGCTTCACGATTGGGAAATTTTTTCCGATCTAACGAAAAGAATAGAACTTCTAAAATCTGAAAAGCCTCTTCCTAAAGAATTGATCAAAACTAAGATCACTCCTTCTGCGATCATCGATCACGCCTTGAAGTCCGGTCCTTACGGAGAAAAATCAGGATCTTCTGTCGGAATGAGTTTGGAACTTTTGAAAAACAGTCCTCATGGAGTGGATCTGGGAGCATTAAAACCTTGTTTTCCGGAAAGACTTTGGACAGAAGAAAAGATGATCCGACTAACACCTAAAGAAGTAGTAGGCGATCTGGATCGATTGGCAAAATACAAGCAAAAACTTCTCTCAGATAAACAAGAGAAGGGCCTATTCCTGCTGATAGGAAGAAGACATTTAAGAAACAACAATTCATGGATGCATAATCTACCAAAACTAATGACTGGAAAAGATCGCTGCACACTCATGATACATCCGGAAGATGCAAATTTACTCGGGATCAAAGAAGAAGAAGTAGTGCTTGTGGAATCCAGAGTAGGTAAGATTGGACTACCCGCAGAAATTACGGAAGAGATGATGAGAGGAGTGGTGAGTATTCCTCATGGATTCGGACATGCAAAAGAAGGAGTTTCATTGCAAGTTGCATCTAAGTTTGCCGGTTCCAGTATCAACGATCTGACTGACGATCAGGTTTTGGATGAACTCTCCGGAAATGCAGCATTTAGTGGCATTCCTGTTTCCTTAAGTAAAAGATCTGCGTAATTCAGTAAAGATCCGCCTTGGGCCAACCCAGGCGGATTAAAACTTAATTCTTATCGTAAGCTTCTTGCAATTTAGATATCTCTATCTTATGCATTTGCAACATTGCTTGCATCACCCTTTGTGCCTTCTCTTGGTTTTTATCATATAGATATTTTTCTAAGATTGGAGGAATGATCTGCCAAGATAAGCCAAACTTATCTTTTACCCAACCACATGGTTGTTTAGTTCCACCTGCAGAAAGTTTTTCGTAGAGGTCATCGATTTCTGCCTGAGTTTCCGCACTGATATAGATGGAGAATGCCTCGGTAAATTGGAAATGAGGACCTCCGGTAAAGGCCAAAAACTTTTGTCCTTCTATCTCAAACTTTGCGGAAGCCATACCTTCTCCTAACTTAGTAAGATTTTCTATTTTCATATTTTTGAATATACCAGAATAGAATTGGAGTGCTTCTTCCAAGCCCTTTTCGAACATTAAAAATGGTGTTGCCTTATGCATGATCTTATCCTTTACGTTTTAGGTAGATAAATCCACCCAGCCAAGAGAGCGGGATGGAAATTACGATCAATCCGATAGAATACCAAGCGGGTCCTTGGTCTCCCATTTGTATATGTCCCAATGTACTTGCGATCGTACCAATTACACCCAAGGTGATCACGTGGCCGATCGGGCTATATGGCGAAAGTTTTGCGGTAAAAAATCCACCCAAAATAGCAAGAGCTAGACGATAAGAGATCGCGAGAAGGAATAGGCTGTCAGACATTCTTTCTCCCATAGGAGGATAACAATTAGTAACATGTAATACTGCATCGATTGTTATCGCAGGTATCACATTGATCAAAATACCTGTAATTACCGCTCCAATACTTTTTAAGATGGACTTTGTTTTTGAATTCATGATTTTTTTCTTCCTTGTGAAGTTTCAGTAAGAGTACCTAGTAAAGTTTCCAAGCGATTATAACTTTGAGAAGCTCCTCCTTCCATTGGAGATTTGATCACTATATCTCTTCCTTCTTTGGTTTCGTATAAAATATTGATCGTAACAAATGTTATGCCGGATTTTTCTACAAACGTAGTCGTGAGTATAGCTTCTCCAGGATACCAAGCTTCGTCAAAAGATTCGGTATGCACTAGTTTGTCCGGTCCGGAAATTTCTTTGTAACTTCCTCCGGCTCCCATTGTAGATCCATCTTTCAAATATTTCCAAACATACCTGTATTTTCCGCCGACCTTCAGATCTACTTCGCATACGTCTAAACTCCATCCATCCGGACCGTATAACCAGCGTTTGATTAATTCAGGTTTTGTAAAACAGTCAAATACTAGGTCTTTCCCGGCACTGAATTCCCGAGTCATTACGATTTCTCTGTCTCCTTTAGCTTCTACCTTTAAGGTTCCAATAAAGCTGCTCATCCTATTCTCCTTTCTTATTCTTACGTTTTGGGGAAGGTTGTTTAGAAAATTTTAATTCTTCTAAAAGTGAGTCCAAATGTTTGAATCTTCCTTCCCAAAATTTTCTATAATTTTCCAGCCATTCAGTAGCTTCTTCCAACGGTTTAGCTTCTAGTTTGCGTAATCTTTTTTGTGCATCCTTGATCCCCGAGATTAAACCCGCTCTTTCTAAAACCTTTAGATGTTTGGAGATTGCTGGTTGGCTCATGGAGAATGGTTTTGCCAGATCCATTACGGAAACCTCTCCATTCGCCAAACGCGACAGGATTGCCCTTCTGGTTGGGTCTGAGAGCGCGGCAAAAGTCGCATCCAATCGAGCAGACTGACTAAGTGCATGATTCATATTTTATATAACCATATGGTTATATATTTTAAATAATCAAGTACTTTTTGGGAAATTATTTTCGAATTCGTTTGTAGTTAGGAGTGTGACGAAGGAGGGGGAAGAATGGAATTTGATACTTATTCTTAAAGAATTTCTTCTAGTGCTAAAATTTTTCGTCCGCCTTGCAGAGAATACGCAGTGAGTCCAGCTTCCTTCAAGATCTTAGCCGCTTTTTTGGACCTGATGCCGGATTCACAAATTGTAATATAGATTTTTTCTTTTGAAAAACCCAATGCACTATCCACTGAAAGTTCCGAAAGAGGAGAAAATATAGAATTACCTATTGGAGTTTCTTTTCTTTCTTCGAATTCTCTTACATCTAGTAGAATATATTTCGGGTCCTTCTTCCATTCTTTCCAATCTTTGAGATCGATCTCGTCTTTCAGGGTCTCGTCCCGCAGAGGCTTGCCCCGTAGGGGTTCTTCTCTTTTGCCAGAACCACATTCTGTACAATTCGGATCTGCTTCTAAAAAAGTTTCGTAGAATAAGGGAGACTCCCATTCCAATTGGAATGCGGAATTAGTGGGGGATTTTTCAGGGGAGAGTAGGTATTGGATCGCAAAAGATGCTTGGTATAAACCAGCAATTGCAGTTTGCACACCTAAAACTCCTCCGTCTTCGCAGGAAAGAAGTTCGGAGCCTTCCAAATTGGGATACAAACATTTATAACAAGGTTTTCCTAAAGGGGAGAAGATCGCTACTTGAGCACTTGTTCTAAAAACGGAAGCCGTGACCAAGGGCTTATGATTTCGGATACAGAATCGATTGATCGTATATTTTGCTTGGATCTGGTCCGTGCAATCTAGAACAATATCCCAATTATTGAATATACTTGGATCTATTCTCTCTGAAAAAATTTCAGTGAATGTTTCAAGTAGGATGCCTGGTACCCTGGCTTGTATATATTCCTTGGTGACTTCCGTTTTCTTTCTACCGATATCGGAAAGAGTGAATGCGGTCTGTCTATGAAGGTTGCTTAATTCTACAGTATCGAAATCCCAAAGGCCGATTTTTCCCACGCCTGCCGTTGCTAAATGTAAAGAAGCAGGGGAACCTAAACCTCCAAGACCGATTACCAATGCGGATTTTTGAAGAAGTCCATTTTGACCGGATTCTCCTAAAAAAGGCAGTTTAGTTTGTCTGGAAAAATACTTTTTCTGCTCCGGACTCATCGTAGGAAAGGATCTTATATTTTCGCTAGCTAGACAAGACTTTTTAATTGGCTTTCATATGCGTCCGGGTATGGTAAGCTTGGACATCGTGGATGCTTATGGCCGAAAATTCGAAGTGCTTAGAGTGAGTGTTACCTCCTCTTGCGGATTCGGCTGCGTGTATTGTGCTCCAGGCACCGCATTAAATGGAGAAGGAGCACACGGTTCTTTCCTAAGTGCGGAACTTCTTCGTAAAAATATACATCTTCTTTCCCGTAAAATTTCACTTAAGGAGATCCATTTAACGGGTGGAGAGCCCACTCTTCATAAAGATCTTCCTAAGTTAGTTCAAGTTGCTAAAGAAGCAAAGATCCCAAATATTGCTCTGACCTCCAACGGATTTTTTAGAGACGGCCTGATCCGAGATCTAAAACTCGCAGGCCTTGATAGAATGAATTTCTCTTTGGATTCACTCTCTCAGGAATCTTTTTCTTTGATCTCCGGTAAAAATCTTCCTGTACTTCGCTTATTAAACAGGATAGAGGAAGCCCTCCAAGAAGGGCTGGAAGTAAAACTAAACTGCACTGTATTAAAAGGTTATAATGAAGATCAGATCCGTCCTCTTCTTCGGTGGGCAGGAGAAAGAAATCTTCCGATCCGATATTTGGAATTAATGAAGATGGGGCCCCTTAGAACAAAACATTCCGAGTTATTCTTCTCCGCTGCAAAGATCAAAGAAGAGTTGGGTCGGGAATTTAATTTTGAACCGGAGATTACTCCGATTGAATCCACCGCAAAATATTTTCGTACTCCTGAAGATTATAGGTTCGGGATTATTGCAAATCATACTGGGCCATTCTGTGATGGTTGTAATCGACTCCGGATGGACCATTTGGGAAAAATTTACGGATGTTTGAGTGATTTTCGTTCTTTCCCAGTTTCAGAAAATGAGTCTGATCTCGAGCATTCTTTGGATCTCGCGATGAAAACAAAAAAAAACGAGTTTACCGGAAGCGAACTTTCTATGAAATATATAGGCGGATAGATGGATATTCAACTTTTGTTTTTTGCCGCAGTCAAAGATCATTTTCCGGATCTCAAAAAAATAGAAGTCTCCGAAGGGGATTCTATTTTAAATCTTCGTAAAATTCTCACTCATACAAATCCAGGTTCGGAATCTATTTTAAAAGTTAGCAGGTTTGCAGTGAACCAGTCCATTGTGGGTGATGATTTTGTTTTGATGGAAGGTTCTGTGGTTGCAGTGCTACCTCCTTCCAGCGGCGGTTGATATGTCCGTATTAGAAGCACATTCTCATATTTCTTCTTCTCCGATTTTTGTCTCTTCTCAGTTGCCCGATATCCCTGAAATGGGTGGTTTTGTGGTATTTTCCGGGATCGTTCGTAATCTAAACGAGGGGAAGAAGGTGACCCATCTGGAATACGAAGCATATGCTCCGATGGCAGATGAGATGATCCGGGCAATTCTTGCAGATGCTCGCAAAAAATGGGACCTTCTTCATGCAAACTGTATTCACAGAGTAGGAAGATTACAAATTTCTGAAATTGCGGTAATCGTCGAGACCGGATCTATGCATAGGGCGGAGGCTTACGAAGCCAATCGGTATATCATAGACCGAGTAAAACACGAGGTCCCGATCTGGAAAAAGGAATTTTATATCGATGGTTCTTCCGAGTGGTCGAAGGGCTGCGTGCATGAGAGCCATTGATTCCGTAGGAATCGTACTCGCGGGCGGAAAAAGTTCCAGAATGGGAAGGGATAAGTCCTTTCTCTCCTTAAAAAGCCAAAAATTCTTTCTTTTAGAATCTTACAAAAAACTAAAATTCTTATGTAAGAATGTTCGAGTTTCCATTCGAGAAGAACAAAGAGAAGAATATTCAAAACATGTTCCGAATGAGTTTCTGGTATCCGACTCCATTCAGAACCTGGAAGGTCCTCTCCAAGGGATTTTCAGTTCTTTTCTTCCTTTCCAAAACGATCCTAATGTTAAAAATTTTTTGGTTCTAGCAGTGGATATTCCTTATATGAGGATCAAAACATTGGCTAGGTTATATTCCAAAAAAGAGATAATCGGTTCTGGAGTTTTTTATCAAACGGGCGAGGGGATTGAACCGTTATGCGGTCTTTATTCTTCCGAGTATCTTAGGTTTTTATTCCAAGAATTCGAAAAAGGGGTCTTAAATTCCATTTCTCCTAAGGTTTTGATCCAAAGAGGAAATCCTAGTCTTTTGGAGGTTCCGGAAATGGAAAAATCTTCCTTCATCAACCTGAATTCTCCAGAGGATCTAAAGCCTCCAAAGTGATACGTTTCCGGTCAAAAACCGATTTACATGGGGTCCGAGAGAGAAATCATGGTTCTACCAACCATGCGGGAATAGCTCAGTGGTAGAGCACCTCCTTGCCAAGGAGGGGGTCGCGGGTTCGAATCCCGTTTCCCGCTTACAGAAGGCGTCCTCCGCTTTCTGTCTTCTGAGACCATGGAATTCAAGACAAAGAAAAATCAAAACGCATCCGTAGACCTTAAGTTAACCTTTGATAAGAACGATCTGGAAAAGGCGTTCGAAAAGACTTATAAAGAGAAACAAAAGGATCTCAAGATCCCGGGCTTCCGTCCCGGCAAGGCACCGATCGAAATGGTAAAACGCCATTTGGGAGACTCGGTAGCAAACGACGCAATCAATCTTCTATTATTAGAAACTGTAAGTGAACTTTCCGGGAAACTGGAACACAAGATTGTACGTTTCCCTAAATTTACTGTCGAGGACTATGTTCCTGAAAAAAGTTTAGTGGCAACTGCGGTCTATGATACTGATCCGGAAGTTTCCTTAGGGAAATACAAAAAGATCAAGATCAAACTTCCCGAAGTACAAGTGACCGACGAGGATATCACTGAGGAGCTTCAGTTCGTTCGTAAACAACTTGCCAGAAAACTTCTGAGAGAACCAAGCGAAGGAGCCGAGAACGGCGATATCGTAGATATGGAATTCGAAGTGAAGGAAGACGGTCAGGAACCTAAGAACGCTAAAAACGGTTCAAGTGATTATAAATTAGGAGAAGCTAATAATCTTCCCGGTTTTGACGACAACCTATACGGTATCAAAACCGGAGAGACCAAGAACTTCACCTATACCTATCCTAGCGATTATCCAAGAGAAGATCTGGCCGGTAAAAAAATGGAATTCGCCATGACCTTGAAGGCGATCTATAAAGAAGTTCTTCCGGAATTGGACGACGATCTCGCTAGTGAATATGATGGTTCTTCTTCCCTTCAAGTCCTAAAGGATAAGATCAAAACCGATCTACAAAAGAATTATAACGAAGCTGTAAAATCCAAAAAGATGGAAGAAATTTACAAGGAACTGGTAGCAGATTCCAAGTTTGTTTTCCCTGAATCGTATCTTACGGAAGAATCAGAACATGTGTATCAAAATATGATGCAAGATGTTTTAGGAAGAGGCCAGGCCAGAATTCCTAAAGAACAGATCCCAAGTATCGAAAAATACGCGGAAATGGTAAAAAAGCCTTTAGGAGAAGTAAGGGACTCTTTCAAAACCATCGCCGAAAACAGACTGAAAGGGTATTTCTCCAGACAGAAACTAGCTTCTGCGGAAAATATTGTTTTGACGGACGAGGATTTCGACCGCGAAATCTCGACCCTTGCCTCAAGATATGGTATGTCTGACGCCGATTTTAAAAAAGAATTGGAAAAAGGTAAACTTCTGGAAACTTACCGGGACAATTTTTTAGCAAAAAAGATAGACGATACCCTCTTCCAGCTTGTAGAAAAGAAATACAACGAGAAGATGAGTATCCGTCAGCTAAAGGAATTCCTTTCTAATAAGGAAACTGGAGAAGTATGGCAATAATTCCTACAGTTATAGAGCAAACCGGTCGTGGAGAAATGCGTTATGACGTATTTTCTCGCCTCTTAAAAGACAGAATTATCTTTCTAGGTGACGCAATTTCCGACGATTACGCGAACGTGATCATCGCCCAATTACTGTTTCTGGACGCGGAAAACCCGGACAGGGACATCTATTTATATCTGAATTCCCCCGGCGGATATGTATCTTCCGGACTTGCCATTTACGATACTATGCAGTATATTAAGGCCGACGTTCGTACACTTTGTATTGGTCAGGCTTCTTCTATGGCGGCACTTCTTCTGGCTGGCGGGGCAAAGGGCAAAAGATCTGCTCTTCCTCATTCCAGAATTATGATGCACCAACCAACCGGAGGAGCTACCGGTCAGGCTTCCGATATTGCTATCCAAGCTAAGGAAGTTCTGAAATTAAAGCAGGTGTTAAATGGTTTGTACGCTAAACACACGGGCAAGTCTGTGGAAGAAGTGCAAAAGGATACCGAAAGGGACCTTTACATGACTCCGGAAGAAGCCCAAAAATACGGAATCATTGATTCTGTAATTTCGATAGAGCGTCAAAAGAACTGATAGGGGGATCCCGTGGCAAAAAAACCGACCGGAACCAATAATAAACAAAAATTATTTTGTTCGTTCTGCGGAAAAGAACAAGACTCCGTAAAACGACTGGTTGCCGGCCCAGGTGTTTATATTTGCGACGAGTGTATCTCTCTCTGCAATGAGATCATTGCGGAAGAGCCAGAACAGGAAAAAGAGCGCACAGAACTTTTGGGAGAAGTCCCTAATCCTGCTGCTATTAAAGCGATCTTAGACCAATATGTAATCGGACAAGACCATGCTAAAAAAGCTTTGTCCGTTGCGGTTTATAATCACTACAAACGAATTTATCTCAAAGACAAAAAGGCGGATATCGAATTAGAAAAATCGAATATTCTTCTGATTGGCCCTACGGGTTCCGGAAAAACTTTGCTCGCTCAAACTCTAGCAAAGATCATTAAAGTCCCGTTTGCGATCGTAGATGCAACTGCACTTACTGAAGCTGGATACGTAGGAGAAGATGTAGAAAACATCATTCTCAAGCTGATCCAAAACGCGGACAACGATATCAAAAAAGCGGAGATCGGTATCATCTACATAGACGAAGTAGATAAGATCGCTCGCAAATCAGACAGCGCATCCATCACGAGAGACGTGAGTGGAGAAGGTGTGCAACAAGCACTTTTAAAAATTATAGAAGGAACCGTAGCAAACGTTCCTCCTCAGGGTGGAAGAAAACATCCTCACCAAGAATATCTGCAAGTAGATACTAAAAATATTCTATTCATTCTAGGTGGAGCATTCGTTGACCTGGATAATATTATCAAAACCAGAACCGGTGTAAAAACAATCGGATTCGGTAGCGATGAGAAAGACGGCAAAATCTTAAGAGATGAGAGCAAAGGTGAGATCTTAGCTCGTGTGATCCCTGAGGACTTAATGAAGTTCGGACTTATCCCTGAATTTATAGGTCGTATGCCTGTGATCGCTACTCTGCAAGACTTGAGTGTTGAAATGCTCAAACGTATTTTCAGAGAGCCTAAAAACGCAATCTTACGGCAATATACTAAGATCCTAGAAATGGAAAATGTAAAACTTTCCTTCGAAGAAGCAGCTATCGACAAGATCGCCCAGCTTGCGATCGAAAGGGCATCCGGAGCCAGGGGACTACGCGCTATCGTAGAAAATCTAATGTTAGATTTGATGTACGAAATTCCTTCTCGTAAAGACGTAGAAGAAGTGATCATCACGGAAGAAGCTGTAACCGGAACCAAACCTCCGAAACTAATTCTGAAAAAAGAACCAAAAATCGCTTAAGAGCGGTAACGCGATTTCGCGCAGAGAACACCGAGGTCACTGAGAGGGCTTTAGGAAATGGTAATATTTCCATTCCTTATATCTCTAAATCTCTATGTTCTCAGTGACCTCGGTGCGAAACTTTCTCTTAATTCAAACTAGCGATATCTATCACAAATCTGTAACGTACGTCGCTTTTAACGACTCTTTCATAAGCATCGTTTACTTTTTGGATTGGGATGAGTTCAATATCGCTGGTGATATTATGCTTTCCGCAGAAATCCAACATCTCTTGTGTTTCTTGGATCCCACCAATCAGGGAACCGGCAAGACTCTTACGACCCATGACCAAAGAAAATGCTCCGATCGGAACTTGTTCTTCCGGAACACCAACTACTACCATAGATCCATCCACTCTCAATAGGCTGAGATAAGCGTTCCAATCCAGAGGCATCGAAACAGTGTTGATGATCAGATCAAAACTTCCTCTTAACTTAGCGAATGTGCTTTTTTCTGAAGTAGCATAGAAATGATCCGCGCCTAGACGTTTTGCATCCGCTTCCTTCTTATTGGAATGGCTTAGTACTGTAACTTCCGCGCCTAAAGCATGGGCAATCTTCACTCCCATATGGCCGAGTCCGCCAAGGCCGATAATCGCTACCTTTTTACCAGGACCTGCTTTCCAATGTGCAAGTGGAGAATATAAAGTGATCCCCGCACAAAGTAATGGAGCAGCAGCATCCAAAGGAAGATTATCAGGAATTCTTAATACGTAATTCTGATCCACAACGATCTTATTGGAATAACCTCCGTAGGTTGGGGTCTTTCCGTCTTGTTCTCTCCCGTTGTAGGTGGCGCTCATTCCGGTTTCGCAGAATTGTTCCAAACCTGCTTTGCAATGTTCGCATTCTCTGCAAGAGTCCACAAAACATCCGACTCCTACCTTATCTCCTACTTTGAACTTTGTAACCTTGGATCCTACCTTTGACACAACACCTGTGATCTCGTGGCCTGGAACCATAGGAAAGATGGATCCTCCCCATTCGTCTCTCGCCTGGTGAATGTCCGAATGACAGATACCGCAGTAATGAATATCGATGACTATATCTTGGTCTTTTGCATCTCTTCTATCGAATTGAAAAGGTGCCAAGGGAGCCTTTGCAATAGCTGCAGCATAACCTTTTGCTGGGATCATTTTCTTCCTCGTTTGTTAATGGAATATTGGATGAATTTCAAGTGGTGAGAAATTCGGGAATTTTCGATCTGAAAAATTCCCTAGTTAGACAGGAACGTGTAAGTTTTGTTTTTTATTTTCTTCTATTCTGAAAATTTAATACTGACCTCCGGTCGATCGCATCCGCGTTGGTCTGATTAATCCCTCACCCGACCAACAGTCAGGATAGCTGCCTTAGAAAGTCCTTTTTTGCCTGATTCCATTTCTAAAAATCTTCCGAAATCCAGCGTGAGTTCTCTTGAGTTTTTATATTCTCTGCCGGAACTCCAGTTTTGGAGTTGGATCAAAAGTGGCGCAACGCCTGCTGAGTTAGTGAGTTCCGTTAATCTATCGCTTAGAAATACCAAATATTCTCCGGGTCTAACTTGGATCTTTTTCACTTCTCTTGTAGAACTTCTAAAATCATAAAACACTTGTTTAGAGATCGGTAATATATTCGTTTTCCCGCTTTTGTGAAGTAGTGCAGGTAGTTTTTGGAACTGCAGAATACCTGCTTCTCCGTTCCTGGTTTCTAAATAAAATAGTGTAAGATTTAAATAAGAGATTGGAGTGGATCTGAGCGCTCTGTCGATTTTATAGAGTAGATCTTCTCCCCTTAGACCGGTGGTCTCCTGAGCAAGGGAGATCATACCCTCTATCCTTGCCTTGAGAGAAGATTCGATTGCCCCGTGATTCGGAAATCCAGCTAATACTCCAAAACAACCGTCTGCAGTCGGAATGATATTTGCATAATCTGATTCCCCGCTGTCGGAGGAACGAGGAAAAACAGTGATGTCCAGGTTTTTGATCTTATGAAGTCTGATCTTATGGAAAAATTTTTGGATCTTGTCTGAAAGTTCTCTTTCCTTTTTGTTTAAGGATTCTTGGGAAACAGATTCTTCTTTTGTCTTCTTCTGGTAGAGAGCGATCCGGAAATGTCTAGCAAGTTCTCCCAGCTCATCCGTTCTCTCTGCTTCTCCTGAATCTTCGTAAACATCCTGGGACCAGTTCTGTAATAGCTGGGAAATAGATTTAAGAGATTTAAAACTTAAATTCAAAAGAAAATAGGTGAGTATTCCAAGTATGACTGAGAAAAAAAGCCCGAAACCTAATCGGATCCAAACAAATGCCCTTAATTCTTTTCTGATCTCTTCTCCAAATAGGAAATCATCTAAAAGTAGATAAGATAAAAATAATACGAAAGAGGCAGTAAAAGAAGCGAACGCTAATTTATGCTTGGATTGAAGATTTGGAAACAATTCATTTCCTCTCTATAATCGCGATTAGCACCAATGAGATCCCGAACAAGACCAGCAATGGAACAAATAACATTAGCATAGAGATCACATCCGGTCCAGGAGATAATACGGCTGCCGCAAATGCGATCCCTATGAATGCTTCTCTCCAATGACTAAGTAAGAAAGAAAGTTTTAATATTCCAACCGCAGCTAATAATACCATGATCACTGGAAGTTGGAAAGACAATCCAAAGATCAAATGCATATTGAAGAATACATCGTAATATTCGTCTATTGGAAGCCTTGTCTCAATATCCAGAGGTCGAACAGTGACTAAAAATATTTTTAGAAAACTTTCGAATGCTTGTGCCCAACACAACCAAACTCCCAACCAAAATAGAATTGTGGAAAATGCGATGAGTGCTTTTCCGAGTCTTGCGGTTCTCGTCTCTAATGCTGGAGAAACAAATCCCCATAAAAAAGCTAACGCGAAAGGAAAGGTGATCAAGATAGATACCATAAATCCTGTTCGCAGATAAACCATAAAAGGAGCCATGAGTTTGATTTGGTAGAATGTAGCAGATTCTCCCAAAATGTTCTTGTACGGTTTGATCACTATTTTATGAAGCTCTTCTCCGAAATACAAAGCTACCACGAAGAAAACCGTAAATACCAGAATGGAACGAATTAGAACGGACCGTAGTTCTTCTAAATGTTCCCCCAGGGTCATAAACTTTTCTCTGTCATGAGGAAGACTTTCTTCCGGAGCGGAGATTATAGGTTGGGGAGTAGTAGAGAGGCTCTTTTTTTTAGAAGGCATATCGAAAGGTTGGAATTCCTTCCCGGTTATAAAAGGGCCCGAGGGCCCTTATCATATTTAAGCGGATTTTTTGGACTTTTTAGGAGAAGAAGTAGGAGCCGCCGGTTGTTTTGTTTCCGGTTCCTGGATTTTAGCGGATTCCGATTCAGCATCTCCGGAAAGAGATTTGCGGAATTGGCGGATTCCGTCCCCTAAATCCTTTGCTAAAGAGGGAAGTCGCTTGCCCCCGAAAAGCAGGAGAGCTAAACCTAGTATGAAAAAGATTTCCCAAGGGCCTAAATTTAAAAATGCGAGTGGTGCGTACATAACTATCTCCTTAGTTAGGATTTTGCCTCTGTAATATATGTCAAATAGTTAGTAGGAACAAGCCGATAATTCTATTGGGACTTCGGTTCGGATAGAAAGGAAAAACGGACGGGAATATGAGAATAGAATCCAACCCATTAGATTCACTCTCCGTTCCTCCACCGGTCCGAGAACCGGGTCGAGAGGAAGAAATAGAAGCGGATCGGAAAAAAGCGGAAGAACCCGCAGCAAAATCCGATTATGTATATGCTCTTTCCGTCGGAAGTTTGATCAACGTGCAGGTGTAATTAGAATGGCTCTTACCAAGGAACAGAAGCAGGAATTCCAGGAGAAACTAGCGGATTTCCGCGCATTTTTGGAGGATTTGAAGAAGGAAGCGAACCTTCTAAAAGCCCAGTCCAGAAAAGATCCTAAAATGGAAGCTTACTTCAATGTGGCTCTTTCTCTAAATTCTATCAAAAACATAAATACCTGCCTTTTGATAAATGAGATCTCCGTGGCCATTCTGGATCTGAAATCGGATACCTACCTCAACCAAGGGAGGAAAGAAATTTATAGTGCGATTTCCTTTATGGAGAAGGTAGTCGGAACCGACTTCGAGTCTGGTTTGGGAGAAAATAAGGACCTTCTCGCCAAAATCATAGAATTTAATCCTCTCCAAAGATTGAATTACGTGAAGGGACTCAGGACTTGTACCACGAACACGATCGAGGCATTCGGCTCTAACTCTAAATGGAAATGGAGTTTTCCGGAGATACATTTCAAAATAGCCATACTTAGTAAGAATCTTTTTGACTTTCGGGCTTTTGAGAAGGAAAGAGACTTAGAGAATCCGTTTTATTATCCCAGACAGGAACACTATAATTTAATTCTGGAACTTTGTAACTTTGCCGCCCAGGAATATCGCGCCAAATTCGATTTGTCCACCCAGGACGCTGGGGATCTGAAAAAATCCATATCCCTTTTGGAGGTAAACCGTAAAATCCTGCAAACAACAGGCGAAACAGAGGACCTAGGAAAGACAAAAACCCTGATAGAATCCCTAAAAGAAAAGGTAGAGTCGATAGAAGCCGAGAAGGAAAAGAAGAAAAAGAAGAAATAGACCCGTCCAATTTGTTATAAAGAGTGGGAAAAAAACAGGAGAAAATCTAACTCATGGCATTGACCGAAATAAACGATTCAACTTTCAGTTCCGAGATCAACGGGGGCATGGTTCTAGTAGATTGCTGGGCAGAATGGTGTGGTCCTTGTAGAATGGTTTCCCCGGTTCTGGAAGAGCTTTCGTCCGAGATGAACGATATCTTAAAAATTAAAAAATTAAACGTAGACGACAACCAGGACACGGCACAAAAATTAAATATCCAATCCTTGCCGACCCTTCTACTTTTCAAAGACGGACAATTGGTGGATAAGATCATAGGAGCCCTTCCTAAGGCGCAAATCAAAAGTTTCATCGAAAGACATAAATAAAAAATTCGATCTCGACTGCGGCGGAATTTTCCATGCTAAAAGAACAAACCAGGGGATACATAGAACTTCCTAGAGGAGGTTATTTAGTCGAAACAAGTGAGGGCTTCTTTCAGATCGGCTCTCCTCCCGAAACCATCAAAGACACGATGGCCGAAAAAAAGACACCCCTGGTATTTATACTTCCTAATAAATTTTTCCATGTAGAAAAGGGGATCAGCACTGCAGAGCTTGAATTCCCGATTTACTTTAACTTCTTCTTAAGACAAAAAAAGACCACGATCATTTGTACTGCGGAACAAAAAGATCAGCTCATCACAGTACTTAAAGAATCCTTAATGGGTCCTGAAGAGATCAATCTGGAATCGGAATATCTAGACGGTGCAGAATCTTTCGGCTTTCCTGATATGAAAGCGGAGATGGGTTATTTTAGAGGATACAAAGGACTAGACGATGTAGTCGACTTTCAAGTATTCGATAGAGATAATATGGTCAACCTGGGAAAGGTTTTGGTACGTAAACTTCCTTCAGGTGATTTTAGAATTACTGATGGTACTAAAGAAACCGAGATCCCTGGAGAAGTCGGATTCAATATTAAGTATGAGATCGGTCATAGACTAGAGGAGCCTTTCCAAGCACCTTTACTTGGGATTACTTGTCTCGGACCTTCTCATGGATTCGATCCTGAGGACAACACTTCCGGTTTTATTATCTGGTTGAACCACCAAGGTATTATGGTGGATCCACCTGTAAATTCTACAGAGTGGCTTCGCATGTCCAATGTGAATCCTAAACTTATCAACCACGTTATTCTCACTCACTGCCACGCAGATCATGACGCAGGAACCTTCCAAAAAATTATGGAAGAGACCAAGATCACTA
The DNA here is from genome assembly GCF_002811475.1 of Leptospira hartskeerlii. Taxonomy (NCBI): domain Bacteria; kingdom Pseudomonadati; phylum Spirochaetota; class Leptospiria; order Leptospirales; family Leptospiraceae; genus Leptospira; species Leptospira hartskeerlii. The sequence continues at coordinate 218,434 of NZ_NPDL01000005.1, forward strand.
TTCACGCTACTGCAACGGTGATGGAAAGTTTTATACGTAAATATTCCGCACTTACTAAGATCCCCCGTAAGGAACTATTGGAACTTTTCAATTTCCAACAAATCATCATAGGAAGACCTGCGATGATTAACGGCGGAGAATTCAATTTTCATTATGCATTACATTCTATTCCTTCCGTAGGATTTGAATTCTTCTTCCAAGACCAATCTTTTGTGTATACTTCCGATCATTTGAATGAACCTGAAGTTCACGATAAGATGTATGAGAAGGGAGTTCTTCCTGAATCTCGCTGGAAATTCTTAAAGGAATTTCCTTGGGACAGAAGGATTATTTATCATGAGGCTGGAATTCCTCCTCTTCATACAAGAGTTAGTTATTTAGCCAGTTTGCCTCCTGAGATCCAGGAAAAGATCACTGTGTATCATATCGCAAGAACGGATATGCCTGCGGATACCAAACTCAAACTGGCTCGTTTTGGAATAGAGAACACTGTTTATCCGGAGATCACTCCTCCTAAACATATGGAGGCTTATAACCTTCTAGACATCTTAAGCCAAATAGATATTTTCAGCGGTTTCCCGATAGAGAAGGCGAAGGAATTCCTATTGATCGTCCGCGAAGAAAAATACAAGCGCGGAGATCAGATCATAAAGAAGGGAACTCCTGGCGATAAATTCTATATTATCGCTTCCGGGAATGTAAAATTCGAAGGACTACTTGGAGATTCCGATATAGCGCCCATTAAACGATATGGACAGTATGAATATTTCGGCGAGGCTTCTCTCGTATTAGATCTTCCTAGGGCAGCGGACGTTTTTGCGGAAACAGATGTAGTAGCTCTTACAATTGAGAAGAATAAGTTCTTACAGTTTATCAGAAATACGGACCTAAGACAAAATTTAATAAGACTGAACAGCATTCGTGATAGTAACTCTTGGAAAACACTGTTAGATTCACGCCACTTCAAAGGACTTACAAGCCATCAGGTCACTCAATTAGAAATGATCATGAGACTTTCTAAGGTGAACAAAGGTTCAGTGCTTATCACGGAAAAAGCGTTTTACCACGAGGCATATATTATTCGTCATGGAAAAGTAAGCGTATATCAACACGGCAAAAAATTGGCCGAGTTGACCGATGGAGATTTCGTGGGAGAGATTTACTCGATATCCAAAAAGCTGGTGTCCAATTACACGTTCCAAGCGGAATCAGAAACTGAATTGTTCTCTATTTCTCAGAACGAACTCATCCAGTACATTAAACGGAATCCCGGCGTTTACATGAGAATGAATACCGTCTATTGACACGGGAGATATAAATGGAAAGAGTCCTACAATTTACCGAAGAGCATGAAGCTTTTCGAGATATGGCACGCAAGTTTTTCGAAACTGAAGTAGCTCCTCATCATCATGAATGGGAAAAAGTCGGAATGGTCCCGAAAGAACTTTGGAAAAAAGCGGGAGCAAGCGGACTGCTGTGCCCTGATGTTCCGGAAGAATACGGCGGATCAGGTGCGGACTTCCTATATAACGTTGTTGTAATAGAAGAATCTTCCAGATCAGGAAACAGCGGATTTTTCGTATCTCTTCACAACGATGTGATCGCACCGTATATCAGTGCTTATGGAAACGATGAACAAAAGAAAAGATGGTTACCTGGTTGTTGCAGTGGAGACAGCATTTTAGCGGTCGCTATGACTGAACCTGGAGCAGGTTCTGACCTCAAAAATATCAGAACTAGCGCCGTGGATAAAGGAGATCATTATGTGGTCAACGGTCAAAAAACATTTATTTCCAACGGACAGCTTGCAAATTTAGTAATTACCGCCGTGAAACATGAAAACGGCACGATTTCGCTTGTTATGATAGAAGAGGGGATGAAAGGTTTCGAAAGAGGCCGTAATCTCGAGAAGATCGGGCTTAAAGCTCAGGATACCTCGGAATTATACTTCAACGACGTAGTAGTTCCTAAAGAGAATGTAATCGGAAAAGGCGGACAAGGTTTCCGTTATTTGATGATGAAACTCGCTCAAGAGCGTCTCGTACTAGCGATTGCAGCGGTAGAAGCCACTGCACTAGTACAAAGAATGACTCTAAAATATATTAAAGAGAGGATGGCTTTCGGGAAAAAAATCGGAAGTTTTCAACACATCAAATTTCAAATGGCGGAGATGGCTACGGAACTGGAAATGTGCCGCACCTTCGTCGACAAAGTGGTTTCGGAGCATATTGCTGGAAAAAAATTAACTGTAGAGGCTTCTATGGCTAAGTATTATTCCACTGAGATGCAAAAACGTCATACTGACCTTTGTCTCCAATTCTTTGGAGGGTACGGCTATATGATGGAATACCCGATCGCAAGAGCGTATTTGGATGCAAGGATCCAAACGATCTACGCAGGAACCACCGAAATCATGAAAGAAATTATTGGTGGAAGTTTAGGACTCTGAAATAATCTCGAAATAGTCATCGTCCAAGGGTAAAATGGATCGAATGGCTCCTTTAAAGAGTATAATTAGGCGGTGTATTAGATGTACCGCCTTCCTTATTTTAGCTTCTTCCTTATATTTCATCCCAGTTTCCTCTGCAGATGCGCAGGTTTCTTGTATTCCTCCTGCTTCTGGAAATAATGTCTGTAGTTTAATCCCAGCCTCCACAGTGGCTCAGTTCAATGGTTTGGAAGAAACCATTCGTAAAGAGTATTTGAATGAACTGACCAAGTCCATGGCGGATGCATCTGTTCTTGCCAATATTAACTCTTCCATGATGGGACCGGGAACCGTTAACCGATTCCAAGTGGGAGCTGGCCTTGGAGTTGCCGGAGTCAAAAAGGACGATATCAATATCCAATACGGTGATATTTCTATTCCTAAGTTCCCGAATGTAGGAGCTTCGATCAACCCTGGAGTAATGGTAGGCGTGAACCTAGGCTGGTTACTCGGTCAGGGGCCTTCTCACCAACCGACTGACGACGAGAAGGATTCAGGTAGGTCTTTTCTCCACAGGATCAATATTTATGCTCACGGCTTCCAAGGTAATATCTCTAATGGAGATATTAAATCGCTGAGTGATTCCACTTCTAAAGACTTATCTATGTCAGGAAATATAAACAGTTTTGGAATGACTGTTAGATTTCAGATTGCGAAAGAAAGATATACTAAGCTGGACTTCTTCGGATTTACAGGACTGAGTTTAGGGATTGGCTTCCATAGAAAATGGGAAGAGATCAATATGAATTATCATCCGAGTGGAACTGACGCAGTTAAAGTTGCATTCGGTCCTGCTACAGGTAGATGGGATGCAGATGTGAACTTCGCTTATCAATCCAAGGTGCAATCTGTTCCGGTGGATATTAGGACTGGGGTTCGACTCTTCTATATCTTAACCCTATTTGCGGGTGCAGGTATTTCTAATAATACCGGATATACAAAATTGAATTTGGGTGTAAGCGGTCCTCTATATTTAGCTCTGGACCCGAATGCTTCCGGTCTTCCTCCTCAAGTAATCCAGCAGATGAATGGTAATGCAGGTGGTACACTATCCTTAAGGACCAGTGGATCCGCTGACGTTAGAACTCAGATGAATTATTTCGTGGGTGGCTTCGAATTGAATATATTGATGTTCAAGGTATTAGCAGAAGCAATGGCTACTGATGATAAGATCTATTCTGCGAACCTAGGTATTAAATTCGCTCTATAAAATACAATCCGACAGCCCGGGGGACCGGGCTGTCCATTTCTCTTATTTTTATTATAATCATATATAAAAAAGGCACGCCTTTTGCAGTATAGTTAGTAGAATGCAAAAGTCTGGAATCCAATGGATTTAGTGTTTAGGAATTCAGCATTTAGCATCAAAGGTATCCGATGATCACTACTCCAGGAAAACCTCTACATCTCTCTTGTATCCCTAGGGGCGAGTCCTATGCCCTAAAGGTCAATATTTCTAAAAACGAGATAGGGATCATTTATAGGGTCACTGCAGTTCTATATGTTCACGGTTGGAACATAGAAGAGGCAATCGCCGAAACCTCCATGGACGGTTATATCCAAGACATCTTTATAGTGAAACGTATAGATGGTGCTCCTATGACGGACGAACATCTGAATGCAATCCATGCAGATCTTCACGAGCTGTTTTACGGTGGAATGTCCGTGATGAACTATCTGGCTAACCATCCGGAAAAAATGGAAAGTTTAAGAGCCAAGGTCGAAACTGCTCCGGAAATTTTCCTATTCAACTCTGAGATCAGCGATTCCACAGTTATGGATCTCAGGATGGAAGATAGACCCGGTATCTTGTTCGAGATCTCTCAGATCTTATTTTTGTTCGGAGTGGATATTCTATCTTTCAAAGCTGTAACGGATTCAGGTCAGGTCAGAGATACATTTTTGCTTAGATTGGAAAATGGATCTAAACTGAATGAAAATCTTCATTTCAATCGATTGAAAGAAGCTTTAAACGCAGTTCTCTAAGAAGAACTGCGCCGATCGCAGCTGATTATTTAATAAAGGACAGTGGTCCTTCTTCTTTATTGATTCTTATGAGTTGGCTGTTTTACAAACAGGAATAGGCCAAAGAAAACAAAACTTAAAATTCCAGATACCAAGAAGGAGATTTGTGGTCCTTTTTGGGAATACACTACGCTGAATATAATCGGAGATATTCCTCGTCCGAAAGATCCTAAACTTCTTAAGATCCCCAGATTCTTTCCCTGCTCACTTGGAGAAGAGAATAAGGATACGATTGAAGATACAGTAGGATTTAAGAATGCACTTCCCATTGCCAAGAATGTCAACGCCACGAACAATAAGAATGTGGACTGTTCGGAAGCGATCACAGATGTGCTGGAAAAATATAAGAAAGAAAATCCGAGTATCAAAAATACGGAAGCGAGAAGCCCAACATTTTTTTCGGGAACTTTTCCACTGATCCTACGGATAATCCCTCCTTGCACGAAGACGATGATGAGTCCAATATAAACGAAAGTGTAACCTATACTAACCGGTTTATATCCTAAAAACTGATCCAAATAAAAGTTAAGTGAAAATTCGAATCCAGAAAAGAACAACAAGAAGTATAAATTTAAGAAACCCAAATACATGATCTCTTTGGAACCTATATCAAAAACTCCTAATGCAGGATGTATTCTTCCTTCCGGTTTTTTACGCAAATGATGAGGAAGAGTTTCTCTGAATCTGAAAAGAATTAAGAGTAAGTTTACGAAAGATGCTGCAGTCGCCATTAGCGCAACAGACGGAAAGATCGTCATCTTATCTAAAGGTAAAAAAGGAAGAAGGTAAGAAGGATCCGTGTGAGCTAAAATTCCTCCGATAGATGGGCCTGCGATAAATCCGAGGCCGATCCCGGCTCCTATCATTCCCATTCCTTTGGTACGATCTTGCTCAGACGTGGAGTCCGCCATCGCAGCAGTCGCCACGGATACATTCCCACCCATAAGTCCAGTGATTAGTCTTGAAAGAACGAATAAGGAAAAACTTCCGGAGAATAACCAGACTAAGTATCCTAAAAAACTACCTGTGCACGTAAAAACTAAAACAGGTCTACGGCCGGTGCCGTCCGAAAGTTTTCCCCAAATAGGTGAGAATAAAAATTGAAGTATAGAATATAAACTGGCTACGATCCCGCCGAAGAGCGCTACAAAAAGTTTCCAGTCACTTGTTCTTCCGTCCAAAATGCGGGAAGTCCAACCGGCTAAAAGGTCCAAGACAGGATCACCCGCTTGGGCCAGGAAATGATTTAGCGTTTCTGGAAAGATAGGGAAGATGAGAGAAAATCCCATCATGTCAATGAAGACTGTAAGTATTAATATGAAGGATTGTTTCCTCATCACGAATGGCCTGAATAAGATGAGGCCTAGTATCCGGGACCCGCTTTCTTTGTCCCGAATTTTTCTAAGGAATAGCTTTTATCAAGTTTTCCGAATTTTATTTTTTAGTGAGCTTTTTCAGCTCTTCTAAAGCGGACTTAGCCTTTGCTTTAAATTCTTCCGGAAGAGCCTCGTCAATTTGTAGGGAAATTTTTTCGAAATTCTCTTTGAGTTGGCTGATCACTGCCTTAGAACTTTCGTTCGCGCCGAGTAGTTTATCCTGAGCGTCCCCCACAGTTTTCTGGATCAGGTCCCTGAGCCTATTTGCTTGTTCCGATTGGTTTAGGGCTCCCTTTGTCTTCAGATCCTGGTAGGCATGGTCCAGATCGGAAAGGCTTTGTTTTAGTTTATCTTCTCCGGATTGAAATAATGCGATTCCGGCATTTAGGATGTCCATTAGAGATTTTTCCATGATTGTTGCTCCAAGGGAACCAAGGATACAAAAGGAAAGCACTTAGGTCCAGTATGTTCGTAGTAAAAATCCGATTTTTTGCGGATTTGAAAAGAAATTAGGAGGGATTTTCCAGAAGTTTGCGGATCTGATCTCTGATCTTTGCAGCTGTCTCGTAATCTTCCGCTTTTAGAGCATTATCTAAAGAGTCCTGTAGGATCTCCAACTGGGACTTAGGCAATTGGGAAATTTTTTCTTTTCCGATGGTTTCGCCAGGGATCTCGTCGTCTTTCATTACTATCCCGGCTTCTTCGATGACTTTTTTTGCCAAATAAATGGGAGCGTTAGCACGAAGTGCAAGCGCGATAGAATCACTTGGTCTAGCGTCGAGTACGATTAGTTCCTCGTCTTTACGTAGAGTAATTTTTGCGTAGAAGGTATTATCTATGATCTCTTCGATCGCAATCTTTACGATCTGCACTCCCAAAGTGGTGAGTAGGATTGTCATCAAATCGTGTGTCATCGGTCTAGGAGGTTTTGTACCTTCTAAAACAGAAGTGATTGAATGTGTTTCGAGAGGACCGATAAAAATCGGAACGACCCTCTGATCCGAATCGTCTTTTGCCTTTAAAAATACGGCAAAGCCCACATTCGTGAGAGAGATATTATATATGGTCGCTTCCAAAAGATCCATTTCCTAGTATTTGAACCTATCTTTCGTTTCCCGAAATGTCAAGCGTTCTAAACCTGGGGATCAAGTCGAGTCCAATCCTTTGATCCAGGAGTCAATTTCGGAGCACATTTCCTTCACCACCGGCATGTGGAAAACGATACCTAAGTGACCCTGTTCGTAGGAAAGAATCTTATTTTTTTTATGAGGAAGTGCAGCAAGATCGTTCTCGATTGTTTCGCTCGGAACTACTTTATCTACGGAACCCAAAACTGAAAAAAGTGGGATCTGCAGATTTTTCTGGAGAGCAGTATAATCCAAAGTTCCATCGTAGGAAAGAAAAGATCTGTCTTGGCTCAATTGAGATCTTAAAAATTGAAGAACTACTTTTGTAGATTCTTCACAAAAAATATCTTCGATCAAAAAATACCATTCAGGAGGAGAGATCTGTTTATAACCCACGAAGTCTCTCAGGTTTACAACTTTTGCATGCAGATCGAATGAAACCGCTCTCAAAGAAGAATGCAGCCCAAGAAGAAATTTAAAAAATTTATTCAGATCCACTGTGGGAAGAGTAGTCTGCAGAGAAAAAGAAGTCAGATCAAAAAGAAAATCGGAAATCGTTTTAGAAGGAACCAGTTTTAGTCCCATTTTCAGAATGTCCAGACCTGGAATTTGCGCCTGAAGTCTTACAAAATTCGGAGAAGTAATCGAAACAATCCCAGATATCAGTTCGTCCGGACGAGGAAGTGGAAAAGAGGAGTCCTTTTTTCTTTTTACGATTTCTTCGTATGCGGAGCAATAAAAGCGAGGTATCATTCCCCCCATACTATGGCCGACTACTACTAGTTGTTCGTTCGGAAAATTCTCTTTGATCCAGTTCAGAACTGCCGGAAAATCTTCTTGGATAAAGTCATCCACGGTCCAGCCTTCACGGATACCGAAAAGAGGTAGTGTCCGTCTGGATCTTCCCCTCATATCCATTGAGAAAACTCTATAACCATGGCGGAGAGATAACTCTCTGGCCACCTTGTCCATTACGGACCTTCTGCAAAAAAAGCCAGGGATAAGAAGAAGGTTCTTACCAGTGTCATTCCTTTCCTTCGGTTCGAAACGCTTTAAACTAACTGAGTATCCGTCCCCGGAAGGGATTAGAAAACTTGCGTCTAAACGGTAAGATCTTTGGTAGGTATGAGAATCAAATACTATGGTAGTAACAGGTTCGTCTTGGCCGAAACCTCGGGTATAGAATAGATGTTTTGCCCTGGAATGAAGATCCGATTTTTCGATATTCTTTCGAGCGTAATAAGGATCTCCTTTTAGACCCATCTCTTTCGAGATTACAAAGTCCACTACGTCGTAAAGACTGTATAATTGCTGGCGAACTTCTTCTTCTTGTTCGGGACTCATATTGTCCCTGCGGATACCCCATAACATTCCGATAGGAGAACCTTTTACGAACAAAGGAATTCCAGCGGCATAGTTCATTGTTTTAGTAAGAAGTTGCTTTAAGTTGGGATGGACCCTTTCGTCGTCCAAGCTATGAAAATAGACTTCGGGTCTTGCCTTCTTTTCCACAGAGAGGATCGCTTCTCTTAAATATCTAGCGGACAGATTTCCTGGATCTTGGATAGAGATTGGGATCGTATTGCGAATAAAGTCATCAATACTTTGGAGACCGATCCTATCGGTCACCTGTTTCATTCTAAAATGAGTGGAAGATGCTACGATCTTAAGGTTTTTATCTTGGATCGCCTCGAAAATTGCATATTGGAATATAGGTTTTCCATTCGGAAGGGTCATGGAGACCATCTTGTTTACGAATGCAGTCCAAACTTTTTGAAGGAATAAGTTAGTACTTTCAGAAAGTGGAAAGATATAAATATCTTCCGCTCCTACCGCATAAGCGTTCCCTTTCCTGCGGGGCTTGGGGTTGACCTTTCGGGCTAGGGTCTGGTCCATTGTTTAAGTTTCCATTTCGCCCTTTACTCTGGCAATCTGGAATTCTGACTAATTTTGGCAGGAAATTCGGAAAAAGTGGGAAGAAATTTCTAGGATTTTGCGAATATAAATTGATCCGAGTGTTCTTCTTTGTTGCAGAATCGGATCGAGACTTCCTTTTCTCCATTCAATTTCCATTGTATCTTTCCTTTCAACTGATCGACTAACATGTTCACAAGTTGAAGTCCGAGCCCCGGAGAATAATCAGTGCGGAATCCTTTCGGAAAAGGGACTCCATTGTCTGAGACGACTAGATTTACCCAAGAATCTTCTTTGAAAAGTCGGATGGAAATTTTGCCTGCTTGCTTTTTAGGGAATGCGTATTTGAAAATATTGGTGACTAGTTCGTTCAAGATGAGCCCGAGAGGGATCGCACTTTTTACGTCTATTTCTAGATCGTTCAGATCCAACTGCAGAGAGATCTCTTTTGTTTTCTCTTGGAATGCATTTAGTAAATTTTCCGTGATCTTTTGTATATAACGATCCAAACGGACCGAATGAGAATTGTTGGAAGTATACAACATCTCATACAAGTTCCCCACTGAATGGATCCGATTTACTAAATTTCCCAAAGTATTTTCCAGCTTAGGATTGGAAGATCTGGATGCTTCTATCTCTACGATAGAACTGATCATGCTCATACTGTTTTTGACCCTATGTTGGAGTTCCTTGTAAAGATATTCTCTTTCGTGAAGATCTTTTGCCAAAGTTTCCAAGGCTTCTTTTGCTTCGGTAATATCAACACAGGAACCGATAAAACCGGTAAAAATCCCCGATTCATTCGTAATTGGGAGCCCATTATCTTGGATCCATCTCCAGTCCCCGTTTTTATTTTTTAAACGATAGGTCATGCTAAACGCTTCTCTTTCGTCGAAATGGCTGGAATAGATCTGGATACATTCCTCTAGGTCATTCGGATGGACTCCTTCTGCCCAGCCATCGCCGAGCTCTTGGCACATGCTTCTTCCTGTAAAGTTCAACCAGGTTTGGTTGAACCAATTGCATTTTTTGTCCAAACCGGAAACCCAAATCATTACTGGAGCGGCATTCGCGACAGTTTTAAACCTAGATTCACTTTCTTTAATATTCTCCAACAAGTTGTATTCTTTAGAAATATCTCTAAAAACCAAAACGGAGCCGACAGTGTATCCTTTTTCGGAGCGGATCGGGGCAGAACTTTCTGCGACCCGATGTTCCGAACCAGATTTCGAAATAAGTAACGCTTGGTTTTCCAACCCCATGTTTTTTTCTTTCGGGGAAAATACATCTACGGAGTTTCTCATTCTTCTTTTTGTTTTAGCGTTTACGATCTTAAAAACTCTTTCTATAGGTTCACCGATTGCATCCGCTCTCGACCAGCCAGTCAAAGTTTCCGCAACGTAATTCATATCCGTAATATTGCCTAACTCATCTGTGGAGATAACTCCGTCACCGATGGATCTTAATGTTGCTTTCAGGAGTTCTTGGTTTTCCTTTAATGATTCTTCACTTCTTTTTAAACGAAGGTGGGACTCGTAAAGTTTGAAGGCCATCTTGATGGATGCGATTAGAACGGTTTCTCCGGAATTTTTGACAACATATCCGTAAGAAGTGATCTTCTCCGTTTTTTCAACGATCTCTGGCTCTGTATGACTGGATAGAAATACGACAGGAATGTCCCTTGTTTTTAGAATACGAACCGCAGCATCTGTTCCATCTTCGTCTCTTCCAAGATCAATATCCATGAGAACTAGATCGATGGCGTAGTCGTTAGTCGCTATTTGCACCGCTTCATCTGCAGTGTAAGCGGAGATTACCTTGAACCCATTTTTTTTCAATCTTTGGGTTTCAGAAAGAGCGATGATGGCTTCATCCTCCACAAGCAGAATGGTTTTCTTTCTTTCTTCCGGGATGGGGAAGTATTCTCTAAAAATTTTTTCTACGGTCTGGATCATCCCGACTCTCCTAACGTAAATTGTGTCAAAGTTTTGACTAATTTAGATATTATGACACAAATTACGATATCCCAAATGAGAGGGCAAGCAAAACTGAAAAATTTAGACTGGCTTCTAGTTACATCAGTTTCCGTAAAAACTAATGCAAAAGACATAATATTAAAAATTCTTCACATTATTCTGTCCCATAATAGAGTTTATGTCTTGTTGTGAAAGGACTCGTCGAAGATCCTACACGCGAAATTTCGGAGCGAACATGAACGCATTCCAAAAACGAATTTTACCGACAGTGATCTATCTTGGGCTCACTTCAACTTTACTCGCGGTCTATTTTTTCTATGAAAGATCTCTAATTGGTTTTCCGGACGGACATTATACCGATCTGGATCGCGCATTTCTATGGCTTTATATGGTTGTTGGAATACAACATATTTTGAATGTGTTTGTATTCGTGTATTTTGGCTTAGGCTACGGTTCTAGATCGAAGTGGATCTTCTTTCTGCTATTCTACGCAGGAAGTATCTTTTTATATTTTGGTGTAGATTGGATTTTGAGAGCAAAATTGGATCACGGAGTGGGTGGTTGATTGGTTTGTTGGACTTGCGGGGCGGCTCCTCGCTTCGCTCGGACCGGGCTACTACGGGTTCGCGTTCCGCTCATCCGGCGAGGCCGGACTGACGCCCTGCGTATCCCTTCCGCGGGATGAACATTATAAGGAAGGACTTGCCGCTACGCAGTTTGCCTTCCTGGCTCGCGGCGTATTTGCGACGCTTCCTGTCTCTGTTGATTTGATTGCAGTTTGTTTGATTTGAAATTTGACTTCGTTGCACTCAGTCACCCTTCGGGTTTTTCGCTTCCTAAGGGGCGCTCAAAAGGGCCGCTATAAGTTTGGATTGTAAAAAGAAAAGAAATTTTGGGCCCAGAAGGACTTGAACCTTCGACCCGCAGATTATGAGTCTGCTGCTCTAACCAACTGAGCTATAGGCCCGGAGGCTCCATTTTTTGAGGCCCGCGCCTCCTAGCAAGTCGATTTTACTGTGGGTTTAGGTAACGGTTTGGGTTGGAAAACCATTCTTTCAGATCTTGGCGTTCTTTATAGAAAGCAATGTAAAATGTGTAGGCCTTGTCTTCTTTTCGGAGCAGAAAGAAATAGAGTTGGAGCGGATTTCCTCCCGAATTGTCCTCTTTGGACCAGCGTAGGATCTCCGTCCTGTATATGCTGAATTTTTCCGGGGTTGTGTCCGGAAATACCGCTTCTAATACCTTGGTTCCGAGGGTTTCTTCTCCGACTCTATCCAGTTTTCTCCAGACGGCAAGCCAAGGTCTGTCTTTGAGCGGAACTGCTCTCCAACGTTTTCTGGAATCGGTGCGGACGAGAGCTTTTTCCGGAAAATCAATCTTAATAAAGTCTTCTGTAAATGTTTCTCCGGGTTGGTAGACTTTTTGGTCCGGGTCTAAGGGAACAGAATCTAGGGATATGCTTATGAGAATGAATACGAACGGAAAGATTTTGGAGAATGGAAGCCTGATCAAAAGATGATTTCCTCTAAGATCAATTCCCTGTATTTGACTAGCTGGAATACCGGGATGGATTGTTTTTCCTTTCTGTCAATGAGTGTATCTTCTCCTTTCTTCTTGAATCTTCGAATGGTTTTGTTTTCAAATATGAATATTCCTTGGTATTCTCCTGTGACTTCGTAAGGCGCACCGGCAGCCAACTTAGAAACATATTTTCTTAATCTTCTATCGAATTTATTATCTCTATATTTATAATATAATGTATGTCCGTTCCAATCATAGAATACTACGTAGTTTTCCTTTAGGCCTTGGTAATATAGTTTGATTGTTTCCGGATAATTCGGAGAAGAATCCGTTAAGGATTCTTTTATATCTAGCGCTCTAGGTTCTTGTAGAGTGATTGTCCCTCGGTAGGTGTTTCCGGCGGGTTCCGCGTCCAATCTTCTCCCATCCGATGCTGGTACCAAACAAAGGATCGTGGATAGGAGAAGAAATCGTTTCATACTAATCGTTTTCCAGATCCTCGGATTCTCCGCCGGAAGGTTTTCCTCCTCCGGAAGAACCGCCACCGCTGCCATCTCCGGAGGAGGATCCGCTTCCTTCTCCACTCAATGGAACTGGATTGGAACCTTCTCCGCCTCCACCGCTAGGTCTGGACCTTCTGGAAGAAGAACCGGAACCTCCGGCTTTTCTTGTGCTAGTATCTTTTGTAGGTTTAGTGTCTGTGCTTGCAGGAACAAAACTAGGATCCAGTTTTTTGCGAAGTTGGTCTAACGCGTTTTGTGCGGCACGTTTTACTTTTTCGCTAGGATCTCTTTGCGCCTTATACTCTAAAATTTCGATCACCGCCGGATCTTCTGTTTCTGCCAAATGTTTGATGGCTCGAAGTCTGACCATTGCATCGTCGTCTCTTGCGAAAGAATATAATTCTTCTATAATTTCCTTATCTCCTAAGGCGACAAGGGCAGTGATCGTATGTATCTTGAGTGCTTGGTAATCCTGAATATCGTTCTTGGATTTTAAGGCGCGGATCTTTTCCAAAAGTTCTCTGAGTGGGGTAATTGCAGCTTCTGATTTGATCTTTCCGAGGGCGTTTACCGAGTAGGCGCGAAGTGTAATCGGTTCTTTTTCGTCTTTTACTGTTGCAATCAGAACATTCTCAATCGAAGACCTTTTTACTTTCCCGAAATAAAGTGCGATCTGAGCCCTTACTTCGGGATCATTAAATTTCTCTTGGAATCTTGCTTCTAATACGGAGAATGCTTCGTTTGCCTGAGGAAATTCTGCCAAGGTTTCGATGAGCGCGATCAGAAAATTCGAATTTTTGGTGAAGTCTTGGCTTTTGAGTAATTCGGTTAAAACAGGAATTCCTGAATCGAATTTGAGTTTTTTGACTACATAGACAGCTTCTTTCTGCACGTCTTGTTGATCATATTTTAATAATGCGATGATCTTATCTTCGAATTGTGTGAGTTTTAGAATTCCTGAAATTCTAAGAGCGTAGATTTTCATGGACCAATCCGGATCCTTGGAAAGGATCACTCCGACTTGGTCGTACAATTCTCCTGCGTCTTCTTTTGGAAAATCTTCTAGTTCTCTGAGAGCGCTTGCTCTTTCTTTTGTGGTTCCGTATTTTAAGACCTTGGAGAGAACTTCTTTCTTTTTGCGGATCTGTTCTTCCGTATATTTAGGCTTAGGCGGAGCTTCTTTAGCGGCTAAGGAGCCGAAAGAAAACAAACAAAGTATCAGGGAGAGCGAGTAAATGCTTCCTAGGAAAATTTTACCGGAATGCTTCAGGTGATTATTCGCCTGTTTGTTGCAGTTTGCGGTTTTCTTCTTCGAGTTCCTTAATTTTTCTGTTAAGCTCATTGACTAAATGTTGATTCTCCAGGTTCTGCCGGAACTTATCTATCAAAGATCGGATGTCTTTAGTTAGATCCTCTATATTCCAAGGTTTTTCCACGTATCTGCTCAATCCCCCGAAATTTATCGCGTGGATGGCGGAATCCAAGCCGGCCTGACCGGTGAGCAGAATTTTGATCGAATCGGGAGACCGTTTATGGACCGATTCTAGAAAATCGGCGCCTTTCATACCGGGCATCACCTGATCCGTAATAATAACTTCGATCACATAACCGGAAGCTTGGATCTCATCCAATAAGGCGAGTGCCTCTTCTGCGCTTCGTGCGGTTTCGATCTCATGAGTTTTACCGAACTCGTTATGAAGCTGTTCCTGGAGAGTCTCAAGGACCGACACTTCATCATCGACACAAATAATATAACCTTTATTCATAATCCTAGACCGAAAGGTAGCCGGTTTCCCGGAACTAGAGAGTTTTGGAGAATTCTCCAGGAATGTCAAGTAGTAGAATCTTCTTCTTGTAGTATCTTCGACTCAAAATTAGGTTCTTGGATCTAAAAGCCTAGTTTCTCTGGGAAGAAGGATCTGGATGTCATTTGGAAGTTCCGAAATCCCGGAACAGATTTTTCTCCAGTTTTGTCCGGAACCAGGAAAGGAAGAAGGGTAGCTCTCCAAGGAATTTTCCCAACCGGAGAATGCCTCGGCATTCTTGGCATTCGAGTCGATTTCGGAAAGAATCGGGATCGGACTCCATTTTTTTAATATTTCTAGGACGCTCGTTCTTGTTCTCCATCGAGATTCAGGTGTATATCTCGAATTATATAAGCTTCGCTTTCGATCTATGAAAAATCTGTCGTATCTTTCATAGCCTGTGGACCTGCAGTGAGTTTTTCCTCCTTCTCTCTCGAACCCGAATCCTTTCAATAGAACGGATCCTGCTCCTAATGATTGGAGTAGTGAAACTGCGAGTCCCGCCACATTTAGGCTAGGGTTTTCCAAGATCGGTGCATTTGGATAAAATTTTGCTCCCAGGATTTGGTCCAGTGGATGAGTAGAAAGATAGATGATCTTTGGATTTTTCAGGTCGAAGATCCTACAAGCCCCGCCAAACCAAGTGAAGATTGGAATATTCTCAGGAATGTGCTCCGGAAAATGGTAGAATGTACCAAGTCCGCTGTCTATTGAAAGCACTGCATGTGGCTGGATTCCAGTTTCTAATAAATACCCAAGTGCAGTATCTGAACTGAGTACGAATAATTTCTCTTTGTTTTGTCGGATCCAATCGATCTCAGATTCTAAATTTGGCGAAGCTCCTACAAAACATCCGATCTTTCCAGGACTCGGCGAAAGAGTTTTTCCCAAGATCCTATAAGAGTCCGGACTTTCTGAGGATTTTTTTAGATGTTTGAAGAAGTTTCTGACCCAGAGTCTTCCGAATTCTTGCTTCGCTAGTTTATTTTGAGAAATAGATTCTTTTTTCTGGAAGAAGGATAAGATCTTTTTGCTTAGATCAGGATAACGTCTGGAATAATTCGGATGAATGAAAATTCGAAGATTCTTGGTTCCTGTAGGCATCCAGTCGGATCTATCTAGTTTTTCGAATTTCTCCCAACCGTAATAGATCGGAACTTTGCCTAATTTTTCCTTAAGTTCCGCGCCAACCAAAGCTTCTAATTCGGAGAATGGTTCGAGTAGAAGGATTTTTGTAGTATCTTCGACAGATTTCAGATAAGAAACCGCATGATACCCACAGCCAATCCCAATAATCACTAGGAATTCGTCTTTTTGTAAGGATTGAGGAATAGAAAGGGAGATTCTCTCTCCCTCTTTGATTGGATTTTGTGTGGAATGTAGATGGAAGGAGGAATTTTCCTCCTTCAAATTCAAAGAACCGTCAGATTGCCGGACAAGCTGGAAGATAGATTAATCCTCGTCTTCTTCTTCCTCATCGTCGGAATCATCATCATCTTCTTCGTCTTCATCCTCGTCGTCATCGGAATCATCTTCCTCTTCGTCGTAGGATTCTCCCTCTTCACCGTCTTCCATGTCCATAAGAGGTTTCGCAGCTTCTTCCGGAATGAAATCTTCTTCCATATCTTCTTCTGCGATGGGAGCTTGGGGAGCCTCGAATAGTCCGTTGAATTGGGAATAAGTGGCTCCGTTGCCTTGAGCTTCTGCTTCAGTTATAGCTCTTTCTTCTTTAGTTACGTATTTATACTGAACTTCGTCGTTTGCGAGTGCAAACATCGCTTGGACGGCAAGTTTGCGTCCTTTGATCTTTTTAGGTAATTCGAGTCTGTCGATTCTATCCAGGACTTGAAAGCCAGCTACAGCTCTTTCATACTTGTTTTTTTTGGCCAGTTCAATCAAAGTTACAATATCGAATTCTGAATTCTGGTTCTGGGTCATTTTGTATTCCTGAGAGGGGATAGAGGCCTTTGAAACTACCATCATTCTCAATTTCTCTACTCTGTCAATCCCTTATATCTTTCGTTTATTCCTTGAATTCTGGGAAGAATCTTCGATTTTGGTAAACGCCCATGGATTCTCAGGCCAACTCCGATTCCAGGCTTAGTTTTCCCTTTTCCAAGGGGATTTTCTTCCGCCTAAACCTTTTATTAATAGTGAGCCTTCTTACTGTTTGTGCTCCATCCGAACAATCCAATCTAGGTGTCAAAGATTTTGAAGGCATCAGTTTGGAAGGAGAGAATATCCGAATATCGGATATTGCTGCAGATCGAATTGCTCTTAACGTGTATGGACCGAATTGCCTTCCTTGCATTAAGGAAATCCCGGTTTTAAATTATCTGAATGCAGAACTGAAAAAAACTCCGCATATCAAGTTATACATGATAGTGGACCCGGATATATTTTTTGATAATCCGGAAGCTCTTTCTACAGAACAAAAAATGAAAGAAGCTGCAGTTCTAATGAAAGAAGAAGTTAAAAAATTCGGGATACAACTTCCGGTTCTCATCATGAAGCCACCTTTCAAAGTGGATCGTACCGAAGGACTCGTAACTGGAACTCCGGAAACACTTCTATTCAAAACAAAACCTTTGATCTTATATTATAATTTTATTGGGCCGATCAGTGAAGAATCAGACCCGAATAAAATCCCTAAAAATATGAAAGTGATCTTCTTCAAAAGAATGGCCGGCCAATCATGAGATGTCTCATCGTTCGGTTCAAGGACTGCGAAGGTCCCGGAACTCTATTAGATTCTTTGCAAGCTAGGAATTATAGGATTACCTATCATAACGCATACGACGAACGAGTTCACATAGTTCCTGCGGCTCATCAAATGTTCGACTTAGTTGTATTCTTAGGCGGACCTCAAACGGTACATGATCCCGAGCAGCATAAATTTTTCAAACCTTGGCTGGAGCTTGCATCTCACTTGGTATCTATGAAAGATAAGAAGGTGATCGGGATCTGTTTGGGTTCTCAGATCTTAGCAACTGTTTTAGGTGCTAAGGTTTATGAAGGGGAGAAGGGACCAGAAGTAGGATTCTCAGATGTAAAAGTGGTGAATCCTTCTAATCCTGCGTTTTTGAAATTGAACGGTACTTCTTCTTTTCCTGCATTCCATTTACATGAAGATGTATTTGAGATCCCGAAAGGCGCGGATCATCTGTTACAAGGAAGTTTTTATTCTAACCAGATGTTTGGATATAAGAATCGAGTATTCGGTATCCAATGTCATCTCGAAGTGACCGAGTCCATGCTCGAAGTCTGGAAGAATGTACATTCTGAGTTTATCAAAAAAGCAGGATGGATTCCCGGACCCGAAACGGAAGATCTTAGGTCTCAGATGGAAAGAGCAGGTAGAGCGCTCTTTGAAGGAATTTTGGATTTATAATATTTCTATCCAATGTCCCGAATTCCGGGACTATTATCTATTGAATTGAAACGGTTGATGGTGCATACATGATTCAGAAATTACTCAGGGTCCTATTCGGAAGTAAATACGAAAGAGATCTTAAAAGACTCACTCCGATTGTAGTCCAAATTAATTCTTTGGAAGAGTCCATGCGCTCTCTCAGCGATTCTGAACTTTCTTCTCAAACTAGAAAGTTCAAAGAAAGACTCGCTAAAGGAGAGAGTTTAGATGATATTCTTCCGGAAGCATTTGCTACAGTAAGAGAAGCCGCCTTAAGAAAATTAGGGATGCGCCATTTTGATGTGCAGATGATGGGTGGTATCTCTCTTCATTGGGGAAATATTTCCGAGATGAAAACCGGAGAAGGTAAAACACTTACTTCTACACTTGCAGTTTATCTAAATGCGTTAGCGGGTAAAGGGGTTCATGTTGTTACTGTGAACGATTACCTGGCAAGAAGGGACGCTTTGTGGATGAAGCCGATCTATGATTTCCTGGATTTGTCCGTCGGGATCATCCAACATGATATGGAACATGACGATCGTAAGAAGGCTTATTCTTCCGATATCACATACGGAACCAATAACGAATATGGTTTCGATTATTTGAGAGACAATATGGTTTCTCATATTGATCACAAGGTGCAAAGAGCGCATTATTTTGCGATCGTGGATGAGGTTGACTCCATCTTGATCGACGAAGCACGAACTCCACTTATTATTTCAGGTCCTTCTGACGAATCCACAGACAAATATACCCGTATAGATAAGATCATTCCTAAGTTAATCGAAGGCGAGGATTACGAGAAGGATGAAAAGGCTAAAAACACCCTTATGACAGAAAAGGGTGTTGCGCATGTGGAAGAGATCCTCGGGATCGAAAACTTATACGCGCCTCAAAACGTGGATTTAGTGCACCACGTTCACCAAGCATTAAAAGCTCATAAAATATTCCAGAGAGATGTGGACTATGTGGTCCAAAACGGAGAAGTGATCATCGTGGATGAGTTCACCGGCCGTTTGATGTCCGGTCGTAGATATTCTGACGGACTTCACCAAGCTCTGGAAGCTAAGGAAGGAGTTCCAATCGCAAGAGAATCCCAGACTTTAGCGAGTATCACTTTTCAAAACTATTTCAGATTATACGAAAAACTTTCCGGTATGACTGGAACTGCAGACACAGAAGCGGAAGAATTCCATAAGATCTATAATCTGGATGTAATCGTAATTCCTCCGAACGTTCCTGTTCAAAGAAAGGATGCAGCGGACCGAGTTTATAGAACCGAGAAAGAAAAGTTCACTGCTATCTTAAACGAGATCAAAGATTGCCGTGATAAAAAACAACCTGTTCTTGTTGGAACAATCTCCATCGAAAAATCTGAGGTTCTAGCTAGACTTTTGGCTCAGGCGGGGATCGCGCATAACGTTTTGAATGCTAAGTTCCACGAAAAAGAAGCGGAGATCATTGCAAACGCAGGAAAACCTGCAGCGGTCACGATCGCTACTAACATGGCGGGAAGGGGAACTGACATCGTTCTTGGTGGTGCTCAGCTATTTAAGGAAAGTCTGGAGTCTTGGAAAGAATCCGATCCGGTGATCAGTGAATTTAAAGAAGCGGTAGTTCGTGCAGATTTTGAAAGAGCAGAATCCATTTCTCAAAGATTAGATTCTCAGACAAAAAAATCAAAAGCAAATGACATTCTGACCAGTGCAAAAATCTGGAGAAAGAACCATGAAGAGGTTCTGGAAGCAGGTGGTCTTCATATTTTAGGAACAGAAAGACATGAGGCGAGAAGGATAGACAACCAGCTTAGGGGTCGTTCCGGTCGTCAGGGAGATCCAGGCTCCAGTAGATTCTATCTTTCCTTACAAGACGATCTAATGAGGATTTTCGGATCCGATAGGATTGCAGGCATCATGGAAAGACTCAAGATGCCGGAAGGACAAGAAATTGAGCATCCAATGGTGTCTAACGCGATTGCCAGAGCCCAGAAAAGGGTAGAAGGTCATAACTTCGATATTCGTAAACATCTCTTGGAATACGACGATGTAATGAACCGCCAAAGGATCGTCATATACAAGATGAGAAACGAAGTCTTAGAAGGCGGAGACGTAACCGGACAGGCAAAAAGTTTCTTAGAAGAAATGATAGAAGCCCAAGTGGTCGCCACCTGTGAGGGAGGAAATCCTAACGGTTGGGAATGGGATGTTCTAAAAGAATGGTTCGAAGGTCTAGGGCTTCCATGGAAAGTAGACCAAGACGCAATTAAAAAATCCAAGAACCCTCAGTTGGCTATTTTTGATTCTTTAAATAATGCTGCTCAGAACTTTTACCAAGAAAAAGCGGATCGTATCGGCGCAGACGTTTGGAAACTTTTAGAAAGAAATATTTTCTTAGATATTCTGGACCATCGTTGGAAAGAACATCTATACTCCATGGACCATTTGAGAGAAGGTATCTGGACAGTCGGTTATGGTGAAAAGAATCCACTCGTAGAATATAAACTACAAGGTTTCAGATTATTCGATCAAGCTATCGAGAACATGAAATATGAGATCGTTAGCTTCTTAGTTCGTGTAGAAGTTACTGAAAAAACTCAGTTGCCTGAAGAGAAAAAAGAGTATAAAAAAGTAGGACAGGAACTTACAGGAGGCTTCCAAGAATTGCAGGGAGCTAAACCTAAAAATCCTGCGGCAGAAGCAATGCCGGTGACTTCCGGAGGGGGAGGTTCCTCTGAAAGGAAAACCAGTCGGAGAAAAAGAAAATGAGATCCTCTTTCGTATTTACTCTTTGTCTATTCTTACTGTTTCAATGTACTTACTTTTCTCCTGAATCCAATAGAGAATCTAAGAGTCCAAATCGTTTGTATTCTGAATGTATGGAAACCTTTGCAGATGATGCAAAGTGTAAGGAATTCGTACTCAAATCTATTCCGGATGCAGACATAAGTTTACTGGGCAAAGATGCGGATCCAAACGCAGTACAAGCTTCCACTACCATTTTTATCAGAGAAGAGCTGGTTCGGTCCTTGTTGTACCAAAATAAATTATTTGTGAAAAACAAACTGGGAGAGCCCGACGAAAAAAGGACCGTGAACAATTGGGCACCGGGAATGGAAGAATGGTTATACTATAGGCCTGTTTCCAAATTTGCAGAAGGATCTAGGCCGGACAGAGAGATTTTAATACGCTTTCAGCGAGGTGCAGTAGTCCATGTGGGTCATACTTCACCTAGTCCAAATCGTTAAGCCATCTTCTATTTAATTTAACCAAAAACGAATTGGAAAGTCGGGTCTTTATTCGTAATATATAGTAAGGATTGACGGAATATACTCCTATATTCTTTTGGCATAATAGTGCGGCGCATACCTTACATTCTGCTGATTTTCTTACAAATAGCTCTGGTAGTCTTCTCATCTACTTTGGAATGGGTGGATAAGGAAGAGGAAAGCCGCCATATTTCTTTATCCCAAACAAAGAAAAACATTTCAACTGCCCTTGAATCGGATCTTACGGATTCCGAAGGATTAGTTTATACACAGGCTAGAGAAAGAGACAGCAGACTTGCTGACTTTCTCATAGAAGCTTTATCTAGCTATCCTTGGACTCCATCCACGTTCGATTCTAAGATCGTATTTGTAGACGGTCGGTACAGATCGAACCGTCTCCTCCATTTCTCCCTAACAAATCTACCCCCACCTAGCCTGACCTAATCAACTAATATTACTTCGGAACGATTTTCGTGCCATAGGTCTATCGATTTCGTTCCATAGGGGGTCTTTGCGTAAGCTTAAGCTATCTTTAGGGATAACTTCGTACAACTATGAATAAAAAGATAATAACGTTTCTAATCTTGGTCTGGGCCACGAATCAGACAGTATCTCAGCCGGATCCAAGCCCTGGTGCGGCTTCCGTTGGAATAGATCCTTTGTATTCTGAAGAAAAGATCGCGGCTGCTTCCGGAGATCAGGAAAGGACACAAGTTCGTTTGGAACTTGCCAAGGCTGAAGAATTACTTTGGAAGAATAACCTTCTATTACTCGCTTCTAAATTTAATATAGACGCTAGAAAAGCAGGCATAGAGCAAGCAGGTCTCTATGCGAACCCGAACATTTTCGTGGATCAGAGTATTTTTGCGGAACCTACTCAACGTTATTTCGATTTTACTAGATCGGGACAAACTGTTGTGCAGATCCAACAAGTATTCTTACTCGGCGGTAAGATCGACAAACGGATTAGAGTTGCCGAGTTAAGCGCTAAGATGAGCGAGCAAGAGTTTTACGATCTTGCAAGAGCGCTTATCACTAAACTACGTAGGACCTTCTACTTTATTCATTATTATAGGGACGCGATCGCTTTTTACGATAAAAGTTTGATCGCTCTGGATAAAACGGTAAACTCTGCGGAGCTTGCATATAAAAGAAGAGCTGTTCTTCAATCCGAAGTTCTACGTTTAAAAGCACTTTTATTCTTTTTAAGGAAAGAAAGAGAAGATCTCAGGATAAAAGTCCTGGAGAAGGAAGCTGATCTAAGAGTTTTACTAAACGAAGAGACTTATAAAAGCCAAGCAGTCGCAATCGTTCCTGTTCTGGACCTGGACTTCGTAGAAAAAGCAACCATTGAAGGTTTAAAATTAGATAATATGCTTACTAAGGCCAGGGAATACAGACCCGACCTGAAAAAAGCGGTGCAAGCATTAAGATACGAAGAAGCAAACCTAGAATTACAGCACGCGAACGCGATCCCGGATCTTGCATTCGGCCCTATGTACAACAGAGGGGGAACTGCCTTCCAGAACTATTGGGGGGTTACCGCTCAGTTGAATATTCCGATCTTCGATAGGAATCAAGGTAATATCAAGGCCGCCGAAAAATCTATCCAAGTCAGAAAACAAGAATTGAAAAATCTGATCTTGGAAGTGGAGAACGATGTGAGTGTCGCTTTGGCAACCGCAAAAGCAAAAGACGATCTTTATAAAAAATTCAGAAACACCTATACTAAGGATTACGCCGACCTAGCGGAGGATATGATCCTTAGTTACGAAAAACGTTATATATCCATTTTAGAATTCGCCGACTTCTTCGAAACATACAGATCTAGTATCGTGGAAATGTTACGCCTCCAAACGGACAGAATGGAAGCGATCGAAGGAGTAAATTACTCGGTCGGAACGGGGCTGATCGTCCCAAGTTACAAATCCAACGGAGAATCCGGTGGTGCTAAGGAAGGGAGCTCGAAATGATTCCATCATCTAATAAGCTTAGAATTATATTAATCGTTCTGGTGGCGGTAGTTTCCGTTTCCATTGTTTCTTTTACCTTGAACAAGGCCGGGAAGAAGAATGCTCCTCGGCCTCAAAAGGCGATTGTCCATGATCATGGTGAAAGGATAGAGTTTAAGGAAAATAGTCCCGGCCTAGAGATCGTGAAAAGTGCGGAAATAGGTAAACCAGGGGAATTTGTAAACGTAGAAGCTCCTGCAAGATTGATTGCCACTACTTCTCCTTCCGTATCCGATTCGGAACAGATCGTATTATTCGAATCTGCTGAGTTGAACGATCTATATGTCGGTTATGTTCATGCGAAGAACAGTCTGAACAGATCCCGCAAAAACTTGGATCGTATCAAAGACATGTTCAAACATAGAGTCGCTACGGAGAAGGACCTGATCGAAGCAGAAACCGAGGTAAATAACGATGAGGCTGAATTCGCTGAATTCGAAGGAAAGCTGAGAGCAGTCGGTTTAAATCCTGCATTGATCAAAAAGGCACCCGGCCAAACAGCGTGGATCATTTCAGACGTACCTGAGTCACAACTTTCCAGTCTGCAAAAAGGAAAAAGAGTGAGAGTTGTATTCAACTCTTTCCCGAACCAGGAATGGGCTGGCACCGCGGAAGCGTTGGGAGATAACGTAGATCCTTATACTAGAACTGTAAAAGTCAGGATCGCGATCAAAAATGAAGGTTATAGATTAAAACCTGGAATGTTCGCAACGGTAAAATTTCCTGAAGAAACAGGAGGTGATTCAGTTGTGATCCCTTTCAATTCAGTGGTCACCGTAGAAGGTAAAAATTACGTATTTGTAGAAGAAACTCCTCATGAATTTTCCAGAAGAGAAGTGGTCCTTGGGATTTCCACCAGAGAAAGAGTCAATGTTCTGGAAGGTTTGACCAAAGGGGACAGGGTGGTTGTAGAAGGAGCCATTCTATTAAAAGGACTTAGTTTCGGTTTTTAATCTGTATGAAAAGAATACTAAGTTTTATTATTATAATATTCTTATTTTCTTTTGTTTCTTCCGTTTATTCGGAGGAAAAGAAGAAGGATAAGAGCGAGGATATTTCTCCTGAATGGGCTCCCGACTCAGAGCGCAAAACCAGATTCGGAGAAGAAGAAAAGAACGATCTCACTCAGAAGACTCTCCCTAAATCTACGAACTTTTTCGTATATGGGGCAAGTATCGGTTCTCCGGGAAGTATCAACTTTAACGTAGGTTACTACTATAAAGATATCGTAATACGCGGATCAGGTGGTCATTGGGGACCTCATTGGTGGGGATGGCAGGCGGATCTCGGATTTAGCTTTTGGAAAACTTCCGTTATCGCTCATAGCGTTTCTGTTGTACTCGGGCAATTCCAAGTGGATCCTTTTGCTCCTGAGATTGGAAGAGGTGGACAAACTTCTTATCCTACAGGTTCTGATTTTCCTGGCTATCAACATAGGGATCCGACTTTTGAAGATCTGATCGTTCGTTCTTATGTAGCTCAACAGAATCCAAATCTAGCTACTTTTCTGGAATATGAAAGTAGGGATAAACAGAAGGTAACTTTAAACCAAAGATATATAGGGCTTACCTATGATTTCCTTCTTGGAAATTTCTTTCTGCAGGTTGGTGGAGGAATTGGAAGCGGAGATTATAAAAATCCGCAACTCTTGATCCAACTGGGTTACCTGTTCGATACGAGGTCTTACTAATGATCAATAAACTCATAGAATCGGTATTAAAGTATAGAGTTCCTACTATCGTCGCTTCCGTTTTCGTAGCGATTTTAGGAATTTGGGCTTGGACAGATATTCGAAAAGAAGCTTATTCCGATATCGCAGACACCCAAGTCCGCTTGATCGCAAAATTTCCAGGCAAAGCAGCCGTGGAAGTGGAAGAAAGAGTTACTCTTCCGATTGAAAGGGTTTTGAATGCAATCCCTAAAGTTGCAGTTCGTCGTTCTAGAACAATCAACGGTCTTGTAGTATTCCAATTCGTTTTCGAAGACGGAACAGACGATTATTTTGCAAGGATGCGACTTATGGAAAGAGTCGCAGATGCGGATATTCCTGAGGAAGTCCAGCCTGCTTTAGGTCCTATGAGTTCTCCAGTAGGAGAAATCTTCAGATATGTCGTGGAGTCTTCCGGAAATCACACTCCGATGGAACTCCGAACGATCCAGGACTGGATCGTAATGCCAAAGATGCTTTCTATTCCTGGAATTGCGGATGTAGTTACATTCGGAGGTTTACCTAAACAATTTCATATAGTAACTTCTCCTGATAAATTAGTACGTTATAAACTTACGATAAACGATGTGATCCAAGCGGTTCAGGAAAATAACTTGAATACTGGAGGAAATCTCCTCTTACAAGGTGAGCAAGGATTTCCGATTCGTTCTTTAGGTGCGATACGAGAAGCGCAACATATAGAGAATATCGTAGTAAAAACTGTGAATGGAGTTCCTGTTTTTATTCGTGATTTGGCCACAGTGGAAATTTCACACCCTATTCCGAGCGGGGTCTTAGGTTATACTGTTCGTATCGACGATCAGATCATGGATGTTGATTCTTCAGTCCAAGGTCTTGTAGCAATGCGCCGTTGGGGAGATCCGAACGAGATGGGGGATCGGATCCGAGCTAAGGTGAAGGAGATCAATGAGAACTATCTTCCAGATGGAGTCCAACTAAGAACTTCATACGATAGAAGTGATCTTGTGAATTATACGTTACGCACTATCGGAAGGACACTTTTGGAAGGTGTGATGGTTGTCAGTTTGGTACTGATCTTCTTTATTGGAAGTGCCAAAGCATCTCTTGTGGTAGTGGCAACTATTCCTTTTGCTTTATTATTCGCATTTCTTTTGATGAATATGACTGGGATCCCTGCAAGTTTATTGTCTTTGGGTGCTATCGATTTCGGGATCGTAGTAGATGGTGCAGTGATCATGGTGGAAAACATCATCCGAAGATATAGGGACGCAACTCCGTCCGACAAGAGTAAAGGGATCATTAAGCTCACTGCCGAATCAGCGGGAGAAGTTGGTACTGAGATCTTGTTCTCCATTCTGATCATCATACTTGCTTATTTACCTATTTTTTCTTTCGAACGTATTGAAGGCCGCCTATTCAAACCAATGGCGTTTACTATTTCCTTTGCAATCTTCGGAGCATTAATTTTCTCTATGACAGTCGTTCCAGTACTAATGACTTACATGTTCCGGAAATATTTCGAATCGGAGAAGCCTGGACCGATCGCGTGGCATAATCCTTTTTACGCATGGGTGGAAGAACGTTATAAAAAGTTAATAGATTATCTCGTAGAAAGATCAAAAAGGGTGGTCCTTTACACTTTCGCCGCTGTGGTCATACTTTTAGGTATAGGCGGATACAAATTAGGTACAGAATTCTTACCTGAAATGGATGAAGGCGGTTTCAATTTAAGGATATTTTTCCCTGTAGGAATTTCTCTTCCGGAAGCCCGTAAATTTATGCCTAAGATCCGGGAAACGATCTATAAAAATGAACAAGTAAGCGTGGTACTTTCTCAGCTAGGAAGAAATGACGACGGAACGGATCCGCTTCCTCCAAATAGATTGGAAGTACTCGTAAGCTTGAAAGATTACGATGACTGGAAGGAAAGAATCACCAAACAGGAACTTCTTCTAAGAATGAAAAACGATCTAGAAGCAACACTTCCTGGAGCAAGGATCAGTTTTTCTCAGCCTATCATGGACAACCTTTCCGAGGCGATCATGGGAACCATTGCCGACCTTGCTGTCTTCATATCAGGACAGGACTTGAAAGTGATGCGTAAACTTGCAGAAGAGGTCCTGGAAATCGTAAAAGATATGCATGGTGCAAGTGAATTCGGGATCGAACAAGAAGCAGACAGTCCTCAGTTAACTGTTAGGATTGATAGAGAAGCTGCCGCACGTTACGGGATCAACGTAAGCGATATACAACAAATGGTAGAAGCAGCCATTGGAATGCAGAGGATCAGTACTTTATACGAGGGGCCTTCCGACATTCCACCGAAAACTCCTGCCAGATTCGGGATTGTGGTCAGATTCTCCAAGGATTATAGAGCTTCCAAAAGAGCGATCGAGTCAATGCCAATTATCTCTCCTAAAGGGGAAAGAGTTCCGCTGTCTCAATTGGCAAAGATTACCTTGGAAGATGGACCTACTATGATCTTCCGTCAGGAAGGTAGAAGGACGATCACAGTCAGGACAAACGTAAGAGGAAGAGACCAGGGTGGATTCGTAAATGAACTTCGTAAAAAAGTTCAGCAAAAGATAAAACTTCCGGAAGGATACGAGGTGCGTTACGGAGGACAATACGAAAACCTTGCTAGGGTGGGTAAAAAGTTGGCCATCGTTATTCCGGTCACTATCGCGATCATATTTGGAGTATTGTTCTTACTTTATAGAAATCTAAAATACGTTTATGTAGCTTTGGCTTGTCTCCCTCTTTCTTTGGTGGGAGGAATGTATGCTCTTTTACTTAGAGGATATTATTTTAACGTATCCAGCGGAGTAGGATTTATCTCCCTTTTCGGGATCGCTACGATGTCCGGGGTTCTTTTCGTTTCCAGGACAAATCACCTTCTAATAGATGAGCCTACTTTGACTACTAAAGAAGCGGTCACGCGAGCTGCGGTGATCCAATTGCGACCGATGTTGATGACAATGTTACTTGCACTTCTCGGATTGATCCCTGCTACTTTGGCGTCAGGGGTAGGTTCCGATGTTCAGAGGCCTTTGGCTACTGTAATCGTTGGAGGATTATTCTCCGCACTATTCCTAGTATTGAGCGTGCTTCCTTCGTTATATTTGGTAGTGGTAGGAGATAGAAAACATCCTGTTGAAGCGGAAACATTCGAACTTCATCCGGAAGCATACGTTTCCTTATACGATGAGGAAGATTTGGAAGATGTTTCTCCTACTCACAAGAATGGAAGTAAGAAGGTAAAGAAAAAAGTTGTCGCTAAAAAAAGGCGTTAGGGTATGCACTTAGCCTAAATATAGATAGGTGATGACATGAATTTACCCGAAAAAATTTTGATCCTAACCGGAGTTTTTAATTTAGCATACGGAAGTCTGACAGGATTTGCGTATGCATTTGCAAGAATGAAGGCTGAATTTCCTTCCAGATATCTGCAAGCTGCTCATATCGGACCGTTGATGCAAGGCGCTATGATTTTAGGGTTAGTCTTTGCATTTCAGCTGGCTCCTCTTTCAGAGACTGCTGCTTTGGTAGGAGCGATCTCTTTTGCAGTTTCATCCGGATTTATCGCTCTGAAAGATACAGTGGATTGGCTCCAAGGGATCAAAGACGAATTCAAGGAAAATCCTCCTCTCGGAAAGATCATTGGTGCAATTGGAGTCACTGCAAATTTAGTGGGGATTGCAATTATCGTTTATGGGGTTTTAGTAGCTTAATAGAAGGGTTAGAGACTTAACCGGTTTTAAAACCGATCTGCTATCCGACGTATAAATCATAAAAATCTATCTAAGGACCTTACAATTTCTTGGATAGATTTTTGAAATTCCGAACTAGGAAATCACTGACAGTTCGAAATTTTTTTAAAGTTTTTTCGCTCTAAAAATCTTAAGAGGGATCTGAGATGAGCGAGCAGTTAAAGGCAAAACTTAAAAAAGCAGAAACCGGCTTTTGGAAAAAGACATTCAGATCTTGTTGGAATATTCTTCCTCACTCTTTCAGAAGGCAATTAGTTGCGATGTCCGGACAATCTGAGCTGGATTTCTGATCCGTTCTTTCCTTATTTAGATCAATTTATCAATCTCAGTGAAGATAAAAAAAGAGCGCCCATAAAGGACGCTCTTTTTCGTAGAAATCTACCGAATTCGAATTAATCGAATTTAGCAACGACGCCTAAGGTTATACCGTATTGGTCTTTGCTTTTCTCACCGGAAGAGGTAACGAATTGATAACCGGTTGCCCAGTCTCTTCTCATATCCAATTTGATGAGTAGATTTTCAGTATAGTTCCATACTGGAGTAACAGTAAATGTTTTATACTGTCCGTAGTTGGAAGATCCACCGTAATCTTTGTAGTTTTTCGGGTCTAAAGCTGCAAGTAGTTGGTCAGCAGTTAAGCCTCCCAATGCAGGAGTAGCTGCAATGATCTGCTCTGCAATTGCTTTATCTTGTGCATATTTTCCTGCATACCAAGAGTTAGCTGCTTGAGATCCTGCGAACGGGTTGAAAGTAGTCAAGCGACCGTTGTTGTGGCTATCGTCGATATACTCAACACGGACGTTAACTCCCCAAGTTTCACCGATCTTGAACTTACTGAAGATACCATAAGCTTTATAAGAACTTTTAGTATTTTCGGTAGATACGGTTCCACCTAGGATCGTTTCAACTGTAGCCGCACCTGTTGGGTTGTACTGCTGTTGTGCAAGGTTTGCTGCTGCGGCACCACCTGCTTTCTCACTCCAAGTATAATCCAAATCAACTTGGATCCTGTCGGTAGGAGTGATGGACAAGATTGCATGGTTCATGAACCAATAATCTTTATTATACTTTGCTGATGGAGCAGTAAGAGCTGCTACAGCAGGGTCTCCGGTTTGAGCCGCTAATTGGTCAGCTACAAATTGTTGTGTTGGATCGATCCTTCCAGTAGCACCATCTTGAGAATACAAAGTGTTCCAAGTAATGGCCAATTTGTCTTCGATCAAGGTTCCTTTTACCTGAGTTCCAATCGCTTTATGCTGAGTTGCCGCTTCGAAGAAGTAGTTATTTGTAGTACTTCCGTCCGGAACTCCAGTTCTATAACCGGTACCTGCACCACTGTTATACAGATAAAAGGTTCCTGCCCATTTGTCTGTAAATTGAGTGGTTAAGCGAGCACCGGTATGAATGAACGGGATCGTGTTTTGGAAGATGGCCCCTATCGAGTAGTTAGGGTTGTTCATCGATTCTAACACTTCATATCCAATATGCGTTGCCATTTTTCCAACGTCTAAGGTCATCCCTTTCAACACAGGGAAATACATACTGATGTATGCTTGTTTCAGCATGTTATAGTTGTAAATTCCGTTGGATTGAACGTAAGGAGCTTCTTGGTAGGCGTTGTTTTGTCCGTTTTGGAAATCCACACGGAATCCCCAAGGGCTGGATTTTTCAGCGGTCTTCTGTACAGCAAGTGCAGCTGCGTTAACACCAAAGTTTTTGTTGCTGGTCTCGAATGCTCTGGTAGTATCTACGGCGCTTCCTTGGAGTGGGTTGTTATTGTACATGTAGTACACATCCACAAATCCAGAAAAGTCTACCTTATCATACCATTTCGTATCTTCAGGTTCTGGGGCCGGAGCAGCTTTCACTGCACCTGCTGCCTTCGGGTCCGGCGTTTCCTTCTTCGGCTGGGCAAAAATCGAAGAGGCGGTCACCAGAGTAAAGGTAGCAATGAGGCTGGCTGTTTTTTTTCTCATCATTCTCCTAAATCTCCTATGCTCCTAACTATGCAACTAGTGTGCCAACGTGATAAAAATGAGCAAAGAGACTAAATCAGGCTTAAAAACGATTCTAAATCCAATATTTGATGCTCATATTTTATAAGCTTTTCGGATTATTTTTTATATATTAACATAGTGCTTAAAAATTAAGCGCAATTTGAAATGCTGAAAGACTAAACAAAAGCTGTAGGCACTTCGACAAATTACCCTTTTACTACTTTCGGATTAGTAAGATTTACGGATCTGATCTAGAAGAAATTCTTCTGAATTGAGACTTGGATCTTGGAGAACGGAAAGCAAAGAAGAGCGCAATGCTTCTCCTAGTTTAGGCGCAGGAAGTTCTGGGAATTTCTCTCGGATCAGATTTCCATCGATGGTAAGATCAGATAGAAGAAGTGGAGGACTCTTCTTCCATTCTTGTTCTGCGCTTGCGAGCCAGAATGCTTCTTCATTTAAGAATGCGGACCAAAGAAAGGAAAGTTCTAAGCACCAGTCCCATAGATCTTTTTTTCCCGCATATTGTGCGATCGGATGAAGTAGATGAGCGCGAAGTCCAGGGGAAGTTCTTAATTCTTCTTTTTGTTGGATGAGCGAATATAAGGTTCTTACTAAAAACTGGGAATCCTTGGTCCTTTGGTTGGAGAATTTCAGCTCTTTGAAAAATATATTCGATTCTGAAAGCCAGGTTTGTTCCGAGAAACAGGAAATTAAAAAATAGGCAATTTTAGATTTTTCGGAAGCCTGGAGAAGTTTGGAAAATCCGTTTTTATGCTTTTCCCAATCCCCGGAATATAATTTTGTTTTGCTGAATAATTCCAGAGTTTTATGTTTTCTTAATAGATCCAATCCACCGATCGGATTTTTGCTTTTAAGAATTTTTAAAAATTCATCGTGTATTCTTTCCGGGGAAACTTTCCCAGTGATTTGTCTACAGGCGTCTATTGCTTCGGCGGTTTCCGGGTGGATCATAAATCCTAATGTGGAAACAAATCGAATGGCCCTGACTGGTCTAAGTCCATCTTCCGTAAATCTGGAGACCGGATTTCCTATGGTCCTGATTAAAGAATTTTGAATGTCTTCTAATCCGGAATGTTCGTCCACTAATGTCTTTTTTTGAAGATCCAGGGCAAGAGAGTTCATTGTGAAGTCCCTTCTTTTTAGATCTTCGCTCAGACTTACTCCGAATTGTACAGTCTCGGGTCTTCTTCCGTCTAAATAATCTTCGTCTTTTCTGAATGTAGTCAATTCGTAAGATCTATCATGGAATAATACTGTGATGGTTCCGTGTTTGATCCCGGTTGGAACGGTTCTTTTGAAGATCTTTTGTATTTCTTCCGGATGGATCGAAACTGCAAGATCGTATTCGTGAGGGATCTTATTTAAGATCAAATCACGTACACTTCCTCCTACAAGATAAGCTTCTCCTCCATGATTTCGTATTATAGTACTGATCTCTATTAGATCTTCTAAAGAGGGAGAAGGGATTTGGGAGATAAGTTGCTTGGGATCGGAGTTCATCATTCCTGGACGATCTTTTTCCAAATCGGTAAATAACGTTCTTTGAGTGCAGGGTTCTTGGAAAAAATTTCCTCAACTTGCTTTTTGGTTTTTTCGTCTACTGAAACTCGTAAGAAGGGAAGATCAGCTTGTTGGGAAAGGATTTGATCTATCCTTCTTCCTGTTTCATTCCAGGCAGTATTGCAGATCTCTTTGTATTCTTGGTCAGTATGCTCGTTGCAGAGGATTGCAAGTTCCAAATACTTTCCTTCTTTTTGTAGATCTTTCATTTTGTCTAAAATACTTGCCTTGCAGGTCTGGAATAAGAGTAAGAACAGAATTAGTATTTTCTTACGGCCCATACATGGAATTTTTCGAGAGGAATCTCAAGAGGAAACCTTTTTTTATTAAGATTCGAATGCTAAGTTCGCTAGCTTATCCGCTCTTTTATTCTTTTCCCGAAGAACATGGTGTATAGAGAAAAGTTTGAGTTTGGACGTGAGGCCTTTTACTTTTTCTTTAGCGATTTGAAGGTGAGGGGATTTGACCTTGTATTCCCCTTTGAATTGTTTGACTACCAATTCAGAATCCAGATAGGCAGTTACCTCACTTGCGCCTTGGGAAAGACAATATTCTATCCCTGCTTCGAGGGCCGCCCATTCAGCCATATTATTGGTTCCGTCGGAGATCCTACGAGAGATAGAATGTACCTCTGTTTCGCCTTCGTAAACGGCTATTCCAATGGAAGAAGGTCCTGGATTTCCTTTGGATGCGCCGTCGCAGTATATTTTGAACTTTTTCACTTTTTTAGTCTTCGTTTTTAGATCCGAAAACGAATTGAAAAGGTCTCCAAAAAATTAAATACCCGATCAGGATCAGTAAGGAAAGCAAAAAGGAGAGTATGCCTAATAGCAAAAATTGGAAAGTCCTATATAACTGATCGAATGTATGAGGAAAGAATAACCCTCCGATCAGGCAAAATAGTCCGGCTGCTAATAAGGCGAATAATACGAAAGGAAGGGATAAAAAATAAAAAAGATAGCTGAGAACTGTGAATCCGAAAGCCAATCTATAAGCGTTCCAACGTGCCGGATGATCCATCATTAAACCAAATACCATCAATAGTCCTATCCTTCGGGGGCTTTGGTTTGGCAATGTAAAAATGGATCTATATCATGGCAAAGATGGGGTTGGATTATTTTACATTCTTAGGTTCTCTGCCGGAGACCCCTGAGTCGGAATGTGCCTATTATCCGGAAAGGAATTCTAAGGTGAAGGGTTTCTTTTCTAAGGAGAAACTTCCTCCTGAAATTTTGGATGATCTTTTTCGTTTCGGTTTCAGAAGGTCAGGCAATTTCTTTTATAGGACCAATTGTTCCGTATGTTCTCATTGCCTGAGTTATCGCGTCTTGTTGTCCGAATTCTTTCCTAGTTCGAACCACAAAAGAATGATCAAAAAAAATCATGATCTGACTCTGAAAATTTCCCTACCTCTTATCGATCCTGATAAAAAGAATTTATATGTGAAATACCAAAGGTCTCGGCACGAAGGAAGTTACGGCGAATCAGAGTCGGATATTTTGGAGAACATGAAATTCCAAATGTACGAGGGTTCCGAAAATTCTGCGGAACTTCTCCTTTATAAAAACGATATACTTTTAGGTTGGATCCTATTAGATCTTGGGCTTGAAACTTTGTCAGCTGTGTATTCCGTTTTTGATCCGGAAGAATCTAAAAGAAGTCTGGGTAATTTTCTCATTCTTTCTTCTATTCTTTGGGCCAAAGAAAACGGATTTAAAGAATTTCAATTGGGTCTTTTTCTTCCTGGCCATCCTAAGATGGATTATAAAAAGAATTGGAAGCCTGCGGAAATCTTGGATCGTAACACCGGTATTTGGAAGAAGAGTGAATCTTTTCTTTATGATTATATTTTAGAAAATGGTCCGAACGGAGACAAACGTATTCATACTTAAACTCGGGTCATTCTTCTCTCCGAAACCGCCCAAATCAGGCTTGTCATACTGGCCTTGCGTCTCAGAAAGGTTGGTATGGCTAAAAAGATCATCGTAGTAGGCGCTTCTAGCGGTATCGGAAAAGAAATTGCATCTCAATTGATCGAACAAGGACATCAGGTCGCTGCTTTTGCAAGAAGAGAGAAGGAATTGAAAAAACTTCCTTCTTCCAAGGTAAAAAACTTATTCGTTAAACACGACGTTACTGAATATTCCAAAGTCCCAGGAGAATTTGCTAAAGCTGTAAAAGCTTTAGGCGGCTTGGACGAAATTTATTACGCATCAGGTGTGATGCATAGAGTAGGCGCGGAAGAATTTCCTATCGATAAAGATTTGGAAATGTTGGAAGTCAACCTTCTTGGTTGTGTTGCTTGGTTGGATTCTGCCGCAGCATATTTTCAAGAGAAGAAGGCCGGCAAAATAATCGGTATATCTTCCATCGCGGGCGATAGAGGACGTAGAGGTAACCCGGTCTATAACGCATCTAAAGCAGGAATGTCCACTTACTTGGAAGCTTTAAGAAATCGTTTAGCAGTAAAAGGGATCCAAGTAGTCACAGTAAAACCTGGAATGATCGAAACACCAATGACAGAAGGTTTGCCTGGTCTTATGTGGTTGATCACTGCGAAGGAAGCTGCTCAAGTTATATTAGCAAAAGTGAATGCTGGAAAAGAGAACTTCTATGTGCCTGCTCGTTGGGCCTTAGTCTCTTTGATTATTAGACTTATCCCTTCATTTATTTTCAGAAAACTTTCCATTTAAGGAAAAGGTGATCTAAAATGGCAACCGCCTCTAAAAAAAAGACCGTTAAAAAAAAGGTAACTCCCAAAACTAAAAAAATGGGTTTCGATCTGAAAGAGTTCGAATCTCGTTTAAGTCCAGTCCAAAAGGTGGAAGCCTGGGGAATGAACCATTTCTCCAATAGTAAGGTTTTCTTACCTGCTTCTATCCAGGACTTCAAGGATCTATTCACTTACGCGAGAGATACGAATACAAAAGTTGCATTTAGAGGTGGTGGTTGCAGTTACGGTGACGCTGCGACTAACGAAAAAGGGATCGTAGTAGATATCCGTAATTTTAACAAGATCTTATCCTTTGATCCTAAAACAGGGATCTTAGTAGCGGAGTCCGGAGTGACTATCAAACAACTTTGGGAGTTCGGTATCGAAAGAGGATTTTGGCCTCCTGTTGTAAGTGGTACAATGTTTCCCACATTAGGCGGAGCTCTTTCTATGAATATTCATGGAAAGAATAACTTTGCAGTCGGACCGATCGGAGATCATATCCAAGAATTTACTTTTTTAAGTCCTGATGGAAAAGAATCAGTTTGTTCTCCTAAAAAGAATTCGGATATATTTTACTCAGCGATTTCAGGTTTTGGAATGCTCGGGGCATTTCTTACAGTAACCATCAAGCTCAAAAAAATCTACTCTGGCAAAATGAAGGTTTGGCCAGTGAATACTTCAAACCTCCAAGAGATGTATGATTATTTCGAAAAAGAATACAAACAATCCGATTATCTTGTAGGTTGGGTGGATGGATTTGCTTCCGGAAAAAGTCTGGGAAGAGGCCAAATCCACAAAGCAGTTCATCTAAAAGCAGGAGAAGACCCTGGCTTTCCTGAAAATTGCAAATTGGAAAATCAAATTCTTCCAAGCACATTCTTAGGGATCGTTCCTAAATCGTGGATGTGGCTTTTCATGTATCCGTTTAGCAATAAACTTGGAATGAGATTCGTGAATTTTGGAAAGTGGATCTCCGGGTTTTTAAATAATAATAAACCTTACGAGCAAGGACATGCAGAATACGCTTTTCTTTTGGACTATGTTCCGAATTGGAAATTTATGTACAAGCCTGGTGCAATGATCCAGTACCAAAGTTTTATTCCTAAAGAAAATGCAGTTAAAGGTTTTGAAGAGATCCTGAGTCTTTGCCAAAAAAGAGGGATCGTGAACTGGCTTGGAGTATTCAAGAAACATAGGCCGGATAAGTTTTTACTCACTCATGCTGTAGACGGTTATTCTATGGCTATGGACTTTCCTATGACCAAAGGAAATAAAACTAAACTTTGGGAACTTGCCAAAGAAATGGATGAGATCGTTGTGAAGAATGGAGGAAGATTCTATTTTGCAAAAGATAGTACTCTTCGTCCGGAAGTTTACAGAAGGTCCATGCCGAAACAAAACCTGGAAAAATTCAAAGCTATGAAGAAGAAACTGGATCCGAAAAATCTATTAGAGTCTGATCTATTCAGAAGGGTCTGGGGGAAGTAAAATTTCCGTAGTCGCGTGTTGGAATTCCAACATGCGACGTTGATTCGTTTGTAGGAACTCCTAGATCGCAAAAAGTTCAGTAAAAGGCTCTTTTTATCTTTGCGGCTTCGCGTGGACTTTACTGAAATCTAAAGTCTCCATATTGATCGAAGGACTTTGGTAGAATATTCTATTTTTAAATTCAAAATGTTCAGATTGAGGGACTAAAATTTCCTTTGGGTAGGAATCCTTAAAACCTACAATAGTTACCTGTGTTTTTCCGATGCCATTTAATTTTTCTAAAAGTGCGTCGAAGGATTCTGTAGAATCAATTTCATATACTTCTCTTTCTTCCCGGAAGGAATTAGAAGGTAAAAACACGGAACCTTTTCTATAGATTACAGTTTTAGAAGTGTGATCACTGAGTTCTTTTTGTTCAGTAACAACCGATTTTGTGAATTTGTAATATAATCTGTCGAATGCGATTCCCCCAACGATAGAATAAGAAAGAAGAAGGACGGCTGTTATTTTAAATGGCTTGCTAAGAGTTTCCCAATTTTTTTCTAAGATAGAAAATAAGAACAAAAGCAAGAAAGGTAGAATGGTAATTAAGAACCTAGGTCCGAATAGTACCCCTTGCCAAAATTTAGTAGAGGTTAAAAAACCGGATAAAAGTATGAAAATCCCTAATCCATAAAGTATCCGAGTTAAAGGATCGGATTTTGGTCTCCATAAAGCGATAAATGCCAATGCAGGATAAGCTCCGAATAATCCCAGGGATCCATTTCCTAAAAACACCAATTGTCCTAAATAATAGATTTGCGCGACTAAGTCGTAAGGAGAGGACTCTTGGAGATATCCTCTGGAGCCGAGAGGGTGCCCCACGATTGAATAATTGATCACTGCTTGGAGGATCAAAAGAGTACCGAAAGTAAATGGGAACAATGCAGTTTTTGGATTTCTGAATATTCTAAAAGCATAAACTATGGAAAGACTCGCGGCTAATAAAATTGTTTCCTGTCTGAAAAAAGCGGCAAACCCGAAAAAACCACCGGATAATACTAAGTCGATAGATTTAGAAGATTCGTCTTCTTTAAGTAAAAAATAAATTCCTTGGGTGACTCCATAGATCGCTATGATTGTTTCGGAAAGATCCGTAGAAAATAAACTGAACGCAGAACCTAAAAGTAATAAAAGCAGATAGAAAAACTTTGCTTTTTCCTTTAACTGGAACAGTTCTGAAATTTGGAATAATGCTCTTAGAGTTAAAACTCCAAAGACTAAAGATAAGAAGAAACTTCCGAATCTTCCCATTAAAAGAGCGAATGGATACTGGATTGCGGTATAGTAAAAAGGGAAAACGTAATAACATTTTCCTTTATAAACATGGGTCATGGTGGACCCTTTTTTAAGATCCAAAGGTAAAAATCTAAATTCAGGATCTATTTCTTTTCCTGAGTATCTGCAGGAGAAATCTGGCAGACCGTTTTGTAAAAGATCCGCGAGTTGTTGTTGTTTGATCGCTCCATCCCCAACCCGTATTCCGGTTTGGTACTGCCATGCTAGAAATAAGGATAAAAATACAGTTCCGAAAATCAGGAAGCCTGATGGTTTGCCTGTGAAGGAAGTTATCCGGGAAAGAAGACGATTGAACATTCTGCTAGGAAGTCCTAAGAAAATCCAGGGTCAAGAAGAAATCCCGAAGGAAAGTTTTGGATCATTCTTTAGCGTCCGAATTCTGAATGACACTTGGGTTCCGAATGTTTCTTTGGAGGTTGTGAATTCTGTCTTAGAAAAGATCCGATCCTTCTTCCAAAAACCTCTTCCAAAATTCTTTTTTCCGATCTCCTGTATTCTGTTCGTTTATGTGGTGATCGTGAATTCCTGGGTCACCGAAGACGCTTATATCAGTTTTCGGACCGTGGAAAATTTTTTAAATGGTTACGGACTTAGATGGAATACTTACGAACGTGTTCAGGCTTACACTCATCCTCTTTGGTTATTCGGACTCATTCTTCTTTCGTTTTTTAAAATTCCAGTATATTATTCTTCTTTAATTCTTTCTTGGATTTGTATTGGGGCAACAGCCTATTTGCTCATTTCTCGTTTTGGAAAAAGAGAAGGGGGATTGTTTCGCGGCTCCTGGATCCTTTTAGTGTTACTGACTTCCAGAGCATTCGTGGATTTTTCCAGCTCCGGTTTGGAAAATCCTCTTTCATTTCTTTTGATCGTTTTGTTTTTGGAGAAGGCGTTTGATCTGGAAAAAAAATCGGATTTCCGTAGCATTCTTCTTTTCTTTTTTTATCTTTCTCTATCTTATCTGAACAGACAAGATACTATTCTTTTGGGGCTTCCATTCCTTTTATATTTCTATAAACCCTTAATGGAGAAAAGATCCTGGCGGGAGTTTGCCTGTGCAGCGGTTTTGGGACTCCTGCCTGTTTTTTTCTGGTCCGCATTTTCTTTAGTGTATTACGGATATCTGTTCCCGAATACTGCCTATGCAAAATTAAACACTGATCTGACTGTTTCTCATTTATGGCCTTACGGTTTGGATTATTTGGAGAATAGTTTTCGTTGGGATATTTTCACTTCTTTTTCGGTTACTTCTGCAATTTTACTTTTACCTTATTTTCTACTGAAAAAGAAGTTTTTACAGGCTGCGACTTCCGCAGGTGTAGGGCTTTATATTTTATATGTATGCTCGATCGGTGGGGATTTTATGGCGGGAAGATTTTTTGCTCTTCCTTTTGTGGCGTGCGTATTCTTGTTTGCTGATCTTTCCTTTACTTCTATTCCTAGAGTGAGCGTTCTATTTTTTGTCGCCTTATTCTTGTTAAACCAAAATTCTTATCTGTATATTACAAAAGACTATACTAGGCTTAGGAACGATGGGGAGATCCAAGATGAGAAAGGTGCTTATTTTAGAAGCACGAATCTTCTACGCTCCTTTAAATTCGAAGAATTTCCGACTCATGGTTGGGCCGACGCCGGTAGAAAGTCCAAAAAGGTTCCTAAGGACCCGGACAAAGCGTGTGCTACGATCAATGTAGGCTTTTATGGCTATTTTGCCGGTGAAAATCGTAAGATTATAGATTCTAATGCTTTAACGGATCCTTTATTAAGTAAATTGAAATCAGTTTCTAACTGGAGAGTCGGGCATTTTACTCGGAATATTCCTTTAGGATACTTAGAATCAGTTACTTCCGGGAAGAATCAGATCCAAGATCCTAATCTAAAAGTATACTATGATCGCTTGAAATTGTTAACCGAATCAGAAGATCTTTTCACAAAAGAGAGATTTGTGGAAATTCTCCGAGAAAACTCAGGCGGTAATAGAAATTTAATACGAAATTTTGGGCCACGAACTCCTTGGGTAGGAATTCCGGAAGATTTCCGCTGTGGACTGGGAGTCGGGTACTAGTTTAAGTTATCTTCATTCTTCTTTTAGCTTTGAATCTCAACTTTTGATTTTAAATTCTTGATCCTTCTTACAGGGTTCTCATTTTATTGTTAAGAATGAGCGAAGGAAGAGCTTCTTGGAATGCATCCAAATGGCGGGAATGGTTTTCCGAAGGTGAGATTGTTCCTTACTTCCAGCCCATTTTGTCCGTCGAAAAAGACTCAATCTTCGGTTACGAGGCTCTTGCTCGTTTCATAGATAAGGCGGGTGTGGTCCATAGCCTTGGACCATTCTTCTTAGCGGATATACCTCATTCTTTTTCCGTTTCCGAAAGAGAAGAATTCAAAAATCTTAAATTAGAAATAGATAGGACCATTCGCAAAAAAGCGGTGGAGAAGATCAGTAATACTTTAGGCCTGGATCCTAAAGCAAAACTTTTTCTGAATATATCTCCTTCTTTCATGCAGGACTATTTATCTTCCAAAACTGATGAAGAACCTTATACTTTACAGATTGCAAAAAGTTTCGGCCTGGATCCTAAAAGAATTGTGATAGAAATTGTAGAGGAGCATTTTTCAGGAGAGATCGATCAGCTAAAACCTTTGATCAATTTATACAAACGCTCTGGATTTTTAGTTGCTATAGACGATCTCGGTTCTAAATCATCTAACCTGGATCGTATAGGTGCATTATATCCGGATATCATCAAAGTGGATCTGGGGCTTATTCGGAGTTCCGTTGCTTCTCGAAATTTCCAGGAGATTTTATTCACTTTGTCCAGATTGGCGGAAAGTTTGGGATGTTCTCTTCTGTTT
Organism: Leptospira hartskeerlii; assembly: GCF_002811475.1. NCBI lineage: Bacteria > Pseudomonadati > Spirochaetota > Leptospiria > Leptospirales > Leptospiraceae > Leptospira > Leptospira hartskeerlii. The sequence goes on from NZ_NPDL01000005.1 coordinate 259,300, forward strand.
GAGGGTCTGGAAACAGAAACTGAACTTTATAATGCTTTAACCTATGGTGCCAGATTTTTACAAGGTTTCTATTTTGCAGAACCTGCGCCTGAATTAATGGATATCAATGGATTGAGCATCCGATTCTCGCAACTTCACGAGCTATTCTTTAATTATAAAAAGTATCAGTTATTACGAAGGATCAAAAAGGAAAAGGAGCTGGAAGATCGTTTAGAATCTTCCGGAATCGAAGTTATCTCTCTTAATGGGATCGTAACTATTAAATTAAGAAATTCTTATCTTCTGGAAAAATCCGTTTTCAGGATGTATGTGACTAACCATGAAGGAAGACAACTTTCTCCTAACTATTCTGAAATTTCAGATTCCGGAATGATAGAAGACGACTCCTTTGTTGGAAGGAATTGGAGCTGGAGACCGTATTTCTTAGAACAATTTTATAAAAATGCAAAAGACTCTTCCGGAGGTTGGATCGCAAGCAATCCATACTATGATTTAGAAAGCAATCTACTCTTGGTAACGTATTCAAAAAGTATGGAAGAAGGAAATGTTCTGTTCGTAGACGTTCGGATGTGGGACTTTCCTTAAAACTTTTACAGTCTCCGCTAGCTTTGTAGTCTTTTGATCCAACTGAATAAAGATTATTTCGATATTAGCCGACTTTTACGCCCGAGTCGGAAAGCATACGATTTACGTTGTCAGTGAAACGTTTTCTCTCTCCAGGCCTTGCAGAATTTCCTTCCAACGAAAGTCCTACATATAAGTTTCCATCCGTATCTCTCGCAATAGAACGTACTACTCCATACGCAGTAATCGGAGATTGCATTTTGAAAAATATATCGAATGTAAATCCTTTTCTTCTAGGTAGCTCGCTATTTAAATCCGGATGGTTGATCTTTACTCTCAAACCGCCAGTGGAAAGATCTATAACTGAGAATCTTTCCTTCACTAGAATGGTATTAGATTCTCTGATCCGGTCCACCATATCAAAAGTGAGGGTTTTAATTTCCATCACTTCGGTTATATCTATTTCCCTGGTCTTATTTTGGGCATGTATATATCCGATTGGAATTGCCTGCTCGTCATGGTTGATATAGATAACCGGAACGATCAGCTCCGATTTGATCTTTTGGTTGGCGTATTCTATGATCTTTTTACGAACATCGTCTTCATCGCCCAGTTCATGTTCATAATCTATGAATCCGCTCGGGTCGGAAGATTTATAACAATCCGGCTTCTGTGTATTAGGAATATATAATATTTTGCCCGTCTTTTTTACTAAATCGAATTTATCCCCTATAGAATTGAAAACGTCTATTTTAACTATATCGAACTTAGGTTTGAGAGTTCTTTCCGTATCCGCAAAATTCACTTTTACGGAAGTAGGGATATTGAATAGGTTCGCATCAATTGTGGTCCTGCTAGTACGCAGGTTCGTGATCCAAACACTTCCTTCCGGAGGTTTGATCCTGGTGAATTTTCTTTCTCTACTTGCGATGGAAACATGTTCCACTTGCATGATGTATTGATTATTCGGTTTTTCTTCCAGGACCTCGCATTCTAGTTCGACGTATCTCGCGAGTAATTTGTACAAAACAATATGAGCATTCAGCTTAAATTGTTCGGCCATTCGACCTTGTACTAAAATTTTTGTGGCGTCCTTATTGACGGAGAGAAGCTGAACGGATTCGTGAGTTTCCGTATCCCTTACGAGTAGATCTGTTTTGAGTAGAAATTTTCCAATGATATGGAGTTTTTTACCAGGATCTATGATGAACTCTTTGTCTCTTTGTTTCCTTTGAACCTTTTCCATTAAATTCCTAGGTCGATCGGATTCCGGCGGAAAATTATCTTGATTCCAGCCTTTGGCTTCGTTTTGATGTAATAGGTAAGGTACACTAATGTCAAACCAATCTTACCGAGACTCCCAATTTTTAGACGGCCTATCCGGCGAAGAACTTTTCAGCATGCAAATCGGGCTTACTTATCGGGACTTTTTAGTCCTGCCCGGTTTTATCGATTTCAATCCTTCCGACGTAGAACTAGAGACTAGATTAACTAAAAAGATCAAACTCAAGAGACCATTCGTAAGTTCTCCAATGGACACTGTGACTGAGTCCTCCATGGCTGTCGCACAGGCCCTTATGGGAGGGATCGGAATTATTCATTATAATAATACTGTAGAAGAACAGGTTGCTGAAGTCAGCAAAGTGAAACGTTTCGAAAACGGTTTTATTTCAGACCCTGTTGTCCTCGGACCAAAAAATACGATCCATGATCTAGACAGGATCAAAGAGACTTTGGGATTTACCGGAATCCCGATCACCGCAGATGGGACTAGAAATTCTAAACTGGTAGGAATTGTAACCAATCGAGATATCGATTTTGAAAGAGATCGTTCTATCCCTGTGGAAAAAGTCATGACTACGGAAGTGATTACCGGAAAAGCAGGGATCACTTTAAAAGAAGCAAACGATATCATCAAAAAAGAAAAGATCGGAAAACTTCCGATTATAGACAAAGACGGAAAACTTGTCTCTTTAGTGAGTCGTTCCGATCTGAAAAAGAATAAGGAATTCCCTGATTCTTCTAAGGATGAGAATAAAAGACTTAGATGTGGAGCTGCAGTTTCTACTCTACCTGAATCCAGGGACCGAGTCGCTGCATTGTATGAAGCGGGAGTAGATGTTATCATCATTGACTCCGCCCAAGGGAACTCAATCTACCAGATCGAGATGCTCCAATTCATTAAATCTAATTTCAAAAATCTTGAAGTGATTGGCGGTAACGTTGTAACTCGAGGCCAGGCTGAAAATCTGATCGGTGCAGGAGCGGATGGACTAAGGATCGGAATGGGACCAGGTTCTATCTGTATCACCCAGGACACAATGGCTGTAGGAAGAGCCCAAGCAACTGCGGTTTACCAAACTGCTGCACATGCGGCAAAATATGACGTTCCTGTCATTGCAGACGGTGGAATTTCTAATATTGGAGATATCGCAAATGCTTTGGCAATCGGAGCCTCCGCATGTATGATGGGATTTATGTTCGCCGGAACATCCGAGGCACCTGGAGAGTATTTTTACGAAAATGGAATACGTCTCAAAAAGTATCGCGGAATGGCCAGCATCGAGGCAATGAAAGCCGGCGGGGACAAACGTTATTTTAACGAAGGCCAAAAAGTAAAAGTGGCTCAGGGAGTTAGCGGTTCCGTAGTGGATAGAGGTTCAATTCTGAACTTTATTCCATATTTAAGCCTTGGACTCAGACTTTCTTTTCAAGATATGGGATTCCGTTCCGTCCAAGATTTACACCAAGGGCTTAGAGAAGGAAAACTTAGATTCGAAAGAAGAAGTGAATCCGCTCAGGCCCAAGGTTCTGTTCATAGTCTTTACTCTTATAGCGCACCTAGTTTGAGAGCAGAATAATAATAGCCTTGGATTTGCCGGGAAGGAAAGGTTTTGAAAAAGTTTCATCTTATTTCGATAATCCTAATATTCCCGATTTTCATGACTGGGGAAATTTCCCACGCTCAGGCTCCACCTGATAAAGCAAGAGTCGCTCAGGAACTAGTCGCTAGACTGGATCAAGCACTCTTGAAGACGGACGGTTTAGTCAAAGCAAACCTGATCCTGATCAAAAAAACAGGTGATTCTTGGACCTGGGACATGAGTATTTTCAGAAAGGGAGAAGATTCACTCTCCCTATTCGAAAGTAAGGGCCGCGGTCTAGAATATAAGATCTTATTCAAGGAAGACGGAGAATTGATCTTCGCCTTCAATGCACTTTCCAGAAAAATTTTCAAAAAGAACGACGAAGAAAAATACGAGAATCACCTCAATACTGGATTCAGTTTTGTGGATCTGGCAGGAACTTCGTACCAAGCAAATTATAATCCGATTGTTCAAAGCGATTTAGATATTGCGGGTAAGAAGATGAAACGAGTGGCACTTCGACCAATCGTTCCGTATTTTTATTCCAAACTAATCTTACTTTTGGAACCGGATACATTGAGACCGATCCGTTTAGATTTTCATGATAAGGACGGGGTACTTTACAAAACAATGAACATAAAGTACGGTCCTGTTAAGGTAAAAGCGAAACAGAAGATCACAAAAGAAGATATAGTTAGTAGATTGGAAATGTTGGATCTGAATACGGGTGCGATCAGCGTATTGGAATATACTGAAGTGGACAGAGATGTAAAACCGGATCCTTCTCTATTCGAATTGGATAATCTAAACAGACTTTGATGTCGCCTGAAGAGATCGTTTTTTTTCGACCTGGATTTTCTTCTTCTCCTGAACTAAAACTAGAGGGAGAAGAGATCTCTCATTTAAAAGCATTTCGAGTTTTTTCGGAAGATAAAACTGTCATTATCAAAGACGGTGTAGGTGCAAGTTTTGTGTATAATGTACCTTCTTCTTCTAAAATCGGAAGTCTTGTCCGCACGGAAAAAATAGAAAGACCTAAAGCTAGAGCAAAGATAGCGACTGCAATTCCGAAAGGGAATCGACTAGAGTGGCTCATCCAAAAAGGAACCGAGCTTGGGATCACTGAATTTATTTTTTTAGTATTTTCTCATTCGGATCGAAAGGACCTAAATCCGGAAAGACTTTTGAAAGTTGCTGCGGAAGCCTCTTCTCAATCCGGCCAGGATCTTTTGCCTGAGATCAAAGGACCGATCGCACTTTCTAAATTTTTAGAAGGATCGAAATCGAACAAAGAGGAGCTTCTTCTTTTTGATCCGAGATCTGAAGTGCAGATTACTCCGGATAACATACAAAACAAAACCGTTTTAATCGGACCGGAAGGTGGATTTAGGAAAGAAGAATTAGAACTGATCTCTCAGTTTGGAGTTTTATCTGTGAATGTGGGAGAATCTATTTTAAGAATAGAGACCGCTGGAATTTTTGCGGCCTCTCTGTTTAGACTAGGAAACTTGCGCTGATTATTGACCGAATCCGGTAGCACCTAAGATCAAAACACAATTAGTCATATAACTGTCGCAATCACTTTTGCAGCTTTGGGATAATTGGAAACAAAATGTAGAAACATTACAGCTTGTATTACAAGAAGTAAGGCAGGAATTCAAACCGGCTAAATTAGTTGTAGTGACCGTGGTGCCATACTTATTTTCGCAAGCATTCTTACAGGCAGGATAAGATCCGCCGGTGCAATTTGCGTAGAAAGTAGCCAAAGCATTTCCCTTGATATCTCTCTCTCCGGTATTACACGATACAATACCTAGGAGTGCGATTGCTAGAAAAAACGGGAGAAATCGGGTCATATAAGTAAATCGTTTTCGGCCGGGACAGAACGGTAAACTAAAAAACATTCGACGTTAGCGGAGAATCCGCCGGAATGAAGTATCTAGACCGAGGTGCATGGAATGATCGTAAACGGTAAGGAATTTTCTCTAAAGGAACTTTCTTCTCCGGATTTATTTTCCCTATTAGAATCCTTAAAATTAAAACCGGAAACGGTAGCGATCCAGAAAAATGGAGAGATCCTAAAAAGGGACCACTGGAAGAATTCTTTCCTAGAGGAAGGGGATAAAATTGAGATCCTGAAATTTGTAGGAGGAGGTTGAATCCTTTTTGGAATTCCCACTTAGACCCAGACATAGTATCTGGAAAGCACCCGGCATTTATCCAATCTTAGATCTAGAATATTGTTCTAAATTTTCCAAGGACCCGATCGGTATCGTGGAACTCTGGAATTACCAAAGAGAATGGATCCCATTTTATCAGATACGTGCTAAAAAAGAGACTCTGGATACATTAAAGAAGGTTTATAAAAGTCTGATAGATACCTTTCCTGATTTCCCGATCATATTGAACGACTATTGGGAAGAAGCATTAGAATGGAAATGTTTCGGGCTTCATATCGGAAAAGAAGACTATGCTTCTCTATCTTTAGAGGATAAAAAGAAGATCCGCTCTAGCGGTCTATACTTCGGTACTTCCTGTCATAATTCGGAAGACATTGCAGGTTTAGAACCTGGAGTCTGGGACTATACCGGCCTTGGGCCTGTATATGCTACGAACTCAAAAGAGACGGAAGATATTCCAGTAGGGATTTTGGGCGTCCAAGAAGCCTTACAAATTGCTAAAATACCTGTCACTCCGATCGGAGGAATAGGCCCTAAACAGATTATCGAGTTATCAGAGTTAGGCCCATTATCGTATGCGATGATTGCATCCGCTTCTGAAAGAGATTCTTTTTACGATTGCATTCGTATCCTTAAGGAGATAAAGAATCCGTAAAGGACTTGAGACAGGTATGCCGCTTCTTCCTTGTTTTTGGAGGCTCGGAATTCCAAGTTTCAATTGACTCCCAAATTATGTCCAATAAGATGATCCCTATGAAACAGCCAGGGGAAATACGCCATCTATCTGCGAAGGATGATCGCGACTACTTACTAGATTATCAGACCCTGAATGTGGACGATTTGGAAAAGGCTCCCATTTTAGGTGTGCCATTTGATAACGCGAGCTTAGATGAGGCAGTAGCAAAAATTTATCATCTCATGGAAGAGAAGGATAAATTCCATCACGTCCTTCTCTTGGATCCGATCAAGACAATGGCTATCCGTAAAGGAAAGAAGTTACATCGGATCGCGCAAAAAGCTAGTTTAATTTTAGCGGAAGGTGCAGGTCTACAATGGGCTGCTAAAAAATTAGGTGGAGAATTAAAAGAGAGAATTCCCACAATCGCACTTATGATGGACTTAGTCCGTTTATGCGAGCTTAGAAATTATTCGATTTTTCTTTTAGGCGGAAAGGAAGAGATTGTTGAGAAAGTTTATTTTAATCTTTCCAGACATTTTCCTGGAGTTCGTATCGTAGGACGTCATGCGGGATATTTAAACACACAACGTGAGTTGCTTGTTAAGGAATCCATCCGTAAGACAAGTCCGAATATTATATTTCTCGCAATGGATTTCCCGGACCAAGAGATCTGGGTAGAGAATAATACAGCATTTTTCGGTCACGCAGTAGTGATCGGTGTAGGTCCTGCTATGGACATTCTTTCCGGAAAAGTAAAAAAGGCTCCGAATGTTTTCAAACTAAAAGGTCTAACTTGGCTTTGGAGAATTATGGTCCGCCCTTGGAGACTAATCCGCCTGAGCAGAATGTTCGGATTTTTTATCGTTGTAGCTATCAAATCTCTTTTTGTAAAAAAGAAGAAGTAAGTTACTTACGCACCAAATCTTTAATCGAATCTAAAGTGGGTGAAACCCAATCTTCTAAGAGAGGTTCTCTTTTAAGAGCTTCCTTCTTGAATAGAAGATCTTTGTTGGAAAGTGCGATTTCGCTTGCTTCGTTGATCTTACGCGCAGTTTCAATTGCCTTCCAATAATTCTGCAGAGCCTGAGCGGTATAATTCTCGGATTCCTGTACATTTGCCTTTTTAGAAAGAGTTTCGTAACAAGCACCAATATTATTATAAGCAGCGGTTAGGGTCTGATACACCTCTTGGTGATATGGATCTTCCGTTTTAGGAGAACTCATTTGAGGGAGTTTTTCTTCCATATCATCTTTTACTCTTAGGAAATATCCAAGAGCGGTTTTTGTCTGACCAGTATAGAAGAATGCATTTCCTTTTGCCATTAGGAGAGTAGGATTATAATATTCATCCTTGTCTTCGAAACCTGTCCAATCTGCCAAAGATTTGTCGAAGTCTGAGTCCATATATTCCACCCAGCCTTTGAAAAATTTCATTTCTCTTAGCATGGAGCCGGGGAGTTCTCTTCTCCATTTGCGGATTAGATCATACTTAGGTTCTTCCGAATCCACTTTTGCAAATTCTTGGAGTGAGTTTCTAAGTTCGTTCCTACGATTCCTTTTTTCTTCTTCTTCTTTTAAGACAGAAAGGCTTTTCCCATCGGATTCGGAACGAGCGCGGAACGGATAAATTTTTCGACCAGGAAATTCTTTTAAAGAATCTTTGTCTGATAATCCTGCGGATAATAAATATCTGATCTTTCCTAAATCGAAATGAATACGAGCAGGATTTCCTTCAAATAATGTTTCGTCTTCATCTTTAGAGCCGAACCAACGTTCGCTATTTTCATAACGAGATTCTGCTTCTTTAAGGAGATCTTTCGCTTCTTCAAAATTTCCTACTCGGATAGAATGTTCTGCTAGTTCAAGAACTGCTAACCAATGTTTAGGATCTAATGTAGCCGCTTTTTCGAAGAATCTTCTTGCCTGGCTATTTTCCTTTTGAGAAAGATAATACTTTCCTCTTTGGTAATAGCCTTCTGCGTAATCCTTTCCTTCGATCTCCACTCCGGTCCTTTCATCTTCCATGGACTTTCTGTAGATCGTGTCTAAAAGTCGGATTGCGCTTTCTTCTATCTCTATTCCGGAAACTTGATCTACAGGATTGATATTATATTTTATCCTCAGTTCTTCCGGATCGATAGCAGCGTAAAAGGATGCTAACTTTGCAAGAGTGTAGAAGGGGAGTTCAGACTCCATATCTAGATTGTTCCTAAGCAGTCGGTGGTGATTTAAAACGAATTGAGGATCCCCACTTTCTTTCCACATTTCCAAATAAGTGGAAACAAGGCCGGCTTGGCCTGGAATGCTTGTAGGGTTCGCTTCAACAATTCGATTATAAAAAGACGCTGCTTTTCCGAATTCTCTTCTATTATAATATATTTTAGCGATACCTGCGGTAGAATCCTCATCGTAAGGACTTTCTCCGTCAGTGAATACCTTGGAATAATAATCAACAGCTAACGCGTCGTTCTTATATCTTCCTTTTTTACCTTCCGTAGGTTCTGCAAAATCAGGCATGATCTGAGAATGGAACCAGCCTAGATTTCTGTAGGTATTATTATCATGAGTCCTTTCTTTCAGTCTCATTGCAAGGAATGCACCTGCGATCAGAACTTTTCTTGGAGTTTTTTCCTGGTCTAAAAGGAATTTGATCCCTTCTATTCCTTTGTTTACACCAGCGCTGGTTTTCAGTTTTTTATCATTCCAAGATTCTCCTTGGGCCAATCGGACCATCGGAGACTGTTCTCTTTTATTCCAAGAATCTAATGTTCCCATTCCAAGATCCGGTTCTATCTTACCGAATAATTTTTGGAAGGAAAGTTCGTATTCTCCTGCACGACTGTATTCTACGCCGTACCGGTTCATATATTTGAGATTATATGGATCGATATCGAATCCTTTATCATAAGAATCTTCTATACTGATCAGATATTTTTTTCTATCTTCTTCACCCAAAGTTCCTGCGAATCTTTTTGCTCCCATTTCACGGATCTGTTCGAGGCCAGCTTCATAATTTTGAGCGGCTTGTCTCGGAAGAATGATATGCTTGTAAGTGAAATAACTTCCAAATCCGATCAAAAGAGCTGCGGCAGCAGTGAAGAATGTCCTGCGGATCTTCTTCCTTCTTTCTAATACACCTTCTCTCGTATAGATCGGGTCGGAAGAAATAATCGGAACGCCATCTGCGGAGTAAGCTCCGCTTCTATCCGTAAGAGGAACTGTGACTCCTAACGCGGAAGATAAAAATGCGGCGATATCCTCAGGAGTGCTTTCTATTTTAATGAGTTCTAATAGATCTCTTTGGGCCTTTTTAGAAAGGCGGTCTTGGACTATCGACTCGATGACCGTTCTTCGTAAGAGTGGAGGATAACGAAGTATTTCTCTTTGTATAATTGCGAGTTCTTCGTCCGTCAGGGACTTATCTATCTCGTCCTTATCTTCTCCGCCCAAAGAACGTAAGTCTTCTTCGAATGCGGCTGATCCTAAATCTTCGTCTCCTGAGTCTGAATCCAGGTCAGGGGAGAAACTTGTAAAATCGGAAGATTCCGGAACAGATTCCATTTCCATTTGGGAAGCGGGTTCTGTTGCAAAGTCTGCAAATGGGTCCGATTCTGGAACGGAAGTCGCTCCCGAAAGATCTGAGAATGGATCATGATCTCCGCCTGAAACAGGTGCGAAGTCAGCAAATGGGTCTGAGTCTGTAGGAGCTTCGGCACCGAAGTCTCCAGAGTCGGAAGGTTCTGAATCGAAACCACCTAGGTCTCCGAAATCAGAATCTCCGGAAGTTGGGGAGGCTCCGAACGGGTCACCTTCTTCTAAGCCGAATTCGTCTCCAGGAGTATCTTCCATTCCGGATGCATCGAATGCAGCAAAAGGATCATCTCCACCTGAGCTTGTAGGAGCTTCGAAATCTTCTAGCCCTTCTTCTCCGCCCATACCTGCGAACGGATCTTCCGATGAATCGGAAGTTCCAGCGCCGAAGTCGTCCATTCCTAGATCAGAATCTGCAAATGGATCTGCACTTGGAGTAGAACCGAAGTCTTCGGTAGGAGAAGTATCAAAAGGAGTATCTAGTGCAGGGGCAGAATCGAACCCACCGAATGGGTCTTCTTCATTTGTAGGAGCCCCGAAATCTTCCAGTTCTGCTGCTGGTTCGGAAGGAGAGCCAAAATCATCTAGTCCCGAATCCGCAAATGGGTCTGATTCCGGCTCTGGAGTTGCAAAATCTCCGAAATCGTCGGACGCTGTAGGAGCTTCGTCAAATCCTCCAAAAGGATCTTCTTCCGCATCGGCACTTGATTCGCTTGCTCCTTGCGAAGGCTCAGTTAATAATTCATCTAGATCGATATCATCGTCTTCAGAGAAGGATAATGGCTTTGGCTTTTGGGTAGGCTCGGCTTCTTCTTCGTCGCCAAGATCGAAACTGTCTTCGGATCCTTCTTCCGGTTGGTCCTCATCGTCGTCCCCAATAGATATAGGAACGCCGTATCCCATCTTCTCGCGGAACGAGGAAAGCATAGGATTCAAATCTTCGGAGGATTCCGGATTCTTGTTCAACGGATCCAAGATGGAGCGGATCTGATCCAGTTCCTGTTCTGAATAATCAGCCATAAAGTCCTTCCAATAGTATCGGCTGGTCTTAGAAAGAGCAAAGATTTTTTCCTTATGTCGGATCTAGGACAGGCCCCGGAAATACGCTTAGGGTTTCCGGGAAAACCTACGACAATCGATTTATGGTGCATAAAGCCAAGGCAGTTGCCTTACTTACCTTGATATTGACCTTCGCCCTTGCTGCGGAAGAGGCAGAAGATTGGATCGGAGCCTTCCGGTCAGTGGATTATGAGGAAGGAGAAGAAGCCCTTCCTGAAGAAAAAATTTATTATTTCTGGCAATTGGAAAATTTGAGAAAGGCTGTCCCGCCTAGATTTATCCGATTTGTGGATACATTCTCCGCATTAAAGACCGGAAAATTATTAAACCGCGGAGTTTTATTCAGTTATGAGGGTCTTGCAAACGACGAGGTAAGCGTTTGCGGAGAATTCAGTCATTGGCAATGTGTTTCCTTACAGAAGAATGATAAGGGAATATTTTACGGAGTAGTGGACATCCACGGAGACCAACTCTATGAAGCAAAACCAGCCTATGAATACAAGTTTAAGGTAGACGGTATCTTTACACATGATCCTGAAAACCCGGACACTGTAGAAGATGGAGAAGGTTCTTTAGTTTCCAGGATCGCATTCAGAGAAGGCGGACCTAATAAACAGACAAGCACCAGGGTCTTAGAAGATTCTCCTTACGAAGAAAAAGAATTTAGAACAGTCGAATTCAGAATTTATCAACCCCAAGCTGAGTCGGTGAGTCTGATCGGAGATTTTAATCATTGGGATCCGGAGTCCGATTTTTTGATCAAAGAAAGGAATGGAACCTTTAGAGTAGTCAAAAAATTAAAACCGGGTGAATACCAATACAACTTCTTAGTAGATGGAAAGATCGTAGTGGATACTTATAATCCTCTGACAGTGTTAAGAGAAGACACAGGAGAGATCTCTTCCGCATTATTAGTTCCTACAAGAACCGGAGTTTTGGAAAGAAAGAAGATTGACCCCTAAGGCATAAAACGGATTCTTTAGATCCGTTCTATGGAAAAGTTGCGTCTCTCCGTATATTTTGTGATCGGGATAATCATTATCCTGATCGTATTCACCCTTCTTAAAAGTTGGTTTGTATACGACCGAGGGATCGAGCTCGCAAAACATCCGTCTAACAGTATCCAGACTGTATATGTGGAACCGGATGACGACCTGGTGGAACATTCTTCCGTAGTTTGGGGAAAATTTTTATATTATCCACTCGGACTTAATCGGGACAGGGAAAACTTCGGTCCTCGTAAAACATTAAATCATGCCCAAAATCTTGTATTCGTAGATCTTCAAACAGGAAGGAACCGCAAGGTATTTAATAAAAGCGTTTATATCTGGGATTATTTTTACGGAGCAGAACCTGAAAAGTTGAGTTCAGATTCAGAAGCCCAAGAAGTTTCAGAAGATGTATTTTCAGGTTTAAAAACTGGAAAAAAATTCGTGATCGTTGGAATGCCTGAAGACACAAACAAAGACGGATATCTGAACCAAAAGGATTCCAAAAAAGTCTTTGTATACGATCCGAACTCTGACGAACTACTTCCAATTCTTCCCAAAAAATTCTATTTGGAAAAAATCCTTCCGGACACTCCAGAAAATAAACTTGTTATGATCGTAAAAAGGGAAGAAGAGTCCGGCCCCAACAAAAAGAAGCCGAATCTTCCTACATTATATATTTATGATACTCTTCAAAAAAGAGGTCAGATGATAGATCGCCCATAGGCTCCTCGGCTTGCTCGGAGCAGGATCCTCGGCTCACTCGGATCAAGCTCCTCGGTTAGCTTGGAATAAATTTATTCTTCTTGAGCTTCTAACCATCTTTCAGCTTCGAGTGCTGCCATACATCCGGAGCCCGCAGCAGTGATCGCCTGTCGATATGTTTTATCTTGAACATCCCCTGCGGCAAATACACCGTCTACACTTGTGCGAGTGGTACCTGGAACAGTTTTGATATAACCTGTTTCATCCAGATCCAATTGGCCTTCGAAAATTTCAGTATTAGGCTTATGACCGATCGCGTAGAATAAACCACCCACAGCTAGTTCTTTTGTTTTTCCAGTGGTAAGTTCTTTTACGGAAAGGGAAGTAAGTTGGTTTCCATTTCCTTGTGCGCCTTCTACAGCAGTATTCCAGATAATTTCTATTTTTGGATGAGTGGTTGCTCTTTTCTGCATGATCTTAGAAGCTCTTAAAGAATCTCTTCTGTGGATCAAATACACTTTGGATGCAAACTTGGTTAAGTGTGCCGCTTCTTCAACCGCGGAATCTCCTCCGCCGACAACTGCTAATTCCTTGTTTCTGTAAATAGGAAGAGCGCCGTCACAAACCGCACATGCAGAAATTCCTTTTTGCCAATAAGAATCTTCACCTGGGATGAACATTCTTTTTGCAGTGGCGCCTGTTGCGATGATCACAGTCTCTGCTTCTATCAATTCATCGTCTGACCAAATACGGAAAGGTCTTTTGGAGAAGTCGACTTTTGTGATTGTCTGGGTGATAATTTTAGTGCCATATTTTTCAGATTGAGCGCGGAACAAATTCGTAAGTTGCGTTCCATCTATTCCTTCCGGAAAGCCTGGAAAATTTTCTACCTCAGTGGTAGTGGTGAGCTGACCGCCTGCTGCGATTCCTCCCGCCATAAATCCTTCGTACATAACAGGGTTTAAATTCGCTCTGGCTGCATAAATTGCTGCAGTATGACCCGCAGGGCCGGATCCAATGATGACTACTTTATGGGGCATCTCATTTCCTCTAATAATTTAGAATGATTCTAAATTGATTTTATTTTTAGACTGGGGAATTGTAAAGTAGATCTTTTTTTTCGAGAAGAAAGAGTCGGAATTCCAACAGTCCCTTTCCTAGATGAATTGTCTTGTCATCCGGGTAGGAATCCAAATGCTATCCAGTATTCATGGATTTCGCCAAAAAATCGTTTTTCGGCCTAGTTTTTTTGATCTTAATCTTCCTCGGAACCGAAGCCGGTTTGGTTCTATTGCGCAGTCCTTCTCTCCAATATTATAGAGATCTCAAACTCATCCATAGTTTTCATCCAGATTATTACGTGGCTTTAGAGCCTGGCGGATCCAAATATATCAGCCATTTTGCAGGTAAATGGGAAGGCCAGTTCAGTATCAACTCACTCGGCCTAAGAGGAAAAGAAGAACCAATCCCAGGAAAACCAAAACTTCTTTGTTTAGGTGATAGTTTGGTAATGGGATTCGGAGTAGGTGACTCTGATACATTCTGCCAACTCTTAGATGGGATCCAATTAAAGGGAGAAGCAAGACAGGCCTTAAATCTGGGAGTCGATGCTTACGGATCCAGAGGTTCCTACTACAGACTTAAAGATATTTCTTCTAAACTGGATAACGTAAAGGAAGTTCTCTTCTTTATCTCTCCAAACGATTTCGATATGCCGGAAGTTCTAGCAAAAAAAGGAATATTACCCGACGACCAAACGGATGCGATCCGAGAAAAAGATCCGAACTATGCCAGAAATTTTAAATTACAATTTATTTTAACAAGAATTTCTTATACACTCCAAGCGCTTAAACTTGCTTATGAACAGATCCAAGTTACGTTTGCAGTCACAAAACTTTCCGTATGTAAAGAGTTAGATTCGGTAGGGTTTTATAGATGTAATTTACTGGATGGAGATCAAGTTTCCTCAGGACCTAAACATGCTTCCGGAAATGTAGTTTCTTATTTTAAATCTTCCTTTTTCAGAACTATTAAAAGGCCAAACTGCGATTCGGATATCACACCAACCTCTGCAGTATTTGGGGCGATGTGTCCTGAACCGGTCCCATCTCATGTTTCTTGTGTGGATTCGGCCCCTTCTTTTGAAACTCTTCCTGCTTTGCCTGATCTCACTCAAGAATATTACCAAAAGATGATAGATCTTGCCAAGGAAAGGGGATTTAAACTTGTTCCTGTAATTCTCCCTATCCAAATAGAAGAGATCTATTGTTATAATAACGGAAAATACCACCCTTTAGAAAACTATGCGACCAGGGCTTCCTCGTTCTTTGAAAAGCGAGGAGTGAAAGTTCTGCGGTTCAAAAAGGAAACCTCTTCCATGTGTGGTTTCGATCAAAACGGTAAAAAATTCGGGATCTTAGATCATTATATTCCGGAAGACGGGCATTTTACAAAAAGAGGAAATATTTGGGCGGCGGATTCTCTCAAGGCCAAATTGAAGGAGACGGACCTTGCTCTTTAATTCCCTTCATTATTTATTCTTCGCACCCATAGTCATCTTAGTTTATTTTCTGGTACCTTCCAGATTTCAAAAACTTTGGCTATTAGTCACAAGCTTATATTTTTACGCAGTTTTCAGAGTTCCATTCATCTTATTGCTGATATATTCCATCGCGATCACGTATTTCTGTACGCTTTGGATGGATAAGTCTGAATCCAGATTTGCAAAATTATTTTTTCTGAATATAGCTATCTGGGGAAACTTATCTCTACTTTACTTCTTCAAGTATCTGGATTTTTCTTTTACGGTATGGAATACGATCCTGGGACTCGTTCCTTGCGAGCCATACTATGCATATCCTTCAGGGATCCTGCTACCTATGGGGATCTCATTCTTCACTTTGCAGGCGATCGCATATGCGGTGGACGTATATCATAAAAAAGTAAAACGCGCGGAAAATTTATTCCAGTTTGGATTATTCTTAAGTTTCTTTCCACAGTTGGTGGCTGGACCGATCATCCGTGCTCAGGACATGCTCCACCAATTCCTAGACACATATACATTCAAAAAGGAAAATTTACTCCCGGGGATCAGACAACTCGCTTGGGGACTTTTCAAAAAAACATTCGTAGCAGATCCGATTGCAGCAGTCATTGATCCGGTATTTGCGGATCCACTTCATTACGGTTGGTTCTCCTTAGCAGTAACGGGCTCTCTATACATCATCCAAATGTATTGTGACTTTTCCGGATATTCGGATGTAGCTATCGGAACAGGAAGGATCATGGGATTTCATATCCCAGTCAACTTCAGGCAACCATTCCTTTCCCAAACCGTATCCGAATTTTGGAGACGTTGGCATATTTCATTCAGTTCTTGGTTAAAAGAATATGTGTACATCTTCTTAGGCGGAAACAAAAAAGGAGTCTCCAGAACTTATATCAACTTATTCCTCACAACATTCGTGAGCGGGATCTGGCATGGAGCTGATTGGAATTTCGTAGTCTGGGGATTCGTTCACGCAAGTTTAATGGTGATAGAAAGATTTGCGTTCTCTTTCGAACGTATCAAAAATTATTGGGATAAGATCCCGAGCACTATCAAAGTAGCATATCCTTTTACTATATTTGGAATTTCCATGTATTTCTTCCGAGCAAGACCGGTAGAAGGGATTGGAAACAGTGTCCAAGTAGGTTGGGCAATGGTAAGTAGAATGTTCTCCGGAGTAGATGGCGACTTCTTACCAGTACCGTTATCCGTTCTTTTGACAGTATTTATTCTAATGCTCGGCGATTATCTCATGGAAAAAGAAACTCCTTGGGCAAAAAAACTTTTCGAAAATCGTATCTGGGTTTATGGGATCTCAGGCATCCTGATCTCCATCTGTTTTATCTTATATAGTGTAACCGTAAGCGCGCCTTTCTTGTATTTTCAGTTCTAGAACTTGGGGTTCGCACAGAGTTCATGGAGAAGCACAGAGGGGTTATAAGGTAGGGACTTCTTAGCGAGCTATTTATCCTCCGTGTTCTCTGTGAGCTCCGTGCGAAATTATTTTAATAATACCCTTCCCTAACTCTTCAGCGATAAAGCGATACAGAGCTGGATTCGGATGCCCGTCTTTCGGAAGAAAGATCTCCTGATTTCCTTTCTTCCAATAATCATAAATCGGTTGTTGGAGGTCCAACACCGGGATTTTAGAATCAATTGCGATTTGTCTGACTTCTTTCACTAATGCGGAATCTACTATTGGCTCATACTTTTCGTTCGGTTCAGGAAGAAATACAAGAACCAGCGGGATGTTTTTCTCTTTTACATATGTAAATAAAGAAACAGCGGCTTTTCTATGAGGATGATCTGGACCTAAAACGGAACCACTAGAAGGGATCACTAAATTGTCCGCTGACTCAGGCTTATACTTCTCATAAGAAATTTTGAATGCATTGAATACGGCACTATACTTAGAAAGAAAATAAGAAACTCTAACGAATATCCTCTTTTTAACGGAATTTTGTAATTCTAGTTCCCTAAAAGAATCCGTAAAATCGGAGATATGATAGATCCAATACGCGACTTTAGGCGGGGGAGAAGTTTGTAAAACTTCGGTTAGTCTTTCCTGGATGCCGAAACTTCCAAGTGCATCTACTCCCAGATTTCGAACAATGTCAGACTTTTTATATTTTATCAGTTCATTTTGCAGAGCCCAAGGAAGACTTTCCTGATCGGAAACCAAATAGCCTAAGGCGACTGAATCTCCTAAAACCCAAATTTCCGGTGCATTAACGTTGTAGGAATTCCTACCGGCACTATCACTACCGTTTGCCGAACCAACAGAAGTAAACCTTTCTCCTCTAAAATCAGTAGAAACATGATATCGAATATTCTTCTCTGGGTGGTATAATTCCAAACTTTGGTTTTGGTAAAGCCTCATCCAAGGAATGGAAAACAGTCCGCCTGAAGTTTGGAGGCAGTGGAGTTTCTTATCATCCAATCTGAATTGAATAGAAGGAAAAGTGGGAAGTCTAAGCAGGACTTCTAAAAGAAAAAAAAGAAAAATTGAATATAATAAAAATTGAAAACGGATCTTTCGTGAGTAAGAAATCTCTCTCATTTACCTGAAGTTTCCTCATAGAGCTTTTTTCCACAAAGTTCAAAGAGTCTCTTCGAAGCTGGATTAGATTCAGGTATACGATTTTCTATAAAACGTTTTCTTTCCGAAAGATTCTTCTTAGAATCTAGGATACAAGAGCTTAAAAACTTGGCGAGACTCTCTCTGTCTTTGTCCCAACTTTCCGAAAATCCTCTCAAAACTGTTTCGGTCTCGTCTCTGGAACCTGCTAATAAATAAATTTCCAGAAGATAGAGAAGTATTTCCGGATTTTTAGGATCTTTTTTGAGAGCTTTTTCCAGATAAAGTGCGGCGGATCCGGGTGCTTCTCCGCTTTCCGCTAAAAGAATTCCTAAATTTTTATTCGCCGTAAAATTTTCCGGATTTTCTCGAAGAGCTAAATCGTAATAATATAAAGCCTCTGCAGTGTTACCTTGCGCTTCTTTTTCTCTAGCCTTACTTGCTAGCTCCCCTGAGGAATCGCAATTCAAAGCAATTTGGGACATAAGCAAAATTATGGCGTATCGGAACTTCTGTCTCATTTCCATAGTTTTTTTTCCCTTAGGGGATAAGAAAAAGGACGGTTTTTTGTTATGTCGGCCCGTCGAATTTGTACAATTTACGGGCCTCCTCGTGCCGCAATCTTAAAAAAGTTTCAATCTCGAGGGAGAATTTGTCCGAAGGATTTAGTACTGTAATAATCGGAAGCGGGACTAAGAAAGTGACATCTTCTCATAAGAATCTACTCCAAAATTTTCAAGAATACCTCTCGGTTGAGAAGGGTCTGAGCGACAATTCGATTTACTCGTACGGGTACGATCTGAACAAGTTTAAGAACTTCCTAGAAAAGGAACATCTCGACTTCCTGGAAGTCCAGGCGAACGACATAGTTCGTTTCTTGAACGAAGAAAGGAATCGCAAAATTTCAGCAAAGACGATCGCTCGCGAAGTGGTTGCCATCCGCCAATTTTATAAATTTTTAAAAGACGAAAAGAAGCTGGATTCAAATCCAACGGAGAAGATCGAAACTCCTGAAGTGATGAGATCCATCCCCGATTATCTAACTCAAGAAGAGATCGAGGAATTGTTCAATGTGATCAAAGAAGATAACCTCTATGAACTCAGAGACAAATGTATTTTTGAACTTCTTTATTCTTCGGGACTTAGGATCTCAGAAGCATGTAACCTAAGACTAACCGATATGGATATGTCCGGAATGACCTTAACCGTAGAAGGTAAAGGTGGACGCCAAAGACTAGTTCCATTCGGTGAAAAATCTTTGGACATTCTGAATCGTTATTTAAAACAAAGCAGACCTTATATTCTAAAAAACAGAAATTGTGATTATCTTTTCGTTTCCAAAAAAGGATCTTTCATTAATAGAAAATCTGTTTGGAGACTTCTGAACCATTATATCAAAAGAACAAGTATCAAGAAAAAAGTGACTCCTCACACTCTGAGACACTCTTTCGCGACACACTTGTTGGAAAACCACGCGGATCTAAAATCGGTTCAGGAACTTTTGGGGCATATCGATATTTCGACTACCCAGATCTATACTCATATGGCGAATAAAACTCTGAAGGAAGTTCATAAGAAATTCCATCCAAGAGGATAATTTCCCCCGAACCTAATTTTGGCCGAGATCAAAAAAAACGACTATTCGAATCAGTTTCGGATACAAGTTCCTTCCCATCCGCGTTACGTGACTGTAGCGCGGAACTTCGTTTATAACCTAGCAAGAGAATCAGGATTTTCCCTCTACGATGCTGCCGACCTAAAATTGGCAGTGGGGGAATGTCTTTTAAATGTGATTAAACATGCTTATCTTGGAAAAACAAATTATCCTATCTTTATAGAAGTCACGGTTCTTGAGAATCGTATGGAAGTTCGGATCAGGGATTTCGGAGTTCAAAAAAATATTTCCGAAATTCGAGGATACGATCCTGGAGATTATAGGGAAGAAGGGATCGGACTCTACTTGGTACGAAAACTAACGGATCATTTTTATATAGACCAATCCGGAAAAGGGAATCGGCTGATTCTCACAAAAATGAAATAATTAAAAAGAACGGCTTGCAGAATAGTAGAATTGTCCGTCTATTCTGTATAATCCGAGTATATGTTTTCGGTGATCCAAATGAAATTTGTCTCTATACTTGTATTTTCGATCTTCATTCTTTCCTGCGGAAAGGGACCTTCCTTATCCAAAGAAGAGGTGAGGAACTTAAGCCAGAACTATATTAAAGAGTTATGTAAAAAGAATTTAGAATGTTCTGCTCAATATCTGGAATCACTTCCTTCCGGAGAGCAGAATGCCGCCAGGTCCGGATTTTCTTCCCTGGAACAATGTATGGCGGAACAAAGTAACCAGTCCATTCTTCCTGACGATTATGAAAAGGTCACTGATCAGCAGATCGGAAAAGTGAAACGCTGTATGGACGATCTTCTTAAAACTCCTTGTTCAGAAATGGAGCAGGCGGGTGGGATCCCATCTTGCAGGGAATTGTTTCCTGACGGGAATTAATTTGTGGAAGAGTCGGAGTCGGAAGATTCTTCCTGTAAGAGCCCGAGTCGTTTTGGTTTTACCTTAGAAAGAGCGATCTGACCGTCTCCTCCCAAATATAGGAAGGAAGGGCCTGGGATCTCCTTTAATTTTACGCTGAACTTCTTATTTCTGCCCAGGTTTACTTCTACTCCCGGAAAAATTTCTCTCTCAACTTCTACATAAGAATCCTTATCGGGATCAAATGATAGAATTGCGGATTGTTCCTGTGCAAACAGATTTTCCAGGATAGAACTATATTTTTGACGGATCGCCTGTAGTTTTGGTAGACTCTCTTTTTCTTCCGGGCCAAGACTTCTTCTTTGGGAGTCGTCGCTTAATTTTTGGATACTAGTATCTACTTTTTTTAATATATCCTGGTTTTTGCGGATTTCCGATTTCAGATCTTCTAATTCGGAAAGAAGTTCCGGAGGCATTCCGCAACTAAGCACTGTTCTTGTCTCTACGATGGCGCCTAACTTTGTACAGGTAATCATTTTTCCGGCTACACATTGGCCTCCGATGATTTCTCCTCTTCCGCCTCTGACTACAACCGATTCTCCCGCGATTAGCTCGGAATGCATCGCAGCTTCTTCGATGAAGATCGAATTTTTAGCGATCATTTTTCCTTGTTCTATAAATTTTGCATAGATATCGGAACCTGATTCTATCATTCCACCGTTTCTTCCCATAAATCCTCCGGAAAGAACGATATCTCCTTTTGCTTTTAAGAAAACTTTACCTACTGATTTTTTAACGATGATGGAACCGTCTGTTTCGAGAGTAAAACCGTCCGCGATAGATTCTTCTACAATGATCGTTCCCGGAAAGTTTATGTTTCCAGTGGAGAAGTCTACATTCTCCAGTAAACAAACTTCATCAACACGAATCACTCCGAAACGATCCATTAAAGGTCGACCATCTATGAGAGATTGTACTAAGTTTCCATCTTCAGAAATTTTAACGTTAGGACCTAATTTCCATTCTGCAAGTTTACCTTCTTCGAATGGAAGAACTTCTCCTTTTACGTTTTTGCCCGGCTTGCCGGGTGAAGGGGACACTTTTTCAGCAAGTTTTTGGTTCTTCTTCACACTTTGGATGATCTGAATGTTTTTGAAATCAACTCTTCCGAATTCATCTTCTTCTAATGTTGGTGTTCCAGGATGTTGGAATAAGATCCTGATATCTCCGTCTTTTCCGGGGACAGGAGGTTCGCCTTGGGCAACAAGAGTTCTTTTTCCATAATCTTCCGCCTGAGAAAGTTTGAGAACAGATTCTTCAATAATCCCGAAAACGATCCCACTTACTTGTAATTGGGAAAGTATCTCGTCTCTAGTTAATAATTTTCCGCCGAATTTTGGAGGATGAAGTATCCCATGGACTGTCATTTTATCTTCCGAAATTTTTAGGTCCAGACTAGATGCTTCCGGTTTGCCGGGCCATTTCCCGATCAGGTGTGGTTCTGAGTCTTTGGTCTTTAGGATACGTTTGACTTCTTCTTCACTAATTCCAGAAATTTTAAATACTTCTAATCGTTTTAGAATTTCGCGATATTCTACTTCCTTTCCTTTTTTTCCTGCGGGGAAGATGGTGAGATATGCGAGTCCGTCCAGATTTTCTACTTTGAAAAATCCGTTTTCGTTCTCTTCCAGATCTTTTAATAATGATTCAGTAAAATTGCGGATCGAGTCGCTCATCCTGGGGGGCCGTTGTTGGAGAGTAAGTCCCATCCTATTTTTTACAATCGAAAACCTGTAAAAAGACTTAATGGAAAAAGGAAGAAAAAACTCTCAAATCTAATGTTTTTCAGACTGGATTTGGTCTGTCGAAGTTACTACAAGTCAGGATTTCCCTTCCTTTTTTCAAAAATTATGTCCTTGAAAAACTTCCGGATTCGACCGATGATCCTAGGGTAAACGTATGGCATTCAACCCGTTCTCCATCCTAACCAGCATCAGGGTATCGATAGACCAGGTTCTGGGAAATCTCCCTCCAAAAGTGGTAAAAACGATCGGAACCGCGGCTCTCGGCTTGGCAGTTCTTGTAGCAATGGTTCTAGGCTGGTTTAGTTTTCAAAAAGGTCTGGCATTGGCGGGGGAAGAAGACCAAGCCAAAGAACTGGATCGTAAGGCATTATTTTTAGAAGATATAGAAAGAGAATATAATCGGAAAAGAAAGGACGTAAGATGGAGCGATCCTTCTTACTCGGATTCCGGAAGTTCTTCCTTGGATATTGAAAGATATTCTTTGGAAAAACCGAAGACGGAACCTTCTTCCCCTAAACCTGAACTGGAAGAGTCGGACACAATCCGCAATTCTAAGATGAAGGATGGAGATTCAAGAGTGTTTTTCCCAACGGAAAACGAAAGACCGGCTCGTGAAGATTTAGCTCCTAGTGATAAAGGATCGGATTCTCCTCGTTTAGAACCAAGCACAAAGCAACCTAATAGAGAGCTTCCTGCAGAAAAAGAAGAATCCAGGTTGAGCCGTCCTCCTAGAAAAGAACAAAGGCCTAGGGGAGAATGAGATGAAATATATTCTGTTTTCTTTAAGTATCTTTTTTTTCGCGCACCAACTCGCAGCGGATTTTCCTTTGCCTATACCGGAACCAAGCGAGGGCAGTTTTTCCTCCAAGGGTCCTTCTCCGGATGAACCTCTCCCTCCTATTGATGCGAGTTCTGTAGTTGCAGAACAAAAATCGGAAGAAGTTGTATCTGAGAATACTCTGACTGCTAGTGAAGATCCAAAGATTGCGGAAACGAAACAAACTGTTTCAGAGCCAATAAAAGAAAAGAAAACGAAACTTCCGAATCTTACGGAAAGAAAAGATAAAAAAAATGGCAAGAAGAAGGAAGTCTCTGATCCAAGTCGCGCAGCTTACGAGAGAGGGCTTTTGCGTCTTAGAAATGGACAGAAAGACGCAGCGAAAGAAGAATTCGGTAAGGCTGCTTCTACTGAAGGAACCGCAAGTTCCCAGGCAAAATTAGAATTATCTAAATTAGAAAATGCAAAGGCTACCGATTCAAACGCGGAAGCGCCGGCGGAAGACGATTCTCGATGGAAAACTTCTTTGGAAACTGCAAGATCTCTTAGGGCGCAAGGTAAAAATTCGGAAGCAGAGTCCATTCTTCTTAGGACCGCAACTGAGGGAGAGGGAGAATACAGATCCAGAGCATTATTACAATTAGGTGATATGCTTTTCAGAATGGGAAGATATTCGGATGCTCGCAGTTATTTGATGGATTTTTGGAATCGTTTCGGTAAAACTTTCCCGAATGCGGAAGATACGAATTCAAGAGAATTCAAAAGACAAAGAGAAGAAAAAGAACTGGGTGCTTATTTACTTTTTAAATCCAGCTATAAGGCAGGAGAAGGTGAATGGGCAAAACGTTTTTTAAAAAAATATTTGGATAAATCCGTTTCCGAGTCCCAAGGAGTGTATTCCCCCTTGAGAACTGAAATGGAATCTTTTGCAAAAAGCGATCTTTAAGTTAAGGCTACGTTTACTTCTAATTTTCCGAATTTGGAAAATAGACTGATCCCAAGAGCTTGTTTTTTAGGGATCTTGATTGTTTCGTTTTTTGCATCCACGATATTTGGAGCAGTGATCTCAATCGATTGACCGGCAGTTGCAAAAATATTCATCGCGTTACCGGTAGTCATATTTGCGATCTCACCTAAAATATCTTTGTATTCATTCTTGATATCTTCATCGCCCATTCCAGGCATCAGCTTTTTGGAAATTTTATAAGCCGCGTCGTAGTTCAAACCGTAGATCACTTCTCCATTAAACGTTCCTAAAACTCCGATGATGATCGCAAGTTCTAAGGTGGTTTCCGGTGTGTCTTTGATACCGATCTTTCCTCGGATCAGGTCGGTCTGTAATATATCCCGGAAGACGATTGTAGCTGCTTCCAGGAATGGGTTTACTAACTCGGCGCGGATTTGCATTATTCCTCCGAAACGGATCTAACGGATGCTCGTTCGACTTTGATACTTTCCTCTAGGGACTGTGGAATTTCCATGAGTATTGCAGTGAGTAAAGAGCCGTTATCCCTGGTTCTCAAGAATGACGGATCCGGATTTCCTAATTTGACTCCGGAGAAGGAAACGATCGCGTATTTTTCTCCTTCTCTGTAAGGTCCGATGTTTTTCTTTTGGGTTAAACCTGGAAGGCTCAAATCCTGTAAGAATTTTTTGTCGGAACTCAAAGAGAATACATCTTTTCCGGCATTGATCTTTTTCAGATCGGAGAGAGATTTGTTTTTGAGAGAAACAGTTTGTCTTCCTAAAAGTGCAGCGATCTTTTGTAGGCCGTCCGGCTCGTTTTGTAGAGCGACTAATTTTGCTTTTAAAGATTCTAAAGAGTTTTTACGCGCTTCTAATAAGAACTTACTTCTTAGGACGGTTTTTCTTTCCTCGAATGGGACTGGTTTACCGTCTTTGCCTTTTAAGGTATTTGGATCTAAGGATTCTTTCTCATAGAGCTCTTTCAATTGAGCGTCTGTAGGCTCCAGATTTCTTTCGGAAGCTTTGACTAAATCTTCCTCTGTGTATAAAACTGCATCCAGGTCCACTCTGGCTCCCGAGGCTTCTGACATGATATTCAATTCGCCATCCGTGCGTCGGATCTCTGTCGGAAGGAAGTTTTGGAATAAGGCCTGGGACACTTTATAATCGATCCTAAAGCGAAGCGGTGCCTGCTGGAGTAACTGACGATAAATTTCTATCGGTTTTCTCAGGTCTTCCTCGGAATATCCTGCTCCCTGGAGCGAATTTTTAGAAACTTTTTCAGCTTCTTGCATAAGGGCCTGTTTTTCGGATTCTTCACTGATTGTGAAACCAACCGAATTTCCGATCTTCCGGAAAATATATTGTCCTTTTAAAGATTGGAAGGCGCAGTCTGCCCAAAGTGACTCGGAGCCTTGACCTTGGTACATCTGGATACAGAATCTTTTGGCTGCGTTGAATGAATCGATAGGGACACTTTGGTCGTCAATGCTTCCCATTGTGATGCTTGCCTTTCCGGCCAGCATATCTACGCCTACCTGTTCCACATCCGACTTTAAGAACATTAGGATTAACATCGAGACTAAAATGGTTAGAAAAGTCGCCGATCCTACTTTGAATAAAATATCTTTAATTGAAATTCCGTCTGGATTTGTCATAAAACTACGTTCACAAGGAAGACTGGGCCGCGCCTGGAATCTGTAAAGGAGAAAAACCGCCCGAAAAATGCTTCAGAAACGGCGAAAATGGATAGATACATATAATGATGCTTTATATCGCCTTAGCACTCATTTTAGTAGGGATCCTCTGTTTTATTTATGTTTCCTTCCAACCAAACTCTAAAAAAGAGTTTAGCGCAAGTTCATTCCCAAAAGGAAATATAGCTCCAGCGAGAGAGAAAAAAATTTCTCAAGAATCATTAGCTTCTCTGAAAAAACAAGGACGCTCAGAAATCTATTCTCAAATGGATATTGCATTTGCAGAAGAGAGAAAGATCCGTCCTCTTTCTGAAAGACAGAGAATGGAATCGAGGGAGACGGAGTCAGAAGTTTCCGATCCAGAAGAATTCGGAACTGAGATCTGGGATGAAACAAAAAGGGGAGAAGTTTTAGAAATGGTAACAGAGCCCGAACGCGCCCAGCCTAGAATCCCTAAAGAAGAAGAATGGTCTATGGAAGGAGTATTGTTCTTAGATCTTTCAGGAAGATTACCTTATGAGGCATTACAAGAAAAGATTCGTCCTGAGACTCTGAAAGGTTTTAGAAGAATGGGAAAGGGAAGTATTAGAGAGATCCCGGGAGGGTTTACTTTCCAGGCTAGAAATTCAGAATTTAGTTATAAATTGAATGAAGTGGAGAAGATCGTTTTTTACGATCAAGGTTTCGCATTACTTCCTTTAAAAAGAGAATACCCGACCCCGATCTTTTTGACCAAGGACGGGGAGAAGTTCAAATCTTATCTGGAATATACCGCTAACGCTTGAAGATAAGAAGAAGGCAGGAAATTATCTGCCTTCTACCACCAACCACTTGGTGGTTTTTACTATAACTCTAACGATTGTATAAAACGCAGCGCCAATTCCGAATGCCCAGATTTGAGGCTCGGTGATCACTGTCCAAGGTTCTCTCCAATCTCCGAATCCTACCTTAAAACTTGCAGCATAGTCGAATACTACGAAGATCACTAAGATCCCGAATAAGCTTGGATATTCCCTTTTCAGAATATTTCTGAATGAGAAGCCGAGTTTAGGTTTTACATAACCTGAAAATTTAGGAATGAATGCAGGGATCTTATCCGCCCAGTTTAAATAATCCTGGCCGAATTTATCTCTTAAGAATTTTTCTTCCGCGAACATTATTCTTTCGTAATAGAATCCGAAAAATAAGGAAAATACTAAAAGTAAAGGAACGTCTCTGAAATACAGGACCGGTCCCAAATACATTAAGAAATTTCCTAAGTAAAGTGGATGGCGAACTAAGGAATAAATTCCCTCTTGGTTGACCACATCCGCTACTTGTTCTTTTGTATTTCTGCCGGAAGTGCGAGCGGGAGCGTAACCGATCACAAAACAACGAACCGCTAAGCCGAGTAAGCTAACTACAAAACAAGCACCCGCGTAGTATAAGTTGATCTCGTAAGAATCTTCTAAAAATTCGAACTTGCTTAAGGAGTATAGACAAAGGAGAAGAATAAATCCAGGTATATAAGATCTCCAGCGAAATAGAAAATTCCCCTGCTGATCCAATTCTTCGATTAATGCCATACGAATTCCTTTTAAGGTTTATAGTATTATTAAGGAAGGAAACTTTTATACCCTCGGAGTGTCAACCATTGATTCTTAAGTTGTTTAAGGAGAACGGAACCTGGTAGAAAAGTCTGCAAGATCCTTTTGTAGGATCCTCTCCAGGTTCCAAGGATCCAAGATCAATCTGTAGCTTAGGCCCTCTCTCTGGAAAACATAACTTCCTAACTTGGTCATTCCAACCGGAGAAACTAAATAACGGTCCGTGTTCGTCACTATTTCTATTTTAAAATTCCTGTCTTTAGGAACTGCAGTAAGTTCTTCCGACTTCTCCAAAAGAACTTCGTCTGCACTTAGTTTTTTGATCTCTTCCAGATAGTTTTCCACTTCTTCTGGATATGCGACGATCTGCCCGCCGGAAGTTTCTAAGATCCAATTCTCATCTTGTTTACTTAAACTAAAATTTATGGAGGAAAGTCCTGAAATTGCTATCTTCGAAACTTTTTCTCTGGAAGGGAAGGGAGGAATTAGAGATCTACTTAGGAAAAAATCCAGTTTGCCTCCACCTGTTACAGATTTTAGATTTTCTTTAACTAACCAGATTTGGTTTTTTTCATCCAGGATATAAGTTCCTTGTCCCTTTCTGACCGGTGCCCCTATTAGAATTTTTCCGAGAGAATTTCCGGAAACGTCTTTAAGTTCGATGATTGGTTCATCTCCTCCTAATCCGAATTCTTCCTTAGAGACTGAATTGGATTCAGAGAGCAAAGTGAATTTACGTAAATGCAAACAGGTTTGGATCAATTCTTCGATCCTGGCAGAATCTCCGGGCAGTATTAGCCCCGAAGGTAACTCGGCTTTCCATCCATCCAAATTTCGATTGAGAATACTTTCTTGTCCTTTGCGGCCGCTGATAATCGTTTGTATCTCTTCTGATTTGGTTTTATAGAATGGCTCCGAATTTTGGTAGGTCTTTTTGAACCAATCCCAAGGATCTTTTACAATTAGAAGTAAAATAGCTAAAAGTATATTCGCAAAAAATAATAGGATTTGCGGATATTCTTTATATGTGCTGCGAAGAAGGTCTGAAAGCTTTGAAAAATCCATCATCCGTTCCTTCTTTTTAATCGGCGAAAAGCATAAAGAGCTAATAAACATGGAACCAAAAACAAATGAAATAAACTGATCGAAGTTTCTAAGAAGAATGGTAAAGGTTTTAGTTTTAAAACCGCAGACTGTTTGGAGCGAACTTCTAAAAGATCCGTTTCTCCTTTAAGTATATCGATCGCATTTAATAAAAAAGGAATATTCGAGTTTTTGAGTATTTCCGAAAATTCTGGAAATGCCAGAAGATCGGAGACTAAATAAGGGGATCCAAATACTAGGATCCTACCAGTTTTCGGTGACTTGTTTTGAGATTGCAGATCCAGTGCTTTTTGTTTGGCGTCCGAGAAATAAGAAGTAAATTTTCCTTCCGCATAAACTCCTAGAATAAAAGGACCTCCATTTGCTTGGATTGGGGTGGAAAGGATTTGTTTTTCTCCTAAAGAAATCGGCTCCATTCTGGATTCTGCATCTTTTCCACTTTTTGCTAATATAGTAAACTGAACTTCTTTTTGTTTTTCGGGCAGAATGTTGAGACTGGAAGACCAAGGTATGAGAAGACTTTCCTGGTTTTTGGTAAACAAACTGTGATTGTCTAAAGTTTTTGATTTTTGGTCCGGAACGATCCAGGGGGGATAAGGATATTTTCCTAAAACTCCGGGTTCTATTTCGATCACTGAGCCCATTGGTAAGGAATGATCCGGTTCTAGGATAATATCATAATTAATTCGAATTCCGTAATGTTCTAAAAATCGGACCATCTCTTCCGAGTAAGGATTTCTTTGTGCGAGTCCAGCTCCAAGATCACCGGAAAGAAGTCCAAAACTTCCTCTTTCTGCGTTCGTTTTGAACTCCATTGTTTTGGATAGAAGGAGTAAACTTCCTCCTTCTATAATGAATTTGTCTAGCTTACGTTCTGTATTTTTAGAAAGAGTTCCTCCTCCGATCCAAAGTACCACTTCAGTTTCCGGGGGAAGATCTTCTGTTTCCAAATCTAATTCTAAAATCGGACCATATTCACCTCGAAGAACTCTTCTTGCGAAAATTTCTATTCTATCTTTAGGAGAACCTTGTTCTTGGATGGAAAGATTCCCTTGCGATTTTAATAGAACAATCCCCGAGTCTAAGTCCTGTCTTTGCATTTTGCGGATAGAATTTAAGATCTGGTATTCTAGATCTTCCGTGAAGAAAGCAAAAGATAAAACTTCTGTTTTATGGCCTATGGTTAGGACTATCCCCATAAATGCCTGCTTGACTGAAGCGGAATTTCTAGAAGTTTGTTGCAGTATCTGAGGTTCGAGTCCTAACTCCGCTGCCTTTCTTGCATCTTCTTCCGATGCAGAAGGATCATAAAATCGTAAGGAAACATTTTCTTTTCCGATCTTAGAGATTTCTTTTAAGAGCTCTTTGCTAAGTTCTGCTCTTGCCTTATATTCGCCTGGGATCTCTGAAGAATAAAAAGCGTCTATATACAGTGGATCATCTAGTTCTTTTAATACTTTTACAGTGCTTGAAGTAATTTGGAATCTTCCTGATCTGGAAAGATCCGCTTTGCATGGAATTGCGGAGAAGATCCCATTTAAAAGAATAAACAGTAATATTCCGTTTACGAGCCCAAACCAAGGAGATCTAGAGATTTCTAATAAGGGACGGAGTAATTCTCTCATGGATAATTTCTCCTAAGAAAAAAAAAGTTCCCTGCTAGATTTGCCGAGATAAAACTAAAAAAGTAAAGAGTATCCGAAAGATCCATAATCCCCAAACGAAAGGATTCAAAATGAGAAGATAGTGCGAATAAATACGCAAATGCAGAAGGTCCTCCTCCGAAAAATTTCAGAACAGGTTGGGTTCCTAACAGAAAAAAGAAAAGGCAAACAAGGACTGTGAGAATATAAGAACTGATCTGATCTCGTCCGAAAGAAGAAAGAAAGATCCCAAGACTGATATAAGCTCCTCCGAGCAATAAGCAGCCGACGTATCCAACAAATACGATCCCTAAATCTAAATCTCCGAATGCCCAGATAAAAAACGGGATACTAATGCTTAAACAAACAGTGAATCCTAAAAATGCCCAGGCAGCCAAAAACTTTGCACCGACGATTTCCCATTTTGAGATTGGTAAAGTGAATAAGATCTCCAAACTTCCTGATCTTTTTTCTTCGGACCAAAGTCTCATAGTGATCGCAGGAACAAATACGACGAATAGTAAGGGAGTCCATACGAAGTATTCTTCCATTCCGGCAACTTTTCTGTCCCAGAAAGAACCTTCTCCTAGACCGTAAAAGAATAAGAAGGAAGATAGAAATAAGTATAAAATTGAGAATACATAGCCTATTGGAGTATTAAAATAACTGGCCCATTCTTTTTTAAAAACGGCAACAAGTCCCGGAGGCAAATTCGGAAGTTTCATATCTTAATCGGATACCAGGTCCTGAAAGACTGATTCTAAGGACTTTTGAGAAATCTTATATTCTGAAATCGGAAAAGACTCTTTTCGAATGATCTCAAATATTTCTTCCGGCTTGAGGGAAGAAGATTCCAATCTGAATTTTGTATATTCACCTTCTTTTTCTGCGGAAAGGATCTGAACGTTCTTACCTTCTAAAACTTTTTTCAAAATTTCTTTGTCCGCTTTGGCTATTAGAAGAACTGAATCAGATCTTTTGAATTCCGAAACCGGAAGATCCGCAACTAGGTTCCCTTTATGTAGAACCAGGGCATGGTCGCAGGTTTCTTCCACTTCTGAAAGTATATGAGTGGATAATAATACTATTTTATTTTTTCCTAAATTTCGCAGTACTTCTCTGAAATGAGAAATTTGGATCGGATCTAAACCTGAACTAGGCTCATCTAAAACAACCCAATCCGGATCATGAAGTAATGCTCCTGCTAAAGCCAATCTCTGTCTTGTGCCTTTGGATAAGATACCAGCTAAAGAAAAAGTTTGGGATCTTAGATCACAAATTTCTAATACTTCTCTTTTTCTTTTTTTGAAGAAGGAGGAATCCATTCCTCTTGCATTTCCGATGAAATCCAAATATTCTCCCACAGTCATATCCGGATAGATTGCGGAAGATTCCGGAAGATAACCCAATCTTCGTTTTATCTTTTGAGGATCTTTTTCTAAAGAGACTCCGTCTAGAAGAACGGAACCCTTATCTGGTTGTATAAATCCGGTAAGTATTCTAAGCGCGGTTGTTTTACCTGCACCGTTAGGTCCAAGTAAACCTGTGATCTTGTTTTTAGGAATGGTGAAATTTAGATTGGAAATCGCGACCTTCCCAAAATAGGATTTAGAAAGATCGGATACCTGAAGAGAGGCCACGAAAGTTATTCTTTCGGGCCTTAAGACCTATGCAACTTTTTTTCCCGGGAAATTATGCCTTGATGCGGAGCATTGTATCCACTTTGAACTTACGAAGCACATCCATTAGAGTAGGTTGAAGATTCACTACCTCTAATTTTACTCCGAAATGATCCAAAAGGTTTCTAAGAGTGAGTAGCTTTGCAACGCCGCTAGAAGTAATTTTTTTGGTTGGTGTCATGTCCAAAGTAAGGTTTTGGATATGCGCCCTGGATGCCTGTTCCGAAATCTCATCGAAAACTTTTTCGTATCCGTCCAGAAGTTGATTTTCGAAACGAACGATTCCGTGTTTATTTTGTATCGTTAATTTGGCCATAAGGTACAGCTTGTTTGTTGAAATAGACGCCTAAAACTAGCGCATCCCAACAATAAAATGCAGAGGAAGTAAGCGCCTACTATCCAAACAAGCAGCTTAAATTTTTAAGCACATAAAATTCCAATAATTGGCCTTTGGAAAAATTTCCCATGCCTCATAATCCGAGCCAATTCCTAAAATTTCGAGGCCTGAATTTTGTAGTAACTTCGACCACGTTTCAAGCGGATAAGCTCTATGAAAATGTTCTTCCACCTCAGAAATACCGTTCAGAGAAAATTCTAAACTGGTCTTTAAAATGGAAGTTTTCGGATCAAATTCGTTCTTCCAGACAAGTTTTGTCTTCCCATGGGTCTCTTTCAGGACCTTATCCTGAAAATTTTTTCGAAAATTTTCAGCGGTGCTCACATCGAAAAAGAAGACTCCTTTCTTCTCCAAGACACCCGAAACTTGGGCAAATACCCGAGAGAGATCTTCTTCTCTTTGAAAATAATTTAAGGTGTCATGGACTGAAAAAACAAGGTCAAAGGATTTGTTCATAGGGGGGAAGGAGAGAAGGTCCCCTAATTTCCGGATCCCTCTAATTGCTTGAGAATCGGCGATTTGGAGCATTTCAGGAGAATTGTCGATTCCCCAAAGCTCTGTAGAAGATGGTAGAAATTTCCAAATTTTGCAGGTGCCGCAGCCAAGATCCAAAGCAATTTTGGGATGGTTTTTTTGGGTTCCAATCTGGTAAGATTCCAAAATCATCTTAGCCCAGTCCAGATAAGGTGCCCGTTTCATGACCCCGTCATAAATGCCTGCAAATGCGCTATACGGCCTTTTTTTGGGGATTGGAGAAATAATTCTTGATTTATTCCCCTGCTCGCGAGTATTCCTATCCATTTGATGCGACATAATTCTTTGAAGAGTTTTCTTCATCGAATCTTCGTGAAACTCTAAGTATGGGCCTAGAACTTCTTTTACCTTTTTTAGCCAGTGTAGGCATTACTATCCTTCTTCGCAGGATGGACAAGTCGAATTATAAGCTCAGCCAGATCAAAAGATATACTGGCAAACTCCAGGAAGAATTACAAGAGATTGCCCTGGAAAAAATCCAATCCGTAAAAGATTCCGGAATAGAACTGGAGATCAGTTTAAAACAGACCAGAAAACTTTCGGAAGAGGTAAAAGGTCTCAACGAAGAATCCAGGCAGTTATTGGAGACAATTCGTTCCAATCGGGATTTTTTAAACGCAGTTACATTAGATCTAAAAGAAGTAGTTCATCTTTCTTCCGATATTCGCCAAGAGTCACAGTCCATCCAAGACGGATTACAAAGATTGGAATTGGGCAAAAAAGAAGTACATGGGATCGGAAATCGTATCCAAGAACTTCGCTCCGAAGCAGAAGTCCTACTCGAAGCATTCCAAGAAAAATTGAATTTCCGATCTGACGATATTCTACAATCTCTCGCTTCTAAAATTGTGGAGTTAGAAGGATTATTAGAAGTTAAAGCGGATCGTATCGAATCCGGTTTGGAAGAATTGGGAGAAGCTTTCCGCCAAAGATTAGAGGCTCAAACCAAGTCATTATATCATGAAACCGTTGGCAAAGTAGATAACGCTCGCGAGGAAGTTCAGTCTCTTCTTGAATCAGTAAAAGTAAAAGAAGAAGATATAGATGCAAGAACAGATCGTATGCAGACAGCATTCTTATCTGTATCCGAAAAGATAGATCGTTTAGAAACTAGAGTGGATGAGAAGGCGGAACTTGCGGATCGTAAGTTAGAGGAAACATTCTCCCATAATGAATCAGTCATTCGCCAAAAATACGATCAAGTATTAGAACAAGTTGTTCACTCTAAAGAAGCATTTCTAAACGGAGTTCGTATAGAGATCGAGGCAATTCGTAAAGAAATAGAAGGAATGAGCCTGGAAACTCTGACTAGACGCGACGAAATCTTAAACGAGACCAGACGCCAAGCAGAAGGAATCAACGACTCAATCAATATCTTCCAAGAAAAATATTTGGAAGCGGAGAACAAATTACTCAAGCAAGCAGATTCCCGTAAAGCGGACCTGATGCGTCAGATAGATTCTTTCGAAGACGAATTCAATCGTATTTCCAGCAGTTTAAGAATAGAAGCGGAAGATCTGAGAAAGGAAATCCTTTCCGGACTGAAAGAATTCCATTCCGCATTAGAATCTTCCCGTTCAGAAGAAGAAAGAAAATCCAAACTTAGGCTGGACCAAGTTAGAGAATCTTTGGAAGAAGAACTAAGAGTTCTTCAAACTTCCCAGGCGGAAAAATTCCGTGCGGACTGGGAAACTATTAAAGAAAACGTGAAGGAATATTCTTCTCAAATCTCTACTCGAATGAAAGAGATCGAGGCTTCCGTAAAAGATTTGAAAGGTTCCTTAGAAGAAGAAGTTGGTGCATTACATGCTTCTCATTCGGATCGTTTTCGTTCTGAATGGGATTCTATTCGAGAGAATGTAAAAATTTTCGACGTCCAGGTTTCTACCCGGATGAAAGAAATGGATTCTTATGTAAAAGATATCCGAGAAGCATTGGAAGGAACTGCCGGAGATATTCTTGCCGAAGCAGAATCCAAAGTAAGCGAGATCGGTCTTTCTATCGAAGATGAGTTCCGCAAAATGGACAGAAGATTCGAACACTTCTCTCGTTCCTGGGAAGAAGATGTACAATCGCAGAAAAATCATACCATGGATGCGATCCGTGGATTGGAAGAAAGACTGGGACAGATCCACTTTAAAGGTGCGGAATACCTGGAAGAATTTTCCAAATCTTATGCCGAGCAAAAGGACAAGATCGAAGAGTTCGTATCTAAATATAAGGCGAACTTCCACAAAGAGGGAGAAGAGGTCAGAGGGGAGCTTGTTTCTCGTTTTAAAGATCTGAAAGCAGAAGCAATCACCAGTGTGGAAAACGTAAAAGTTGAATATTCCGCAGCGGGAGAAAGATTCGAAAACCTTCTGCGTAAGAACGAAAAACTTTTAGAAATGCAAGCGGAGAAGATCCGTACTTCTACCGAATCTCAGTTGGAAAAGGCAGGAGAACAAGCGCGAGTTGTTCTAGACAAACTGAAAGAATCCGGCCAAGATTTCTTCGAAAGACAGGAAGAAAAAATCGATCGTCTGAACGATACGATCGATTCCAAGATCAACAGACAATTGTCCGCTCTGTTAGATAAAGGCCAGATCCAATTAAGCCAATTGGAAGAAAGGATCGCAAAACATTTAGCGGACGTAAAATTACATCTGGAAGAAGCTTTAGATTCAGGGATCAAAGAAAGCGAAGGCCAGATGAAGGAATTCCAGAATCAGGTAAAATATTTACTGAAAGAAACCGAAGAATCTTCGGAAGAATTCCTAAAAACAGGAAGAGAAGAATTCCAGAAGGCACAAAAAGAATATCGTGTTCTTCAGATCGATCTTCGCAAAGATCTAGAAGAGATCCAAGATGCAAAACGTTCCCTCTTCTCCGAATTGGAAGAAGAAGCCGAGAAATTACGTTCTTCCGTAGACGAGATCTCCGAAAGGATCCTAGATGCGGAAAAACGTTCTGCACTCTTCTTAGATGTAAAGGAAATTATAGAACGTTCCGAAGAGTTTGTCTCCGAGATGAAAGAGGCTCTGGAAGATGCAAATCATACGGAAAAAACGTATGAGGATCTGGACCAAAACTTAGTTCGGATCAAAAAAGTACAAGAAGATCTAGAAACCCGTATTTCTCAAGCTGAAGAGAGAAGTTCGGAAATTCTTTCCATAGAAGAGAAAGCAGAAGTCTTAAAAGAAGAATTCGAAAGGATCATGGAAGAATCTTCTCAGTGGAATGATACTCATCGCAAGTTGGTCGAGGCAGGAGAGAGGGCATTCGAAATGGAATCCCGCTTCTTGGATCTGGAAGATCGTTTGGGTAGAGTTGTTTCCGTTAGAGAAGAGATCAAGCAGCTTGATCAAGATAGCCAAGGTCATAAGGAAAATTCATTCAAGTTAGCTCAAAAGATACGTGAGATGGAAAAAGAGATCTCCGTTATCGAAGCAAGAGAAAGAGAAGTCGCAGAAACTCTTAAGAAAACTGATGATAGACTAGAGACTCTCGCAGGTAGAAAAGAAGAAATACTTTCTGTAGAAGCTAAGTTCGATAAGATAGAAGACCTGATGTCTGAATTAGGAGAGCGTCATAAACAGATCAGTACTCTCCAACAGAGATTAGATGACATGAAAGAAGGTGCTCTATCGGTTAAGGATGATCTAGAAGGTCTACTTTCTGAAGCAGAAGATACTTTCGAAAAACTTTCTACATTCATGGATGTGGTCCAAACCAATATGTCTAAGACCGGAGGGGGAAAATCCGGTAAGACTCAAGGCCAAGATCCCCTAGTAGCTAGAAAGAAAGCAACAGTGTTGAATTTATTTCATAATTTCCATTGGCAACCAGAGACGATCGCCGAAAAATTAGGGCTCGAAACTTCTTTGGTCCAAACCATCATTCAAAACGAGACGGTGAAAAAGGGATGATTTTTTTCTTGACCCCAATCTTTTCACCCAATATGTCTCGTTCCCACTTGTATTATACGACATGCAAAAAATTTCATGGGGGAAACCTTTCGTTTTTAATAAAAAACTGAAATTGTATGGAAGCAATCCGAAAATGATTCCTTTTTTCGAGGCGTCTGGAAACGTATCACAGTATATTTGACACGTTCCGGAAAAGTCTCGGGATGGAATAAGGAGATGCTCCCAAAAGCTCGTTCGTATGGTACAAAAAAAGAAAACTACTGTTAAGAGGAAGAATTCCATGGCTCAAAGCGCTGAAAAGGATACCCTCATCGTCGCAAGCAAGGTAAAAGCTTATATCAAATCTAAAGGCTTTATGACTTCCGGAGACGCGGTCGATGGCTTGAATGAAAAGTTATACGGACTGATCGACGATGCTTTAAAACGTACCGAGGCGAACAAACGCACTACGGTTAGACCAACCGACTTCTAATCCATTCTTGATCTACATCAAGAACAAGACTGAAATCGAGAAAATGAGGGCGGCGGGCAAACTAGCCGCCGCGCTTCTGGACTATATATCCGGGTTCATTCAACCCGGTATAAGTACCCTTGCGATCAATGATCTCTGTGAAGAGTTCACTAAGAAGAATGGAGGCAAGTCGGCGCCTCTAGGTTACAAGGGTTTTCCGAAATCAGTTTGTACTTCTATCAATGAAGTCGTTTGTCATGGGATCCCTAAGGCGATCGACGTTTTGAAAGAAGGGGATATCGTCAACGTAGATGTGACTCCTATCGTGGACGGATATCATGGTGATAGTTCCCGTACTTTTATCGTAGGTGGTAAGACTTCTCCCGAAGTGGAACGCTTAGTAAAAGATGCAGAACGTGCCATGTGGATCGGGATAGAGCAAGTCAAACCTGGAAATCGTGTTAGCGATATAGCAAATGCGATCGATGACTATTTAACTCCTAAAGGATATGGGATCGTTAGAGATCTAATGGGTCACGGAATAGGAAGAGGTTTTCACGAAGAGCCTCAAATTCCTCATTACCGCTCCGGCCGTAAACTAGCCAAATTAGAACCTGGAATGACCTTCACTATAGAACCGATGGTGAATTTAGGGACCTGGGAAGTGATCTTTTCTAAAAAGGATGGATGGACTGTTACTACAAAGGACGGAAAATGGTCCGCCCAGTTCGAACATACCATTCTTGTCACTGAAAAAGGCTATGAAATTTTAACCCAAGCATAGTAATCTGTCGTGCATGGATTTCGTTTGGAAATATATTTCTTTACTAGGTAGGGATCTCGCCTTTTTCGTTTTAGGATTTTTAGTTTTTTACATCGGTAAAAAATTGAAAGACTGGACGGAGCCTCGCAAGTTAGACGAGGAATTAGTAAAATCCGATAACAGCGCCTTAGCACTGAGTCTATCCGGTTATTATATCGGGGTCATTATATTATTTATCACTATAGTTTCTCATCCTGGGGAAAAAGGAGATCTGCTCGGAGATCTTTTCCAAGTGTCTTCCTTTTCTATCTTAGGAGTTCTTCTTCTTCTTCTCTCCCAAAAGATCAACGATGGTTTGATCTTAGGCGGGATAGACGCAATCGAAGAAATTTATGAAAAAAGAAACCTAGCAGTAGCCTCCGTTCTATTCGGAGGGACCATCGCGAGCTCCTTTTTTATCGCGGCTGCATTGAATGGAGATATAGGAGAGAAAGTATTTCCGCAAGGTTTGGGAATTGCAGTTTCTCCGCTTGTGGAAAAGACCATCGTCGGAGCCATTATCTCCGTGATATTCTTCTCCGTGGGACAGATCGGGATGATCTTATTCTCAGTATATTATAAACTTTGGATCCCTTACAAACTCAGATTAGAGTTGGAAGAAAAACAGAATTTGGCGGCAGGAACTGCATTTGCAGGAGCTTTACTTGCTATAGGGATTTTACTCACCAGAGCATTGTTTAGAGAATTTGAATCCTTATACCAAACAGGGATCTTATTATTGTTAGATCTGGGTCTTGCATTCATTATCATTCCTATTTTACATTTTTTTGCAGACTGGGTTGTGTTGCCTGGTTCCACATTAAAGGAAGAAATTGAAAGGGACCAAAATTTCGGAGCAGGGCTTTTGGAAGCGGTGGTGCTTGTATCCTTCTCCGCTATCATATTTTTCGCGGTTTGAATTAGAATAAGTCACGGGAAGAGTATAATTTCCATTCTAAGTGATATACTTTTTTGATCCCGAAGTCGCAAGCTGCTTGTAAAATCATTTTTTCATCCGATTCTTGGGATAGGATAGAATAAGCATCGGTTAGATCTGAAACGATCTCGGCAAAGATATATTTATGAGTAGGTAAGAAGGGAGAAAGTCCTCTCTCTTCAAATCCACGCAGCGCTCCTAAAAGTCCTGCGAGTAAAATCCTGCCCAAGGGTCTTGTTCTTTCTTTAGGAAGATCCAAGCCGGCTTCTTTTGCCGCGATTAAAAGTTCCTGGAGAGGAATTCCTCCTGATATAGAATATAAGGATGTTTCTTCTCCTTCCTGCATAAAGAAAGAATAAGATATGCTTCTCGAAAGTAAAGAACTTCTGGATAGGCTGAAAAATATCGCAGAGACAAACGGATTCCAGTTATTCGGAGTGGGGCCTGCTTCTGTTCCGCCCGAGGACAAGGAGAATATTCTTCACTGGGTAGAAGAAGGTCGTCATGGAAATATGGATTGGTATCCGAAAAACATGAACCTCCGATTAGAACTGGAAGGGCTCGGATTCAAACCTGAATCAGTGATCGCGTTAGGCGCATTATATAATGATCCTGAATATGAAAACTTAGATCTGCCTTATCGTTTTTCCAGATACGCGATGGGAGAAGATTATCATTCCGTTCTTCGTAAAAAAGCTTCCGATTTGTTGGAGTTTTTAAGAAAGAAGTTTCCGAACCAAAAATTTAGACAGGGAGTAGATTCTCTTCCTGTTCCTGAAAAAATTTTAGCAAGAGAAGCAGGTCTTGGTTGGATCGCGAAAAATACGAATCTCATTCATGAAGAATATGGGTCCTTCTTCTTTATCAGTTTAATATTTACTGATCTTCCCTTGAGTTTTGTTTCCGTAAAAGCAAAGGATAGATGTGGGACATGTAGAGCCTGTCTAGATTCTTGTCCAACAGGCGCATTGGAGCCTTACAAAATTGATGCTCGAAAATGTATCTCTTATAAAACGATAGAAGATAGATCCGAAAATGTAGATTTTCTATATGGTTGGGTATATGGATGCGATATTTGCCAAGAGATCTGTCCTTGGAATCAGGTTAAAGCCCGTAAGAAAGGTTGGAAAACGGAAATAGGTGAATTTAAGATCCGAGATCTATTTAAAAAAGAAAATCTCTCGGATCTGGATGAGAAAGAATTCAAAACTTATTTTCAGGATTCCGCAGTCAGTAGGATCTCCTACAAGCAGATGAAAAGAAATTTAACTGCTTGGGAAAGAGATTCTACCAAATTTTGAAGATAGAAATTTATCTATTAACGCCAAAAATCCTGCGATCAACAAAAATAGGACAAAGATCCCTACAATGTTTATCGAAACTCCTGAATAACCTAGGCGCGGAACATCCATAATATTATAGGGATACCATTCCATAATCGCGCCTCTAATTAGAGTGAATATAGCATATGCTATCGGAAGAATGGCGGCTAAAAGAATTCTGCGAAGAGTTACTTTATTTGCCGGCCCGAAGATGATCCA
The DNA here is from genome assembly GCF_002811475.1 of Leptospira hartskeerlii. Lineage (NCBI taxonomy): Bacteria > Pseudomonadati > Spirochaetota > Leptospiria > Leptospirales > Leptospiraceae > Leptospira > Leptospira hartskeerlii. The sequence goes on from NZ_NPDL01000005.1 coordinate 299,373, forward strand.
ACCGATCACTGCAATTATGGGAGCGATATCATGTTCTAATCTGCTCGCAGTATCTGCGATGATATCATTTTTAGGTACAGTCTGCAGAACGAAATTAAAAACAATCCCGGTGATTGTAATATTTATTATCCCGATCAACCTCCATATATGAAAAGCGGAAGAAGTCCGATGCAAATTTAATGCAAGGAGTAAAGTAGTAATCCCTAAAATTAAATTGGACTGAGTCGTAAAAAAAGAAAATTGATTGAGTAGGCTGTCTATTCCAGGACCGAATGTTCGAGTAAAACCTGCGTTTGGCGGAAGAGATGATTTGTGATAGTAGGCATACCAAAGTTCTAATAGTACACCTATAAAGCAAACCAGAGCGGTAGAAGCGAATACTAACCGAGCCAGAGTAAGATTCAGTTTAGAAGTTTGCATATGATTACTTCTCCGTTTAGAAAAATCGATCGCTGGATTCTTATTAGTTTCAGAAGTTCGTCAATGCTATTTTTTCTCTTACATTAGAAGCATCTCTCACTGGAGAGTCTCCGAAAAATCTGGAATATTCTCGATTGAATTGAGTTACACTTTCATATCCCACTTCATAGGCTGCACGTGATGCAGAGTAAGCGCTATGAACTAAAAGTTTTCTTGCTTCTAGTAGTCTAAGTTGTTTTTGGAATTGGACAGGACTTAGGCCGGTGATCCGCTTAAATTGTCTGTGAAATGTAGTAACTCCTAATCTGGATTTTGCTGCCAGTCGTTTGATTTCCATAGATGCAGTGTAATTTTCCCGGATCCAGCGAATTGCTGGGTATATGCTTGGTCCTTTACCTTGCGCTTCGCAGAATTTTCTTAAACGCCATCCTTGCGGGCCAAGAAGAACTCTATATAATATTTCTCTTTCATAGATAGGTGCAAGTGCAGGTATATGTTCCGGGGTTTTTAGAAGACGGAGCATTCTGACCCAGGCTTCCAAAAATTCAGTCGAAGCTTCACACGCCATGAATTCATCATTTGAATGTGCTTCCGAAGGATCTTTGGGCAGGTCATTTAATAAATCTAGAATGGAATCTTGGTCTAATTCAAGACCCAAGGATATATATGGTCCAGTCTTGCCTTGTTGCACTTTTCCTGTGGCCGGGATATCTGCGGAAATTACAAAGTAAGACGGTGCTTTTAATTGGATAGTCTGTTCTCCGATGGAGATAGTCTTACCTCCTTGAACAACTAATCCGATCATAGGCTCATAGATCGCCGCAAGTTGATGTTCGGATACTTCTCCCTTTATAAGTAATACTTTCGGAAGCTCCGTCTTTGTCGGCTGAGTGGTTGCTCGGATCGTTAGTTCGGCAATCTCTTTTAGGATTTCCTTCATTCTGTAATAGAAAAATAAGAACCGTATTTTCTAAAGCGAAATCCGAAGGATATTTTAATTTAATAATGGTGAGGTAGTATTAGGCAATCAATCGGTATGATCCGATCTTTACGATATCTAAAAATCCTTTATGATCTAACGTATTGGAGAACTTTATGAAAGTAGCAATTGTAACAGGAGCAAGCAACGGGATCGGAAAAAATACAGCGATCGAATTAGGGAAACGTGGGATCGGTGTGATCCTTACTTATCATTCTGATAAGAAAGGTGCAGAAGATGTAGTGAAAGAAGTAGAGAAGAATGGATCCAAAGCGGTTTGTCTGAAGTTGGATTTAAGCCAAAAGTCTTCTTTCGAAAATTTTACAGAGCTTGTAAAAAAGAACCTAGAAGAGATTTGGAAAAGAAGAACTTTTGATTACTTAGTGAACAACGGAGGTATAGGGGGAGGAATGCCTTTTACGGAGATCACGGAAGAATATTTCGATCAGATACTGAACACAAATTTTAAAGGGCCGTTCTTCATAACACAACAACTTGTTAAATTAATAGAAGACAATGGTAGAATTGTAAATACATCCAGTTCTTCCAGCCACGGATCTTTTGTAGGATATTCTGCTTATGGAGCTTCTAAAGCAGCTTTGACTTCTTGGACAAAATATCTGGCAAAAGAACTTTCTCCCAGAATGATCAGAGTGAATGCAGTTTCTCCAGGTCCAACGCATACGAACCTTGGGGGTGGCGCATTCGATAAATATCCTGAATATATCCAACCATTAGCGGATCAGACAGCTCTGGGAAGGATTGGAAGTCCGGACGATATTGCAAAGGTGATCGTAAATTTGTTATCGGATGAATTCTCTTGGGTAACTGCACAAGACTTAGAGGTTTCCGGAGGGTTTTTGTTATAGGTGAGGGAACTTAATCTGGAAGCGCTTGTAGGAGGTCCTACAGGATTTTGGGTTGGGAATGTGCTTGCTAGTTTGAGATTTCTGTGATATGGCAGTGGGTTTGGTACCACCGCCCAGCCCCCGCCCAGAGTAAGGGCGGGGAGACCCTTCCCTGAATTTTGTAGGAATTCCAACAAATCCACTTCGAAAACTCCTTTTCTCCCTGGAGTAAAAGACTTGGATAGTCAGATACATGCGCGCCGGTCAATCCGATCTTCCGACCTACGAATTCGATCCTAAAACGAATTTAAAGCTTAGAAATTGGTTCGTCCAAGAAAAAAGAGACCTGGCATTTCGAAAAAATAGAACCCCTTACTCTACTTGGGTGAGCGAGATCATGCTGCAGCAGACGAGAGTTGCTGCAATGCTTCCTCTTTACGAAAAGTTTATAGATAGATTTCCAAAACCGGAAGATCTTGCAATCGCTGAAGAAGAAGAAGTATTTCGTTATTGGCAAGGACTTGGCTATTATTCCAGAGCTAAAAATCTTTTGGCTGGGGTTCAAAAGTTAGTCAATGAGTTCGGTGGAAAATTTCCTAAAAGTTTGGACGATGCTCTTTCTCTTCCTGGGGTAGGACCTTATACTGCTCGTGCAATTCTTTCTATCTCTTATAATTTACCTTTTGCAGTTTTAGACGGGAATGCCAAAAGAGTTCTCTCTCGTTTAGCATTGTTCAGAGAATCAGGGCCAAAGGCAGATCCAGCCTTACAAAGGATCGCAGATTCATTTTTGAATTTGGAATTTCCTGGAGACCATAATGAAGCGGTAATGGAATTGGGTGCTCGCATTTGTATTCCAAAACCTTTATGTACTGAATGCCCCCTTCAAGATGATTGTTTGGCATACCAAAATGGTGTCCAAGACAGTATTCCTGAAATGGAAAAGAGAAAAAAGGAAATCCCTTTAAATATCCGATTTTTTATTTTAAAAACCAAACAAGGTATAATTCTTGTTCGTTATCCGGAGAGAAGATTTTTTAAAACGATCTATTCTTTACCTTTTTCTTTTGAAGGAAAAAATCCTTACGAGGCTGATCCTATTTTGCATTGGCATCTAAAACCTTCCGATCTAGGTATCAAATTTAAACATACGATTACACACCATAAGATCCAAGGTTTCGTTTCCGAAACCGAACTGGATCAAAAATCGGAAAAGAAGATCCTGGAGAATTTCCGTAAAATTCGTCCTTCTATAGAGATTAAATATTGTAATTGGAAAAATTTGGAGACTGAGTTTCCTTCTTCGATAGCAAAAAAGATCAAACAAACGCTGGCTAAAGATGGAGCAGTTTTGCCAGGGTTAGAAAATTAAACTTATAATAAAAAAGGAAAACTATGAGCATTCGATCCACTTCTGAATTTGTAAAAGAACTTTCTAAAAAAGGAGAACTTTTGGAGATCAAAGAAGAAGTGGATCCTATTCTGGAGATTGCAGAGATCCAGAGAAGGGTAGTTGCCAAAAGAGGCCCTGCACTTCTATTCTCGAACGTAAAAGGATCCAAATTTTCCGTAGCCACTAATTTATACGGCTCGGAAAATAGGATCAAGATCGCATTCGGAGAAGATCCTGAAAAGTTTATTCAGAAAATTGCATATACTGCAAAACATCTAATGCCTCCGACTCCTAAAAAAGTTTGGGAAGCGAGATCTCTTGCCTGGACTGCCTTAAAAGTAGGTCTGCGTAAAGTTAGTAAGGCTCCTATTTTGGATTCGGAGCTGCAGAGTATTGAAGAATTACCTGCATTAAAATCTTGGCCCAAGGATGCGGGAAGATTTATCACATTACCTTTGGTCTATACGGAAAGCCCCAAAACCGGAAAAGGAAATCTGGGAATGTATCGTATTCAATTCCACGGGCCAAAACTTACCGGGATGCATATACAGATCCATAGAGGCGGTGGATTTCATTATTCCGAGGCGGAAGAGGAAGGTAATGCATTGCCTGCACATATCTATGTAGGAGGTCCGCCTGCTCTTACAATTTCCGCAGTAGCACCACTTCCGGAAGAGATCAGTGAGTTCCTCCTCGCCTCACTTTTATTAGGTGAAAGATTAAAGGTACTAAAAAATAAAAAGATCAGTCCGCTTCCAATTGTTGCGGATGCTGACTTTGCATTGATCGGAAAAATTCCTCCTAAGATCAGAAAACCAGAGGGCCCTTTTGGAGATCATTACGGATATTATGCACTAAAACATGATTATCCGGTATTCGAAGTGGATAAAATTTACGCTCGTAAAGATGCAATTTGGCCCGCAACAGTTGTAGGACGTCCTCCGCAAGAAGATCATTGGATTGCGGAATATCTACAACATTTATTATCTCCTATGTTCCCGATCGTGATGCCTCAGGTAAAAGGAATTTGGGCTTACGAAGAATCCGGAGTGCATTCTTTAGCAGCCGCTATCGTAAAAGAAAGATACAAAAAAGAAGCCTTCATGGGAGCCCTTCGGATTTTAGGAGAAGGACAACTGTCTCTCACTAAATTCCTGATCGTGACCGATCAAGAAGTCCCATTAATGAACTTTAAAACTACTTTCCTCGCAGCTCTTGAAAGATTTCAACCTGAGACTGACTTACATATATTCTCTAATATTTCTCAAGATACTTTGGATTATACAGGACCGAAAGTAAACGAAGGAAGCAAGGCGGTTTTACTTGGAGTTGGGCCTAAGACTCAAAAGTTAAAACCGAAGATTACTTCTAATATTAAAAATTCTAAATTCAAAAATCCGAAAGTATATTGTCCTGGAGCCTTGGTGGTTTCAGGACCGAAATATAAAAAAGGGGACCGGATCTTAGAGGCACTACGTAAAGAAGCAATCACCCAAGGATTTTTATTCGTATTCTTAGTAGATAATTCGGAAGAAGCAACCAAATCGGATCACGATTTTATCTGGAATGTATTTACCAGATTTGAACCTGCAGCAGACATTTACGGAGATTCGAAAGTTGTTCGAAATCATATTTCTTTCGAGGGTCCGATCCTAGTAGATGCAAGATTAAAAACCTGGTATCCTCCTGTTCTAGAAGAAGATCCTAAAATCTCCAAACAAGTAGAAGATAGATTTGGTAGACTTTTGGATTCCCTATAGGAACTTGTCCTAGGAAAAGTGAACTTTAATCAAATGGAAGAATGGGAATGAAACGAGTAATCGTTACCGGCGGAGCCGGGCTAATTGGAAGTAATGTAGTTAGACTTCTGAATGAGCAAGGTATTTCAGATATCCTTGTAGTAGATCATTTGGGTACCTCTTCCAAATGGAAAAACCTAAGAGGATTGGAATATACAGATTATTCCGAAAAAGAAGAATTTCTACAAAAAGTACAAACCACAGATATCTTAAAAGATTATTCTCATATCTTTCATTTAGGTGCTTGTTCTTCTACAACTGAAACGGATGCTTCTTATCTAATCAGAAACAATTATGAATATACCAAGATCTTAGCGGAGGAGTCTCTTCATAAAAAGATACATTTCCTATACGCTTCTTCCGCAGCCACTTACGGAGAAGGGCAATTTGGATACGACGATAAGGCGCCGATCCATTCTCTCAAACCTCTGAATATGTATGGATACTCCAAACATATGTTCGATCTATATGCCCTGAAAAAAGGATTCTTAGATAAGATCACAGGAGTGAAATACTTCAATATATTCGGATTCGGAGAGGCTCACAAAGAGGACATGAGATCCGTAGTATTGAAAGGATACGAACAGATCTCTTCCGAAGGAAAATTGAGATTATTCAAGTCCTACCGTCCAGATTATAAGGATGGAGAACAAAAAAGGGACTTCCTTTACGTAAAAGACGCGGCCAAGATCAGCTTATTTCTTTTAGAAAACCGTAAATTCGGTTTATATAATGTGGGAAGAGGGCAAGCGGAGACCTGGAAATCGCTTGCTTCCGCTTTATTTAAGGCGATGGGAAAACCGGAAAATATAGAATATATGGAAATGCCCGAAAGTTTAAAGGCAAAATACCAATATTATACAAAAGCTGAGACTCAAAAGCTGATCTCAAGCGGTTACAAAGAAGGATTTACTGATTTGGAAACTGCGATTGCGGATTACGTGGATCTGCTGAGAAAAGAAGATTAATAAGGGGCTCCTTTGAAGGGAACCCCGCAGTAGCTATTAATTACTTAGAAAAGATCTGAAGTAAAGATTTTGCGAATGCTTTGAATTTTGCGTCTTTGATAGAGTAGAATACTTGGTTAGAAACTTTTTTGCTTCCTAAGTATCCTGCTTCTTTCATTTTGCTTAAGTGTTGAGATGCAGCTGATTGGCTGATACCAAGTGCGTCTACAAGTTCTCCCACGCTGTGTTCTTTTCTAGAAAGATGGAGAAGGATTTTTAATCTGTCAGGATGAGCTACTGCTTTAAGTCCGCGGATGGTAGAATCCAGATGAGTTTTTTTAATTTCTAACTTTTGGGCTGCCATAATCTGCCTTCTGTTGTATTTGAATCCACTCTAACATAACCTTTGAAATTTACAAGGATTTCCGAAAAGTATCTCTATTTTTTGTAAAATTATAAATCATGTAAATTATGATATAATTATGTAAATAAAATGGAAAATAATTTATTACCAATTGTAGAAGTAATAACCTCAAAGCTTACATATATTGAATATTATAACTTTCAATCCTTCGAATATTAGAACCCTCTTACGTTTAGAAGATCCCAAAAACTCAATATTCTAATTTAACAATAAACTAAAAATGTACTATTATAAACTTCGAATTTGCCGGAATTCTAATGCAAGAAAACGTTTAGAAGTGTGAACAAGCTTTCAGCTTAACGAAGATAGGCGAAATGGAATTATTGAAGGCAAAAGTGTGGAAGAATTAAGGAAAACTAATGGACTGAAGAAGGGAATAAAAGAAACAAAGGGGTCAAATTTTGACCCCTCCAGAAATTTCCAAAACGACTCCGTCTACAAGATCGTTTTGAGCGATAAATACCGCGGTGCTTGCAATTTCATCCGGTCTGCCTAATCTACCGATCGGGATCAAGGCTTCCCATTTTTTTAGAGCTTCCGGATTCATATCTTTCATTACCATCTCAGTAGCGATGAATCCAGGTGCAATTCCTGCGACTCTGATGCCGTAACGGCTGAGTTCCTTCGCCCATAACTTTGTCATGGCTGCTACACCCGCTTTTGCCGCGGAATAGTTGGTTTGACCAGGATTGCCATGCATAGAAACGGAAGCGATAGGGATAATCACACCTTTGGTACCGTTATTTACCATTTGAACTGCCGCTTCTCTACCTGTTAAGAATACTCCAGTCAGGTTAACGTCGATCACGGCCTGCCATTCTGCCAAAGACATTTTGGAGGCAACTTTACCAGTTTGTTTATCCGCTTTTATTAAGAGACCGTCTCTTAAGATCCCGGCATTCAAAACTGCGATATCGACGGAACCGAAGGCGGAAACCGCTTGCTCCATAAGTTCAACAGCGTCTTTTTCCTTAGAAACGTCTGTCGGAACTGCGATTACCTTAGCACCTAGTGCTTCGATCTCTTTTTTAGCTCCACCAAGTTTGTCTGCGGAGATATCCGATAGAACGATATTGGCTCCCAATTTCGCAAAATGAAGGGCCATCTCTTTGCCTAAACCTCCGGCGGAACCGGTGATTACGGCAGTCTTATTTGTGATTTCCAACTTGGTTGATTTCCTTACTTCTAATGGTTACATAATTGTCGGTGAAAGGGATTTCTACCCTGGCGACAGTTTCAGCGGCGCTGGTTTGGATCCTGAATAGGTTTGGATCAATATTCTCACTTTTGAGAAGGATCATGATGAGAGCAATCCCAAGACCGGCTCCCTCAGTATTGTCCATATTATCCATATAGAACTCGGCGATATCATTGTATTCCATCGCCTTTCGCATTTTCTCCCTCATACGAGATTCTTCGATCTCGATTACGGGAGTATTATTAACTACTTCGACTACCAAACCTTCGGAGGCGTAAGTGACCGAAATTTTGACAAAAACACCTCTGGCAAGACAACGCTTTCCGTATTCGTCAGCCATTTTTTCGGAGAAGTTCTCTTTGAATTGGGCCAGACCTTGGTCATAATGTTCATGATTTCGGATGTCCAGACCAAGATCTTCGAAGAAAACCCTCTTTTGGTTGGCCTTTACTCCGTTGATCGCCATCTCTTTGGTGATCGTATACAGCATCTCGATGTATCTTGTTTGGCCTAATTTTTCCAGAACTTCTGTTAGAATACGTAAAACGTATTTTTCCAATTTGGAATTCATTCTGGAAGATTGAACGGAGATGCGGGAGCGGCTGAGGATGTATTCTGAGAGCTGGGCGTCTAGATCTTTGAAACTTTTTGCCATGCTCGTTTAGTCCTCTGTAGGAGAAAAATCGATACCCAGTGTTTCCCCCAGGACGATTCATGCAATCAAAAATCCTCGGGTCCCAGATCTCAAAAAGGATACAAACGTAAATGTCTGGCCGCGTCCCTCGCGAACCTAAACCGAAATAATGATGAACGGCCTGTTTCTGCCTTGCTCGTTATAATTAAAATTCTAGATTTGAGGTTGCCGATTTTCTAATTTGGAAAAAATATTTCGTAATCTTTTTCGATCCGGATCAATAAAAATGAAACTCGTAAAATTAATTCTTCGGTTGCTTCCTCTCTTTCTAATCCTTAGCAGTTTGGGACTTCCCGCGCAACCTGCTCCTTATAAATTGGTAAATCCTGTACGTATACGACCATTTGGAGATTCCATCACATATGGAGTTCAATTTGCTGCTGGTTTTCCTTTTTGCCCAGTTCCGGCTATCGGACAATATATTTGCTCGCCTCCTATTGCAATCGGAGGAGGCTATCGGGGATGGATGACTTTATTTTCCTTTGAAGGAGATGGTATCATATTCACTACCGAAGGATACCAAGCAGGAGGATCAAATACGAGCCAATGGGTATCCAATACGCAGATGCATGATGGTTATCCTGGCTGGACAAATGAAGCATTGATGCCAATTGCCGGTTTGCCTAGCTTTTCGGATATTACGCTCGTCCATTCTGGTACGAATGATATGTGGCAGATCTTAAAGATCCAGAATCCAACGGATGCTCAGATCGATCAAGTGGCGTCTTCCGTTGGGGTGAGTCTTTTTCAGTTGCTTAGCCAGCTACTTGCCAATAACCCAAAAGCTTACGTGTTCGTTGCCAAAATCATCCAAGTTTCGGCGCCTCAGGCTCCTTATAATTCTTTCGATTATAATACGGTAAATAAAGTCATCTTTAAGTACAATAATTACATTTCAAATAATTGGAATAATATGCCGCCTGCGAACAGGGCAAGGATGGCGCTTGTAGATATGTCCCAAGTTTTACAACCAGGACCTGACTATTCCGGTGACGGAGTCCATCCGAGTGGATTAGGTTATATGAAGATAGCTTGCACATGGATCCAAGCCATTAAAGGACAAAAACCTAACCCGCAGGAACCTTGTTCAGGAATCACGGATTTAAGCGCGGTCCAAAAAATGAACCCGTCTAAAAATGAAACGAAACAGATGACTCTTCCCAAAGAACAGTTTCAACAATTGCTTCAAGGAAAGTTGCGATCTAATTGAGATGACTTTTCCTTCTCTTTTATTTTGGGAGAGGGAAAAAATAAAAATACTATACAAAAAAATAGTTTACAAAAGTATATAATCATACGAATAGTATGCTGTAGCTAAGAGGAAAAACCATGCTTCAGACAATTAGTATTCGAGATTTTGCATTAATTGAATCAGCCCAGATCGACTTAAGAGGGGGCTTAACTGCGATTACGGGGGAGACTGGTTCCGGAAAATCTCTCTTACTAGATGCTCTTTCTTCCTTACTCGGAGGAAAGAGCAGTACTATGGATATCCGAACAGGCTCGGATAAGTATTGTTTGGAAGCTGAGTTCGATGTTTCCCAAAATCCAGGCGCCATAACCTGGATGCGGGAACATGGATTTCCTCTAAGCGGTTCAGCGATTGTGATCCGAAAAGAATTCACCCGAGACGGAAAAACAAAAATCCAGATCAATCATTCCCTTTCTTCTGCTCAGGTGCTTCGCGGTTTAGGAGAGATTCTATCCGAAGTCCATAACCAAAACGACCAAATTCTGCTTTTAGACAAGGCCCAGCAACTGGACATACTGGATGGTTTTGCAGGTTTACATGCACTTAGAGGAGAAGTAAAAGAGGGATTTTTAACCTATAAAAGTCTCAAAAAAAGATTAGAGGAATTAGAATTATCTCATGCGGACAGAAACCGTAAAAAGGAGATACTTCAATACCAGATCGAAGAGATCCATTCTGCTAATTTAAAATTGGGAGAAGAGGAAGAACTGAGTAAGGAAGAGAATCTACTCGTTCACGGCGAAAAACTCGCAGAGAACCTGGATATAATCACTGGTTACTTGCACGAAAGTGAGTCTTCTGTTTTAGGAATATTTCCCAAGGTGCTTGCCGCTTCCGATAAGATCAAAGTTTTGAACGAATCATTAAACGAAATGGATTCTGCCCTTAAGGAAGCGTATGTTACAATCCGTGAGATCAATACTACTGCCCAAGACCAAAAGGAAGAAGTATTTTTCTCCCCAGAAAGACTTTCTCATGTACAATCCAGATTGGACCTAATCCAAAAATTAAAGAAAAAATACGGGAATTCAATCTCTGAAATTTTAGAAACAAAGAAGAAGGCGGAAGATGAACTTTCTGCTTTAGAACAGAATTTAGATTCTAAAACTTCTCTGGAAAAAGAAAAGAAAAGAGCGGCAGACAAATTGACCCAAGCTTGTTTGCAACTTTCTAAATCTAGACGAGAAGTATTGAATAAGTTCGAATCTAAACTCAAATCTGAATTAGAAGTTCTGGGAATGAAAGGTGCCGGGCTACAAGTAGTACTTCGTTGGGAAACAAGCCCGGAAGGAGAAGTAGAAGCCCAAGGAAAATCTTATTTAGTAAACGAATTCGGATTGGACCAGGCAGAATTCTATTTTAGTCCAAACCCAGGTGAAAAGCCAAGACCTCTCCGTAAAATCGCTTCCGGAGGAGAAATTTCCAGAGTAATGTTGGCCATCAAAAGTGTGCTTGGTTCCAATTTTGATGGAAAAGTTTTAGTTTTTGATGAGATTGACTCTGGTCTGGGCGGAGAGATTGCTTCTGACGTAGCAAAAAAACTTAGAACCCTCTCTAAGACTCACCAAATCATTTTGGTAACACATTTACAGCAGATAGCTGCGGCTGCGGACCATCATCTGCTTGTAAGTAAACGACTCAAAGAGGGAAGAACTGTCTCCGAAACTGAATTCTTAGGAATGGAGGAACGAACTATGGAACTTGCGAGAATGATCGCGGGTCAAAATATCTCCAAAGGCGCTCTCCATCACGCAAAGGAACTGCTCAAAAAGAAGGCTGTATAATTCGTCTTCTCAGTTTCTCTTTTTACCGGGGGTAAATTCGCTTCCGGTAAAAAGGAAAACTTCCTTTTAAAAATCGTTTGGCAGGGACAGCCGAGTTGGAAACCCTACTCCTTGGAGAACCTCAAGCCGATATGATTCTTGCCAAAACAGATTCTTTGGTTTCTATTATTCCACCGGAAACCGTACCTATTCTGATCCTTCTAGTTTCTATAGTAGGATTTACAATCATCATAGAAAGGCTGATCTTTTTCTCTCGTTGGAAAGCAATTACTCCGGACGATTGGAGAAGAGTAAAAGATCTACTCAGAGAAAAAAACTACGACTCAGCCTCCGACCTGATGAGAAGTCTGAGCCAGGGACCAGTCTCCCAGGTTTTACAAGCTGGTATCACCCAGTTTAAGAGAAATGCATCTTCCGTAGATGATGAGATCTTAACCCAAGGTTTGAACCAGATCCAAAGAATGGAAAAATTCCTTTCTCCGTTAGCTACCATTGCTACCATCTCCCCACTTTTAGGAGTATTGGGAACAGTTCTTGGGATCATTCGTTCCTTCGCAGAAGGTTCCGGAACAAGAGGAGCGGAAGTAGGGATCAGTGAAGCATTGATCACCACAGCAATGGGACTTGCGGTTGCGATCCCAGCTTATATTTTCCATAACTTCTTTCAAAAGAAAAAAGAAGACGCGATTTCCGAAATGGAAAGCCTTTCCGAGCAGGCACTTAGGTTTTTAAAATAAGATGAAATTCAAAAAGTGGAGTCGGGGAGAAAGCGGAAGTTTTAGGGCAGGCCAGATCGAGCTTGCACCTATGATCGACGTTATCTGCTTCATCGTAATTTATTTTTTGATGAACGCTACTTTGGAAAAATCCACAGTAGTAAAGATAGAACTCCCTAGATCTTCTAGCACTGCTCAGGAAAAGAAAAAGGACGAATTGGTTATCACTGTCAATAAAGACGGAAAAATTTTCCTAGATAAAGACACTGAGCCTGTTCCTTTGGAAAAACTGACAGAAAAGATAAAATTGTTCAATGGCCAAAACCAAGGCGACGACAAAGACAAAAAAGAACAGAGTAAAAATCGGGTGATTATCAGAGGTGATGGTGGAGCGAATTACCAAACCATCGTCAAGGTGATCGATAAAGTGAACGAAGCCGGAGTAACAAGATTTAATCTTGCGATGGTTCGTCAACCGGGAGGTCAGTGATCCGCTCAGGTGGATCTAAAGACTTATTTCGAGAAGGTATAGACCTTCTCGATTTTAAATAAAGCCTTAAGGCGATTTCAAAAGACTCTTGAAACGAAAAGTATCTATATATAAATCCTTTGCCGTTATTTTTGTAAGCGGATTCTTTTTTTACTCCGGCGAGATCTCTCAACTTTTCTCCAAAAAGAGCGATTATTTCGGAAAGATCGTTAGAGAAATAAAATTTAACGGAAACAAGAATACATCCGACTCGGATATCAGCGGTCTTTTGGAACTCCGAACAGGTAAACTTCTCACCAAAGGGATCATAGACCGAGACTTAAAAGCATTATTTGCATCCGGGTTCTTCTACTTTATCGATATCAAAGCGGAAGAAATGGAAGGTGGTGTCCGGGTTATTTTCGAACTCAGAGAACGACCTAGAGTCAAGGACATTGAATTTATCGGAGCCGACGAAGTTTTTCCGGCTGACCTTCGAGACAAAATGCCTCTCAAGGACAACGAGGTGATCACTCCGCAAAAAGTCACTAAGTCCAGAGATATTATATTACAAAAATATAAAGATGAAGGGTTCTTCCTTGCTTATGTAAAAGTGGAGCTTGGAAAACCCGACCCTAAAACAAACTTAGTGAAAGTCCGTTTCATCATCGACGAGGGAGAAGAGATACCGGTCGCAAAGATCAATATCTACGGAAACGAAACAATCGAAACTTCAGAGATCATTGGACTCATGGAGTTAAAGGAAGAAGGTCTATTTGAAGGTGGTAACTTCAAAGAAAGCTCCTTTGAAAAAGATAAGGAAGTCATCCAAGCTTATTTGAGAAGTAAAGGATACTTGGATTCAGAATTGATCCGTGAAGGCACTAACTGGGAGATCCATTGGGAAAACGCCGAAAAGAAAAACAGAAGGGTAATTATAGTTAATATCAAACTCTATGAAGGGCAGGTTTATTATTTTAACGGATATACTGTTTCCCATGATATGACTACGGATGGGGACGGTAGACCCATCTTCTTAAACAAAGAGAATAACCCTCCGGAAACTCCTAAGGATAAATTAAAACCTCTATTCACGATCCCGGAGATCGAAAAATCCTTGGATTATAGTTCTAAAGATGCAGGAGAAATTTTCGACGAGACCGTATTCTCCAGAGATAGGGCAACAGTAAATGAACTCTACGGATCTAAAGGTCATATTTTCGCTCAGGTAATTCCTAGAAGAAAGATCGTTTCTTTGGATTCTGAAAGTTTAGAATATTATGAAAATTGTGCCTCAAGAAGAACAGAGGTGGAAAAGAAATCCTGTGAAGAAGAATACAAACAATTAAATATTCGCAAGTTAAGAGAAATTTTTAGAGATAATCCCGAGTTGAGAGGACGTAAGTTCGTTCATGTGGACTTTACCATTCGCGAAAACAACCTGGCTCAGATCGAAAACGTAATCATCAAAGGAAATAAGAAAACCCAGGACAAGGTAATCCGTAGGGAGTTACTTTTCAAACCGGGTGACTTATTCGATTCCAGTCTAGTAAACCGTTCCAGGGAAAGGATATTCAACCTAGGTTACTTCAAAGAGGTAAACTTTAATATGAGACCCGGTTCGGATGACACTAAGATGAACCTGGTCATCGAAGTATTAGAACAACCTACCGGAACGGTTTCCATGGGTGGTGGTTATGGAACCATCACAGGGTTTACTATCTTCACAGAGATTGGGGAGAACAACTTAAACGGAACCGGGCAAAAAGTATCGGGACGTTTGGAATTCGGACCCTATCGCAGATCCTTTCAGATCTCTTGGACGGAACCTTGGATGTATGATACTCCTTGGTCTCTTTCACTTTCCATGTTCTATTTCTCTCGGACAATATTCTTAGGTTCCACTTCTACGATTTCCATTTCGGATAGTACAACTTCTCCAACTGTTGAGAACGCTACCTATGATAACAACGGTTTGGGGGTCACCATGGGTGTGGCTCACAGACTTGGAACTAACTGGACTCACTTCCATAGATATACTCCTGCATTCTATTCTTATTCCAACCCGACCGCACTTGTGTCTGATGCGGTTTTGGCTAACGTGAGAAGGGGATGGCAATTCCGTTCTCAGGTCACAAACGGTCTCGCTTATGATATTCGAGATAACGTATTTGCTCCTACTCGAGGTTACGATCTGCTCTTCCAGGTGGATAACGTGGGACAGTATTTGGGTGGATCTTCTCACTTCGACCAATATAGGGTCTTAGCGGAGTACTATCATACTTGGTTCGACTTTACATTCGGAGGTTTGATCCGGAACAACGCACTTCGTAGATGGAGAGTTGTCCAGGAATTCAGGACTTCCGATACTTTTATTTTCCAAAGATCACCGGCAGGGGGATCTCATAATCAGGACCCTGTTCAGGATCCTTATATTCGTCCTCAGGATTTGCTCATCATTGGTGGTTACGAGTCCTTGAGAGGTTGGTATTATAACGACCAAAAATATCCTGTGGAATGGAGAGATGGTGCCCAACATCGTATCCTTTTTGATACGGAGATCCGAATTCCGATAGAACCTAGCTTACTCTGGCTTGTGGTTTTCTTAGACGGAGGAGCACTTTACGAACAAGTGAACCGTGCAACAGGAACTAAAAAGGATTATTTCGAATCTTACGATAAGAATAAGGCGGATCAGATTGCCGCAAACCCGATCGGCTGGTACATCCAAAATAATTTCAATTTGCAGAATGGACGTAAGGCCGACGTAACATATGACGAATTGAATAACCCAGGAAGATTGATCTTATCATCGGATAACGTTGCAATGGACAGAATGAGATATTCTTGGGGAGTGGGCTTAAGAGTTCAGATCCCTGTTCTTCCTTTACGTATTTATTTCGCGCAAAAGTTAAAACCTACCGGAAATTTCTGGGCACCTTTCGAAAGATATGAATCGGACAACGCATTCCAATTCGTATTCGGTATCGGTGATTACAGATTTTAGGGAGTTTTCGCTTTGTCAGTTGATCTAGTGCAAGGCTTGAACGATCCTCAGAAAGCCGCTGTCGAAAGATTGGAAGGTCCTGTTCTAATTTTAGCAGGTGCAGGTTCCGGAAAAACTAGGGTAATCACTCATAGGATCGCGAATCTGATCCTAAATAAAAGAACTGATTCGATCTGCGCTCTGACTTTCACTAATAAAGCAGCCGCAGAAATGTTGGAAAGGGTGGCAAAACTTGTGCCTTCCATTCCTTGGAATGTCCAGATCAAAACATTTCACTCTCTCTGTTTATATATTTTACGAAGAGAAACTTCCTATCTTGGAATGCCTTCCGGGTTTACGGTTTATGATTCCGTATTGCAAGAATCCTTAATTAAGCAAGTGATCAAAGATTTGCATGAGGATCCTAAACAATACAAACCTTCTTCTTTGACAGGGATCTTTTCTTCCTGGAAGGACGGACTTTCCGATTCGGATTCATATATACGAAAAGAGAATTTTTCCCACAGATCTCAGATGATCTCAAACATTTTCGAAGAATATGAAAAACGTAAGAAAAAAAACCAGGCCTTAGATTTCGGGGACCTGATCCAAAAGACCGTGGAATTATTCAGAGAGAATCCAGGAGTCTTACAATCATACCAAGATAGATGGAATTATATCATGGTAGACGAGTATCAGGATACAAACAAAGCGCAATATACTTTAATACGCATGCTTTCCGGAGATAGAGGGAATCTTTGCGTGGTAGGAGACGATGATCAGTCCATCTATTCTTGGAGAGGAGCAGATATTTCGAATATTCTAAATTTCGAAAGTGATTTTCCAAATGCATATGTGGTCAAGCTGGAGGAAAATTATCGTTCTACTTCCAGGATCATCCGCGCCGCTTCCAAGGTGATCGCAAATAATACCGGAAGAAAAGAAAAGGAATTATTCACAAATAACGAATTGGGTGAACCTATTTCTATTTCACAATTCGAGAATGAAACTGAAGAAGCGTATGATATCGTAAAAAAAATAAGAGCGGGGTCTGCACGCGGAGCGGACTACAAGGATTTTGCGATCTTCTACAGAACAAACGCTCAATCCAGATATTTTGAAGAAGGACTCAGATCTTCAGGTATCCCGTATAAAATTTTCGGTGGTTTTAGATTCTTTGATCGAGCTGAGATCAAGGATATGATCGCGTATCTGAACGTGGTCGCAAATCCTATGGATTCCAATTCTTTATTAAGAATCGTGAATACGCCTCCTCGCGGAATAGGCGAAGCCAGTATAGAAAAGATCCGTAAATTTTCCTTGGACCAAGGAATTTCTTTTTTAGAAGCGATAGGACATCCTGATCTTCCTTTAAAGAAAGCAAGTTTAGGAAAAGCTAAAGAACTCTATCATCTATTCGAGGATCTGATCGATCGGAAAGAAAAAGGAGAGTTCCCTTCTAAGATCGCCTTAGAGATCGTAACAAGATCTGGCTGGATCGATTATATGGAAAGAGATGGTCATGACGAGGAAGCGGTCTCTAAAGTAGAGAACGTAAGAGAGTTTGTGAACTCCATCGAAGAATACGAGTCCCGAGAAGATTCTCCCAATTTGGATGAGTATCTGAATCAGATCAGCCTTCTCACCTCGGAAGAGGATACAGCACAGCTTACTGACTATGTTCATCTAATGACAGTTCACAATGCCAAAGGACTCGAGTTCCCCACAGTATTTCTGACCGGTTTGGAAGAAGGGACCTTCCCCCATTCCATGAGCCTGGAAGAGCCGAACGGAAAGGAAGAAGAAAGACGACTTTTTTACGTAGCATTAACCCGTGCTAGAGTGAAATTATATCTGAGCTATTCCAGGACCTCTCGTAAATTCGGAAAAGTAGAGGACCGGATCCCATCCAGCTTCCTTCCTGAAATTCCGTCCGAATGTTTTGGGGAAGAAGGTATTCTCGCCCAAAAGGGAGTGCGCAGACCTCAAGGTCCTCCGACTGCTTCTTCTGGAGCATATAAAATCCAGGAAACCCCCAGAGAAAGGGAGGATTCTTCCAAACCTCTAGGAGAAGAGGCAGATATCCGGGAAGGAGATCGGGTCAAACATGCCCAATTTGGCCTCGGACAGGTGATTTCCGTTCAAGGGACCGGCAAAAACCGGAAGGTAAAAATCAAGTTTGGGAGCCTGGAGAAGAACTTTTTCCTTGCCTATACTCCCTTAGAGAAATTATAACGAGGGGGAAAGTTCACCCCCTAAAATACCGATATTATTCACAGGAACATAGGAGAAACAATGAAACGGATCGTAATACTAGCCTTGGCTATCTGCCTCGGGACCCCATTGTTTGCTGGAAAAGTCAGCGGTTTAGTAGAAGAATTTAATAAAGTAGAAGAATTTAATAAGAATCGAAAAGTTTCCGAATCCGCTAAAAAAGCGACCCTGGAAAAAAATCTTCTCTCCGCTTTAAAATACAGCCTTCATCGCAAATACCTGGATTATAAGGAATACACCAAGGACCTTAAGGCGGATTCCATTTCGTACGAGCCTCAAAAAGGAACTTTTGGGGTGTATGTAAAATACAAAACGTATATCGTATTTTACAGTTATCTAATGGACCCGGAAATTTATCTCCAAACTCCTATCAACGAGGTATTCTATGTTCGTCCTGATAATTTGGACGAAGAGCCTCATAAGGAAGATAAACAACCGGCCGCGCCTACTACCGGAAAATAATCCTTTTTCATGCGATTTCCGGAAGAAGCGGAATTAGTTTCTAAACTTGTTCTGGAAGCCGCAGATCGGATCTTTTCCATCTATGGAACGAATTTCCATGTGATGGAAAAATCCAAAGGGGATCCTCTCACTGAAGCCGACCTGCAAGCAAACGAGATCATCGCAGGCGGCATCCGCAAAATCCTAAAAGACAAAGTTTATTCCGAGGAAGATTCGGATTTTTCTCATTCTTCTCTTGGCGAAGAAAGAGTTTGGATCTTAGATCCAATCGATGGCACACGAGAATTTGTAGCCAAAAATCCTGAATTTGCAATCAGCCTAGGACTCTTGGAAGAAGGTAGACCTGTTTTTGGGATCGTAATGAATCCCGCGACCGGAGAATTTTTTTGGGGGCTAGAAGGGAAGGGATCGTATTATACAATTTTAAAGTCCCCCTATATCGAAAATCAGATCGATTGGAAGAATACTTTCTATCTTCCAAAATTAGAATCTTCGGAGCTTCCTAAAATTTTAGTATCTATATCTGAAACGAAGGCTGGACTTTTCAAAAAACTAGACTATGGAAATGATTTTGTATTAGAACCTAAAGGTTCTATTGCTTATAAACTTGCCTTGGTTGCAGTTGGTAAATATCCTTTAACACTTTCTCTCCGACCTAAAAACGATTGGGACGTGGCGGGTGGGATTGCGATACTCCGAGCTTCTCTAGGAAAGGATCTGGAAATTCGTTCAGGTAAAGATTATCCATTTTTAACTTCTAAACTTGGGATAGGATTGCTTGCCGGAGAATCCGGATTAGTAACTCAGTTTTGGGAAAAGTTTAAAACTTCCCTCCAAGGTTCAGTTAGAGATCGTTGGTAAATCAATCTTAGAAAAGGCCATTCTTAGTTTGTCCAATCTAAACAGAAAAAAATATAAGATCGCCTTGGACGCAAGGCCGTTATCCACACCGGTTTCAGGAGTGGGTAGGTTGATCGAATCCGTTTTGAAAGGTTTCGAAAAAGATCCTGATTTTGAATTTTATCTTTTTTCCCATAGACCAATCCATGATGGATATACGGATCTATTCAAAAATCCTAATATAAAGCCTGTGATAGGGCAAGGTCTATTCTCTAAAAAAGGGGGCATTTACTTTGCATTCTACCTTCCTTTCCAATTGAGAAAATATGAGATCGATCTGTTTTGGGGAACGCAGCAAGTATTTCCTTTATTCTTATCCAAGAGTATTCCCGGAGTTTTGACCTATCACGATTTTGTGGCCTATCGTTTTCCGGAAACTATGAGGCCGATCGCAAGATTCCAGCAGCTTTTCTATTTAAGAAGAAGTATCCAAAGGGCCGATTTTATATTGGCAAACTCCGAATTCACTTCTTCGGAGATCCTTAAGTATTCTTCATTTCCTAAGGATAAAATAGAAGTTATCTATCCCGGTTATGATCCGAAAGAGATCTTAAAGATCAAAACTCCTCCTACAAAACGGATCGCTAAACTACCTAAAAAATTCTTTCTAACAGTTTCTACTTTAGAACCTCGAAAAAATTTCGGAACACTTCTAAACGCATATCAAAAAGCCAGAAAAGAAAGATCGGATCTGGTTTGGGTTCATGCAGGAAAAGAAGGTTGGGAATCTCCTGAGTTTTTAGGAAAATTCAAAGAGTCCTCCGAGTCCGGAGAACTTTACTGGTTCGATTTCGTAAATGAAGAAGAATTAAAATATCTATATTCTCAGGCGAGTCTTTTCATTTTTCCCTCTATTTACGAAGGATTTGGGATCCCACTTTTAGAAGCGCTTGCTTATTCTCTTCCTTGTATCGTTTCCGATCTAGAAGTATTTAGGGAAATAGGAAAAAAATCCTGCGTGTATATTTCTCCCGAATCATCAGAGGAATGGAAGAATGCAATTTTGGATTTTCAAAAGAAGAAGTTTAAGTTTCCAAAGGTAGATCTGAAAAGATTCGAAAGAAAGAAGTCCGCCTTGCTTGTCAAAAAGATCTTTAGAGATCTAGTTACCGGTAAAGAAGCTTAAGATCTTTTGGAAAAAGGATTTTGTTCCCACTTCTATCGTTCCCGAAAAAATAATATCAGTCGAAGATTTCCAATGGATATGGATCCGATTTTTATCCAATGCTTGGAAATAGATTTGTTCGGTTGGGCTCACATTCCAAACGAATAGATCTTCTTTTCTTGTCCAAGATCCGTCAGTCCACTCGGTACAGATCTTTTCTAAAGTTTTGCCGGATCTTAATTGTAGGATTAATCCTTTTTTGGGATCCAAAAATGCGGAGAGAATCGGGGGTTTAGCAGTTCCTTCGGGGGCACCTGAATCAAAATGGATACCTTTTCCATGGAACCTTTTACCTTCCAAATAAGATTGGAATTCGGAAAATTGGAAATAGTAATTATAGATCCTGGTCTCTTCCAAGGGTGAAAACCTTGTACAAGTTTTTGATCTCCACTCCTTAAAGCAAGGTAGAATTGGTAGTAAATTACTTGTAGCTTTGATTCTTATTTGTAATCTGGAAGTATGGTTTTTAGAAAAGCCTGGCTTGCTTTCCTTCTTCTTTTTTCCATTTTATTCTTAAACGATTGTAGATCGGACGAGCAACCGTTGCTCTATCAGGTGACCCTTCAAGATTGGGATGGCAATTCCCACAAATTTTCAGAAGACAAAGGCAAGTTAGTGGTCTTGGATTTTTGGGCGAGCTGGTGTGAACCTTGCAAAAAGGCAGTGCCTGTTGTTGAAAAACTGAGAGAAAAATTGAAAGATTCTCCTGCCATCGTGTTAGGTGTGAATACGGAAGACGATCTCAGTTTAGAGGAGATTAAAAAAGCTGCTTCCGAATTCGGAATGTTATACCCAAGCCTTTTGGACCCGAAATGGGAACTTGTGACCCCTCTCAAAATAGAAGGGCAGCCTGCATTATTCGTATTTAGTAAATCCGGAAAGAAACTTCATTCCCAATACGGAATTTCAGAGAAAGATCTACCAATATTGACCGGAAGACTAAAAAACTGGCTCGAATCCCCTTAAAATTAGCTTTTATCCATAACGATCGTGTAATAAAAAGCCAAACTCGGACTCGTTTTAAAAAAAAGGATTTATCTTTCAGCATTTAGTTTGAATCTGGAATCAGATCACCGGTAGGTGCTGCCGGACATCATCCATCTTTCCAATTCATTTCAGGAGAATTTCCATTCATGGCTGAGAATCTCGCCCAATTATTTCGTGAGTCGGCAGAAAAATTTAAAAATCAACCTGCTTTCTTGTACAAAGACGCGCAAAAGAATTATTTGCCGATCAACTATTCGGAGTTATACGAAGCAGGTCTGAATCTTGCCGAGGCTTTGATCGACCTAGGCATCCAATCTAGGGACCATGTCGCGTTACTCGCAGATAATCGTGTAGAATGGATCATCGCAGATTACGGTATTATTATGACCGGTGCGGCTGACGTTCCAAGAGGAACAGATATCACTGACTCGGAGATTGTGTATATCGTTAGTCACTCCGAGTCCGAAGTAGTATTCATAGAGAACGATAAAATGTTGGAGAAATTCAACAGAAACAAATCCCAGCTCGGAAAAGTGAAAACGATTATCCTAATGGATAAAGAATCCGTAGCTCCTGGCGTTCTGAAAATGTACGATCTTATAGAAAAAGGAAAAAGTTTAAGAGCCTCTGGTTCTCGTAAGGTAGAAGATAGAGTCGCTGCTATCAAACCTGAGGACCTTTTCACTTTGATCTATACTTCCGGTACTACCGGTCTTCCTAAAGGTGTTCAATTAAGACATTCTAATATGATGCACCAAGTATTGAACGTAACTCCTATGTTAAAGATCAATGCTGAAGCAAAACTACTTTCGATCCTTCCTGTTTGGCACGTGTTTGAAAGAGTTGTGGAATATGTTTGTATCAGCATAGGTGCCGCTACCTATTACACTAACGTTCGTGATCTTCGCCAAGACTTAGCAACCGTGAAACCTACATTCATGGGTTCTGCTCCTCGTCTTTGGGAAAATATCTATAACGGTATTTATACAAGGATCAACGATCCAAGCCAGACTCCTGCGATCCGCCGTGGGTTATTCAAACTTGCATATTTCTTCTCAGACAAGAAAAACGCTGCAGTTCGTTTTATTACCGGCAAAGAAGTGGATTATCACGGAAGAAATCCGATCTTCTCTTTCTTCTACGGGATCTTAATGTTAGTCCAGTTGCTCCTGACAGGACCTTTCACTTTAACTGTGGTCTCTTCGATCGCTGCATATTTGCTTGCTTCTACTGAATTCTCTTTCTTGAGTCTGCCTCTTTACATTATAGCGGGACTTGGAGTATTCTTAAATAGCGCAACTTTAGATAAGATCGTTCTTTCCAAGATCAGAACTGCTACCGGTGGAAGACTGAAAGCTTCTATCTCCGGAGGAGGAGCCCTTCCTCGTCATGTGGATGAGTTCTTCAACAATATCGGGATCAACGTATTGGAAGGTTACGGTATGACTGAAACTTCTCCTGTACTTTCCGTAAGAACTTTCCAAAAGTTGATCATAGGTTCCGTAGGTTCTATCGTTCCTAAAACTCATCTTCAGATCAGAAATGATAATAACGAAGTTCTAACAGAGATAGACGCAAATGGAAAAGTGATCAAAGGTAGACTTGGACGTAAAGGTGTTGTATTTGTAAACGGTCCGCAAGTGATGAAAGGTTACTTCAAAAATGACGAAGCAACCTCTAAGGCTCTGGTAGACGGATGGATGAATACTGGCGATATGGGGATGATCAACTTCAAACATACCCTAACTCTTACCGGTAGAGCAAAAGACACAGTCGTATTGTTAGGCGGAGAAAACGTCGAGCCGGTTCCTATCGAGAACAAGCTCCAAGAATCCGTTTATATCAGCCAGTGTATGATCATAGGTCAAGATCAGAAAAATTTAGGAGCTATCATCATTCCGGACTTCGACAAGTTAGAAGAATGGGCGAAAGAAAACGGCGTGGATACTTCCAATAAAGACTCTTTGATCGAAAATCCGAAAGTAGTGGATCTATATAGAAAAGAGATCAAGGCGCTTAACAACGCTAAAAACGGATTCAAGTCCTTCGAGCAGGTGACTCCTTTCTTCTTGGTTTCCAAACCTTTCGAGGTAGGAGACGAGTTAAACAATATGTTGAAGATGAAACGTCACGTAATCGCTGAAAAATACGCGGATAAGATTAAAAAAGCTTACACAACAGATAAATAATCCTTTTTCATATGGGTTAACCCCCTAAAAAAAGGAAAGAAGAAGCCTCGGTCGTAAACCGGGGCTTTTTTTTTACCCTGAGGGGAATTATATAAGCCGCCGATATTTAATCTGTATGGCGAAAACGATCCTCTCTAAACCCAGTATCTTCGAACCTTATGGTCATTCGGACCTGTATGCTCTGGACAATCTTTATTTTTCCACGTTAAGAGAAAGGGAAGTCTGGGACTTTTCCAGAGTAAGAGAATTTTCCGTCTTAAATTTAGGATTTATATTCGCGAGAGCTGAACTAACTTGGAAGAAGTTCCAATCGGAACTAGAGATCAAAAATCTAAACCCAAGTTTTAAAAAAGGGATCTGCTTAAGTGCAGGCTGGGAAGAAGCTCCCGGACTTAAAATTGATTCTTTCTTACCTAAAGTTTTAGGTACAGAAGAAGTTTTCCAATATTCCAGATTGGAAGATATCTCTGAAAAAATCCCTTTTAAAGAATTTTTCTCCAAAGAAGGATTTGTTTTTCAAGGAACTTGGAAAGAGAAAAATTATCTGATCTTATTTTCAGACATCCATTCGGAAGAAAGGAATCTTCCTTCAGTAATCAAAAAGATCTCTCATTTTCATTCCGAGAAAAAAGCGGAAGGGAATTTTTTCCTCAGAACTGAAAAACAGTCTTATTTGAATTTTCTAAAACCAAAAGAATCTTTGGGACCTTTGTTCTTACAAGAAAAGAAGATCGATCAGGATCCGTTTTTATTTTTGAGTTTGGAATATTCGGATATTATTCAGTAGATTTTTTGGTGAGTGCGATGTAGGAACTCCTACATGCGATTCCCATTTTTTACTCTAAGTGTTTGCTAAATAAGAACGCTTCGATCGCTTCGTAATCTTCATTCTCAGAAAGTTCTAAAATCTTCTTTAAAAGAAAATTCGCCTGTTTTAAACTTACCGATCCTAAAATTTTACGGATCGGGCCCACGAAAGGTATGGAGATCGAAAGTTCTCTGAATCCCATTCCCAAAAGTAAGATCGTAAAATTTGTATCCGAAGCGATCTCTCCGCAAATGCTTAACGGCCTTTCATATTTCCAAGCGGTCTCTACGATCTGCACAAGAGTTCTTAAAAAGGAAATATGGAATGGATTATATAAAGAGGAAACGGTTATATTATTTCGATCTACTGCCATTAGATATTGTAAAAGATCATTTGTCCCAACCGAGAAAAAATCAACTTCTCTTGCCAAAACATCCATTGACGATACTGCGGATGGCGTTTCTACCATTACTCCTAGTTTAATCTTTTTATTGAATTTTTCTTTGCTAACAGTGAGTTCTCTTTTACATTCTTCTAATATTTCTTTTGTTTTTTTGATCTCCCCTAGACTTGTCACCATAGGAAGTAGTATGCTCAAATTTCCATAGGCGGAGGCTCTGAGGATTGCGATCAATTGTTCTTTGAACCATTCCGGATTTTGGAGGCTATATCGAATTCCTCTATTTCCTAAAAAAGGATTCTCTTCAAATTCGCCTGTGGAAAATTTATCTGCACCAATATCGAATGTCCGGATGTACACAGGATTCGGATCCATTCCTTCTGCGATCCTTTTATAGGCTAAGAATTGTTCTTCCCCGGAAACGTTTTTGTCCTGGTATTTTAAGAATAGAGACTCTGAACGGAAAAGTCCTACACCATCCACATCCGCTTTTTTAGCAAGATCGCAGTCGGTGTCAGATTCCAAATTACATTTTAGTCGGATCTTGATTCCGTCTTTTGTGACTGCTTTTTTAGGTTTAATCACCTTGGTCTCAAAACTTAAAGGAGAAGAAGCACCATAGTATTTCACTTCTTCTATTGTGGGATTTCTTACGATCTGGCCCGTGTCCGCATCCAAGAAAACATATTCAAAATCGTTAATATTTCTGTAAAATTCCTTTAGACCGACGATGGTTGGTATCCCATAGTTTCTAGCGAGGATCGCCATATGACCTGTTTTTCCACCTAGGTCTGTCGCGATCCCTCGAATTTTACTCTTGTCCATGAGGATCATCTGAGAAGGAGTCAATTGCCTAGCAACCAAGATCACGTCTTCGGATTGGTCTGCTAAGAAGGAAACTTCTTCTTTTTTATCTAATAGGTTTTCCAGGATCCGATTTGAGATATCCTGAAAATGATCCGATCTTTCACGGAAGAATGGATTGTCCATACGAGTGAACTTATCCGTGAGTTCGTTGATCGTATTTTGGACCGCTAAAAATGCGTTTTCATTATATTCTTTGATCCGATTTCTGAATGAATCCTGTAGTCCTGGGTCTTCTGTAATTGTGACCTGGGTTTCTAAAATTTCTTTCAGTTCTCTATCTTGTTCTCTTGTTTTGAGACTGGAAATGATCGATTTTAATTCTATTTTGGAAGAATCGAGAGCATTAGAAAGTTTTTTGAGTTCTTCCGGTTTTTGGCTCTCGTGGATATAGGCGCCGTGAGCGAGATGTCTTCTCTTCGTGCCGACTTTTACGCAACGACCGTAAAATCTGCCGGGAAAAGCGACTATCCCCATGTATGTAGTTCTTTTTCCAACGCCATTCATCGAATGAATATCCGCAGGTAGAAATACAGTAGTTTAGTGAATCGACAAGTCTTTTATAAATTCGGGGACTCCCACCCAGAAAGGAGGGCGGGAGATCGAATTGATTAGACCATCGCCGCTTTTCTGTTGAAGAGTGGGATCCGGCGGCTTTTGTATTTGCCCAGTTCGTTTCCAGTTACGGAGCTCATGACTAATTTAGCCATGGAAACGTCCAGCGCATGTCCCGCCTTGGAGGCCAGATAATGTCCGATGATCGGTCTTCCTGCGATGGAAAGGTCTCCTACCAGATCCAAAATTTTGTGTCGGACACATTCGTTCTCATATCGAAGGGATTCGTTTAGATATCCGTCTTGAGTCAGAACAATTGCGTTGTCCAAGGAACCTCCCATAGCAAGTCCTCTTGCTTGGAGTGCTTCTACGTCTTTTAAGAATCCAAATGTTCTAGCTGGTAAAATTTCGTTTTTGAGGATGTCGCGGTCCAGATCGATTGTGATATTCTGGCCTTTTAGGAGGGGGTGAGGGAAGTCGATTGTGTAGGTCACTTTCCAGGTTTCGCTTGGAAGGATCACAAGGTATTTGTCCCCGTCTACTACCCACATTGGGTTTTTTACATAAATAGGTTCGATTCTTTCTTCGAACTCGGTATAACCTGTTCCTTCGAATGCTTCCAGGAAAGGAAGGGAAGATCCATCCATGATCGGAACTTCTACTGAGTCGATTTCCAAGACCATGTCGGTAATTCCTACGGAAAATACCGCCGCCATCAGGTGCTCAACGGTTTGGACTCTATGGAGTCCGTCTCCAAGAGTGGTAGCGTTACTCGTATCTACAACATTGCTCAGTTCTGCAGGGATGGATGCTTTATCTTCTCCCTTTCTATATTCAAAAACTATACCTGTTCCAACAGGAGCAGGGTGCCCGACCAGATTTACTTCCTTACCGGAATGTAATCCGATCCCCTTAATTCTAACTGTTTCTTTAAGAGTTTTTCTATGTTCTGTGAAATTCATCATTTCCTGCCCCGGAAACTTTCGATTCCGGAATCCATTCGCTTTGCACCAGGCTCTCCTCTATTGGACGCTTATGGGATCCAATAAAAATTAACCCTTTAGGACTATATTAGCAATATCCATGCCAGGTGCAGTGCAAAAAGATGATTTTAGACGGGCAGTATAGCTCGGTACAGAGATTACTAGACATAATTTGAAAGAAATTTCTGTACTTCTGTCTCTTTTTTACAACAGTGTTGTTTTAGGGAGACAGAATCCAATTACCATGGTAACTCTTCCCCGTTTTGATGAAAGAATCTTCCGGACCTTTCCAGAGAGAGTTTTTCGATCTGATGGGCGAGTCCCTCGGCTGCTTCTCTCGGTGGAATTCCTTGTCTACCCGTCATTTCGGTAGCTACCATCCCAGGGTGGAGAATACCTACAGAGATTTTTTTAGGTGCCAAGTCGCGAGCAAGACTAACTGCACCGGCATTCAGAGCGGCTTTGGACATTCTGTATCCGTAATAGGCTCCGGAAGTATTGTCTGCAATAGACCCCATTCGGCTAGTAATAAATATTAGTTTGGAGTTGGCGCCAAGTTTAGGAAGAAGCAGACGACTTAACTTTATAGGTCCGATCGCATTTACCAGGATCTGGGTTTCGAGTTCTGTAAAGTCCACACTCTCCAAATTATCCGGGATTAGGATACCTGCGTTGTTTATGAATATGTCTAACTTGACCCCGGTCAAAAAACCGGAGAGAGTTTCGAAAGTATGACTTTGGGTTAGGTCTAAACCTTCAAAAATTTTTACACCAAGCCTGCGGAGAGGTTCCGAGCTTTTTCTACAAGCAGCGTAAACGGTGTAACCTTTTTCTGAATATAAATTTGCGAGCTCTAAACCGATTCCTCGATTGGCTCCTGTGATCAAAACTTGTTTCATTGGGATTAAATTTCTATAAGAAGAAGTCTAGAAAGAAATACTGGATGCCGGGAATCGATTGACGCCCCGGAAAATATTTTCCAAACTTTCCCGCGTATGCAATTCCAGATCTCTCATAAACCTTCCTTCTCCTTATTGAAACTTAGATTAGGTCCCGGTCAATCGATTAAATCGGAAGCCGGAGCCATGGTGTATATGAGTTCCAGAATGGGCGTGGAAACCAAAATGGGAAGTGGCTTTCTTTCGGCACTTTCCAGGAAAATTTTCGGTGGAGAATCATTCTTCTTCAATACATATACTGCTCCTGATTCAGGCGGAGAGATTGGACTCGCTCCCGATCTTCCTGGAGATATCATTGATCTAGATCTAAATGGAAAAAGTATCTTTGTACAATCAGGATCTTATCTAGCTTCCGACCCTGGTATCCAAGTTGTTTCTAAATTCGGGGGTCTTCGTTCTCTATTCGGCGGAGAAGGTCTGTTCTTGTTAGAAATTTCAGGAACAGGTAAAGTATTCTTAAGTTCATACGGTGCTATTATTCCAATTCAAGTAGAAGGAAATTATACTGTAGACACAGGTCATATAGTCGCTTTTGAAAATTCTCTACAATTCAAAGTAGGAAAGGCTGGAGGAAATTGGAAATCCACTTTGCTCGGTGGAGAAGGTTTGGTAGCGAATTTTTCAGGTAACGGAACTCTTTGGATCCAATCCAGGGTGCCTTCCGGATTTATCAGCTGGCTTACTAAACTTCTTCCAGTTTAACAAACATTAGGAATCAAAATGAATATCCAAGTTTTATACAAACCATCTTATTCCGTAGCGAAAGTTAATTTAAGTTCCGGAGAATCTATTAAGGCGGAAGCGGGAGCTCTGATGAGTATGAGCTCTCATATCCAAATGCAAACTAGCAAAGCACAACAAGGTGGGTTATTCAAATCCTTGAAAGCCGCTTTCTTAGGAGGAGAATCTTTCTGGATGAATACATTCTCCGCATCACAAGCCGGAGAAGTTTTACTTGCTCCTACACTTCCTGGAGACATTGAAAAGTTGGAATTGAACGGTACAATTTTTATACAGTCCAGTTCCTTCCTCGCATCAAAACCTGAGATAGATATAGATACAAAGTTCCAAGGTCTGAAAGGTTTTTTCAGCGGAGAGTCTTTATTCTTCTTAAAACTTTCAGGAAGCGGACCGGTTTTAATCTCCAGTTACGGAGGGATAGAAGTCCTGGATGTAGAAGGTGAATTTATAGTAGATACAGGCCATATAGTCGCATTTGAAGAAGGCCTTCAATACGAGATCACAAAGTTCGGAGGCTGGAAATCATTCTTCTTAGGCGGAGAAGGTTTAGTCGCCAAATTTAAAGGCAAAGGAAGACTTTGGCTCCAATCCAGAAATGTGCCTACACTCGGCGCTTGGTTCAGATCCGAATTACCACCTAGAAAGGAATAAACTATGAAATTTGAAATATTAGCAAAACCTGATTTTCCCATCTTAAAATTGAATATGAGCTCAGGAGAATCCATTCGCGCGGAATCCGGAGCAATGGTTGCAATGTCTCCTCAGGTCAAAATGGAGACAAAGGCGCAAGGTGGAATATTTGCATCTGCAAAAAGAGCTTTGTTTAGTGGTGAGTCCTTCTTTCAAAATACATTCACCGTAGAAAATGGAAATGGAGAATTATTTCTGACCTCTGCCACCCAAGGAGACTTGGAACACAGAACTCTCAAAAACGAAGAATTGATCTTAAGTAGAGGAGCCTATGTCGCAGGCGGAACTGAGCTTGTGATAGACAGCAAATGGGGAGGCTTCAAAGGATTTTTTGCAGGAGAAGGTTTATTCTTCCTAAAAGTTTCCGGAACAGGAGACCTTTTCTTTTCTAGCTTTGGAGCAATTCATCAAGTAGATGTGGACGGAATGTATATCGTAGACACAGGACATATAGTGGCATTCGAACCTAGTTTGGATTATCATATAGATAAGGTAGGCGGATTAAAATCTCTATTCTTATCCGGTGAAGGACTAGTGGCAAAGTTTTCAGGTAAAGGAAAACTTTATCTACAGACTAGGAACCAAAACTCTTTTGCTTCTTGGGCAAATAGCTGGAGAAGAGTGCAACGTTCTACAAGCGTAGGAGGAGGGGACTAAGCCCTTCCCGGGTACCCGATCACATCCATAAAGGCGGAAACAGAGAATACCGCCTTTCCCGGTCCTGGTTCTCCATAACCCGGAGGTGTAGGAAGATTATATTTTTCGAATGTAGACTTCCAGACTGTGAGTAATTCACAGAAATATTCCAGAGGAGGACCGGCCTGTGTTCCGAGAGTCGTATAAGGTTCAGGACACCAAGCAGTAAATCTAGGCATGATCCCCTTGGACATGAAGAAGTCTAAACCTTCTCCAGTAGACTTAATTGCTTCCGCTACTGTTTCAAATCCCCAAGGCTGAGAAAGTTCTACTCCTCCTACAAAGTTAGGAATCACATACGAAGGTCCGAAAATTTCCGCTGAATCAACGATCCTTCTGATCCAAGTATCTCTACCGATGTATGCTTCTTTTCCTGGGCAGATTTTTTTGAATAATTCAGGTTCCCAGACTTCGTAGTTTGGATGATAGACTTGGATACCTGCATCTTTGAATTTTTTGCAGTCATCATTTTCCCAAGCTTGGGAAACGATCTTGCCCATCCATCTTCCTGGGAACTTCTGCTCGATTGCTTGTGCGTATTCTAAATAAAAATCTATTTCATTCTTCTTTTTGAGAGAAGTGATTACGGAACCGCCGGTGATTGTATAAACTTTTGCGATATCATCTTCCGCATCTATCCAAGATAGAACTTCTAAAATATCTTCTATGTCTTTAACACCTGTGTAAGGTCTGCCTGCATTCTTCTGTTGTCTATAATTATGATTGATATCGCAGTAAGCACATTCTTCGTCTTTACCGAAATACTGGCAGTTGCGGAATACAGTTAAGTAGATGAGATATCCCCATTCAATAACAGGTGCGATCTCTCCTGGAATTTTTCCGGACTTTGTTTTGTGTCTGTACCAAGCAGGCTTAGGTGGATATTCCAGTTTTCCTAAAAATGTTTCGTTCAGATAAAGACCTGGTCTTCCTTCATCTTTTTCGCCAGGAGGGATACGTTTCACTTTATAAGGTGAGTTCGGATTATTACGAGTAGATACTACAGTGGGTAATAAATCGAAATAACCGCCAGTGATTTTAATCTCTTCTGGTGCCTTGGAGTCGGTGCCTTCTTTCATATCCGCAAGTGGAATATGGTCAAAGGAGAAGATGAAATAATCCTTGGTCTTATAATCCCCCTCTATCTGAAAAGATTCAGGAAGAAAATGGATCCCTTGCCTCAGAATGTCCTGCTTCAGAATTGCTTCGAATGGGATCTGTTTATATTTTTTTTCCATTTCCTCTAGCAAGGCTATGGAAGATTCGGGGCGAAGGGTACTCGTGCTCATCTTAACTCCAGACTGGTTTGTGGGCAAGTTTTGGCAGCTAGTTTTTGGCTTTTTCATCCTTGACTGAGAGATTTCAAACTGTATTTTTTTCTGCCAGAATGAGACGATTTTGCATTAGGATCTTAACCTTCTCTCTATTTTTGGGACTCTTGTTACTTTCTGCAAGAGCAGACCTTCTTCTTGCCAAAACTAAAAAACAAAAACCTAAAAAAGAGAATGTACCAGAATATGTTTTCGGTTGGACCCAGGTTGCGTCCGGATTTAAAGAAATCACAGATATACAATTTCATTCCAGCCTTCCAGACGAGATGGTCGTCTTGGAGAAGAAAGGAAAAATCCTTCTTTGGAATTTTACAAATAAAGAATCGAAGCTAATCGCTGATTTTACGGGAAACGTAGAAACAAGATCGGAAGAAGGTTTACTTGGCCTTGCATTTCACCCTAAGTTTTCCGAAAATAAACTCTTTTATATCAATGCTGTTTCTAAGGAAGCGGGGAAAGACCAAACATTCATTTTAGAATTTCGATGGGATGATTCAAAAGTCATTCGTTGGCAGGATCGTAAGAGGATATTACTCAGAGTGGATCAACCTTATTCCAATCATAATGCAGGGCAGCTCAGTTTTGGTCCGGATGGAAAATTATATATTGGTTTTGGCGACGGCGGTGCCGGTGGAGATCCTTACAAACACGGACAAAATACTTCTACCTATCTAGGAACTCTGATCCGAATAACGCCTAACCTGGATTCCAATGCTCCTCCTTATAAAATTCCGGAAGATAATCCTTATAAAAATTCACCGGGCTTCTTACCGGAAATTTGGGCCTATGGACTTAGAAATCCTTGGAAGTTCTCATTCGATACAAAAAAGGGAGATCTGTATCTGGCAGATGTAGGACAGGACGAGTGGGAAGAAGTAGATCTGGTTCTAAAAGGCAAAAATTACGGTTGGAATATAAAGGAAGGGTTTCACTGCTTTTTACCTAAGACGGAATGTGAAAAACCGGGATTAACCGATCCAATTCTGGAATATGATCATGATTTAGGCCGTTCTATCACTGGTGGGTATGTTTACAGAGGGAAAAATCTCTCTAAATACTATGGATGGTACATTTTTGCCGACTTTGTTTCCGGAAAACTACTTGGTTTCTCTACCGAAACAGAAGGTAAAAGGAAACTAACTGTACTCGGGAGCACTCACTTCCTAATCAGCACATTTGGCCAAGATTCCTCAGGGGAGCTGTATTTTGGTGATTTTAGTTCAGGAAATATCTTCCAAATTGGAAAAAAAATTGAAATAAATTGAAAATCCCAAATCCATAGATGTTAACCCAATATAGATCGGACTGCCTCCACCGCGGTTTCTGATTAATCTCGATCAAAGAAGGATAGGGGTATGAATAAGATCATTTCCGTTGCATCAGCCGTCCTAATGGTCGGTCTGTTGACATCCGGAGCTTGTAAAAAGCCTGCGGAGAACGCGGATTCCGCGAACGCAAAACAGAGCCAACCATCGGCAATCGTAGTATTTAGCGTAGGGGAAGCAAAAATCCAACACGCTGATTTAACTGAAGACAAAGCTAGTCTTGGAACTGTCCTGAAAGAAGGGGACAAAGTTGAAACCAAGGCAAAAGCAAAAGTTGATATCCAATTTTCCGACGGTTCAGCTGTTCGTTTGGCTGAAAAGTCTAGCTTGGAATTCTCCGCTCTCGCTTTGAATACCCAAGGAAACACTGACACTAGACTGTCCTTAGTTTCCGGAAAAGTTTTCGCTAAAGTAAATAAAGCAAGCAAAGACGACCAGTTCTCTGTAGTAACTCCGACCGCAATCGCGGGAGTTAGAGGAACTTCTTTCGTTGTGGATCGTACTAAAAACGACAGATCTGTCGTAAAAGTATTAGAAGGATCCGTTGCAGTATCCCCAAGAGTTCGTGCTCTGGAAGGTGCAACTGCTGAAGAGATTTCTGCGAATGCAGAATTGCAAAAGATCAAAGCTTCATTAGACAAAGCTGAAGTTATCTTAGAAAAAGACGAGTCTTCCATAGTAAAAGCTCCTGATAAAAAATTCGGTGAGAAAGAACTTACTAAGCTAGACGCTACTTTGGAAAAAGACATTCCGAAAGCGGTTACTAAACTAACTGGTGCTGGAGTTTCCAAAACCGAAGAAGAAGAGATCAGAACTATCGTTACTCTGGACAAAGATACTACCGATAAATTAGTAAAACTGAATATCGATCCTAAGTCCGGCAAAGTAGACGAAGCTACTAACGCTGCTAACGAAGCAGAAAGAAAGAAAATCGAAGAAGAATTAGCTAAGCGTCAATCTGACGAGCTAAAAAGATTCAAGAACGTTCTTGTTTCCGCTCCTAAAAACCTGAAAACCAATAAGGATCTTGTAAACTACTACGAGAAACTGGAAAAAATCGTACTGGCTGATGGCAAAACTACCATCATCGGAGCGATCGTAGACCAGCAAGGTAGTACAATGATCGTCCATACCGAAGACGGTATTAAGAAGATCAACCAGGATGATGTAAAAGAAGTTATCTACGACTTCCAAACTAAATCCGAAAACTAATCCACAGGCACAAGCTTAAAGGTGGAAAAATCCCGGGTTACCGAAAGGTGGCTCGGGTTTTTCTATTTATAAGCATCTGTGATCTCCTTGCGAAATTACCTGGCTTTATGATTAGGATGAGTGTCTAAGTAATGATCCCAGAGTCTTAGGATCATGTTTGAAATTTCTTCTAGATCTAAAACTAGAAGCTTATCTTTATAATTCACGAGCAGTTTACTTTTACCGAATTTTTGGATCTCTCCCCATTCAACTCTAAAGCCAGGGATCAAACTGATAGAATCGAATAAAACGTCTTTGATCTCCATTTTGGAAACATGACCATTTTGTTTAGAAAGATAAGATAGAATAGAATGGAAGATGATCTTTTTCATCTCTCCGGTATCCGGAATCTCCGGAAATTTATCTTTGAACCTTTTTAATTTTCGAACCACGGCACTTGCTCGTCCGCGTGATAAGAACTTCTAACCAAAGGTCCAGAGAACACAGTTCTGAATCCTAAGGCTTTTCCAAATTCTTTCAGATCTTTGAATACTTCCGGACGAATATATTCGCTCACAGGAAGATGTGTAGGAGTTGGCTGCAGATATTGTCCAAGGGTAATCATCTGCACTCCGACTGATCTGAGATCTTTTAGAGTTTGGTGAACTTCTTCTAAAGTTTCGCCTAGTCCAAGAATCAATCCACTTTTAGTTAAAAGTCCTCTTCCCGATGCGTGCCCCAGAACATCCAAAGATCTTTCGTATTTTTTGGCGGGAGCTACAGTAGGAAATAATCTCTCTACTGTTTCTAAGTTATGATTGAATATGTCCGGCTTGGAAGAATAAACGATCTCTAAGTTTTCTTCTCTCATTTTGAAGTCCGGAACTAAGATTTCAATTTTGCATTCAGGTAATCTTTCTCGGATCAGTTCTACAGTTTTTTTATAATGAGCCGCTCCTCCATCCGATAGGTCATCTCTGTTTACTGATGTGATAACTACGTGGTTTAGGCCTAATGCCTTTGCGGATTCTGCAACTCTTAGAGGTTCTTCCGGATCTAACGCAAGCGGTTTTCCAAAGGCAACATCACAGTAAGAACAACGTCTTGTGCAGATATCCCCTGCGAGCATATAGGTGGCGGTTTTTCTGGACCAACAATGATTCAGGTTGGGACAGGAAGCGCTTTCGCAGACTGTATTGAGTTTTCCGTCCTCTACGGAACTGCGGACGAAATCGACCGGATTTTCCTTTCCCCGGAAAGGAAGCCTGACCTTTAACCAATCCGGTTTTTCGGGAGCGGGTTGATATGCATTGGATCTGGGCTTCTTTTTTAGAGGATTCACCCTTAAAGCCTCCGTCTGAGTCCTAAAAGAGTCAAGTGTTTTGGGTAGCCGGAAATAGGCGGGTGTCCGAATCTGGAGGGACTGAGGGCAAGTTTGGGCGAAAAAGGCGCAAAAGAAAAATCAGGGGAAGATTCCTCCAAAGAGATCCGGATCAATCGATTCCTGGCAGACTGCGGGCTAGGCTCTCGCAGAAAAGTGGAAGAATTGATTCTTTCCGGCAAAGTGAAAGTCAATGGAGTCGTCGAAAAAAATCTAAGCACAAAGATCCGGGTAGGATCTGATCTAGTTCAGGTAGGAAATAAAAAATTAGTTCCCCCTACAGGCGCGGTGTTCCTCGCATTAAATAAACCGAAAGGTTTTCTTTGCTCCCATAACGATCGTTTTCATTCCAATACTGTTTTTGAATTACTCCCTAAAAAGTATGGAAAACTTTTTATCGCAGGAAGATTGGACCTAGATTCCAGGGGACTTCTTCTTTTATCCGACCAAGGCAATTTAGTCCAAGAGATCACTCATCCATCCGAAGGTTCCGAAAAAGAATACGAAGTCCTGTTGGAAGAAGAATTGGATTCCAAGGAAGTGAAGGACAGATTCACTAAGGGATTTATAGACGAAGGAGAATTTTTAAAAGCGGAGAA
The DNA here is from genome assembly GCF_002811475.1 of Leptospira hartskeerlii. Lineage (NCBI taxonomy): Bacteria > Pseudomonadati > Spirochaetota > Leptospiria > Leptospirales > Leptospiraceae > Leptospira > Leptospira hartskeerlii. Next base: position 335,782 of record NZ_NPDL01000005.1, read on the forward strand.
GGTTACATCCTTAACAAAAGGAGAAGGATCTTCTAAATTCAGAGTGATCTTAAAGCAGGGAAGAAAGAGACAGATCCGCAGAATGTTCACAATACTCGGCGGAAGAGTAATCGATCTGCAAAGGATCCGTATCGGAAAACTTTCTTTGGAAAAATTGAAAATCGGAGAAGGTAAGTTTGTCTTACTCGATCCTAAAGTTTGGAGACCATGAATTTTACCAGTTTAGAATTTTTATTTTTTTTCTGTCTAGTATTTCTGGTGTATTGGAATCTTCCGGACGCTTTAAAGAAATATTTTCTCATTCTAAGTTCTGCGTTATTTTACGCATTCTCCTCCTGGAAGTTTTTATTCCATCTCATCCTTGTGGTGGCGATCAACTGGGCATTCATACGGTTTTTCTTAGCAAAAAAATGGTTCTTACCGGTTTCCATCGGATTCAATGTTCTTAATTTAGCCTTTTTTAAATATTTCTATTTTTTCGCGGATCTCGCAGGGATATTTTTAGGAATTCCAGATTTCCAAAACAAGGTCAGCTTAGATGGAATACTTTCCAAGTCTTTGGACTGGGCTGGATTCGAAGTGGTTCTTCCTTTAACGATTAGCTATTATACATTCCAATTCATTTCCCTTTTAGTGGATAAGAAGAAAGGAACGATCGCAGAGGAAATCGGTTTTTTCAAACTTGCTTCTTATATTTTCCTTTTTCCTGTTATGATCGCTGGACCCATCTTAAGGTTTAACGATGTGGCAACCCAATTCGATTCTCCTAAAATGGAAAAGGAAGATATGGTAGATGGGCTTTGGCTCTTGGTCATCGGTCTTTTCAAAAAGTCCGTAGTTTCCGTTTTGATGTCCGGATCTATCTTCCAGGTATTTGCGGAAACATCTGCTTTTTCAGGAGCGGCACTTTTAAGTACAGTCTATTTCTTTGCGATCTATCTTTACTTAGATTTTTCAGGACTGACCGATATCGCCAGAGGAATGGGGAAACTTTTAGGATTTACTCTTCCTCAAAACTTCAGGGCTCCGTTCTTCTTCAATGGGTTCGGAGATTTTTGGAGAAGATGGCATTTGACCTTCTCCTTTTGGATCAGAGATTATTTATACATTCCACTCGGCGGTTCTAGAAGTGGAACATTGCGCACTTGTTTTAATTACCTAGTAGCATTTGGTCTTGGCGGACTCTGGCATGGTGCCAATTTGAATTATCTTCTTTGGGGAGTTCTAACAGGTTTATATCTCTCAATCGAAAGAGTATTGAATGATTGGAAGGTTAAGATCCTTCCTGAGATCCCTTATGTAAAAAGAACCATCACATACTTATTCGTTCTGAATATTTATAGTATCTCCTGGATATTATTCTTCACTCCTGATTTCGGTTCTGCTCTGGCGGCGGTGCAAAGAATATTTATTTGGGCGAATGGAGTTTCTTTCCCGAATATGGAACCTTGTATTTTTGCACTTTTAGTCGCGATCTTATTCCATTCAGCAGAAGAATGGCCCGAGAAATTTAAGGTTAGGTTCCAATGGAAAGCGGCGCTTCTTCCTATCGTGTGGATCTTGGTCTTACTTGCTCTACCGAGTGGAAACGCTGATTTCTTTTACGGACAATTCTGAGAAATATCATGAAAAAGAAATATATCTATCTTCCTTTACTCTTTCTGATCGTTTTATTCTTTGCGGATAAAATTTTCCTTTTGGACTTCTTCCAAACTTCTTTTTACCAAGAAGGAAATCCTGTCTATTACACTCAAAGAAGAAATCTATTTGAGAAACTTCAAAAAGACGGATCTCTCAAAGACAAAAATTTGCTTTTGGCGTTCGGGGATTCTAGAGCTTATCCATATTCTATTAAAACACTTCCTCCTTCTTTTGCGAACGATTGGACAGTGTATAATTTTTCGGGACCACAAGCTGTTCCTGCTTACGGCTTCTATTGGTTTCGTAAAATTATAGAAGCAGGAATTAAACCTAAGGCCGTATTTTATGTGATCAGCCCGGAAGGGTTTGATGATTCTAAGGGTTTATTCTATGAACCTTTTTTAAGATTGGGAGCGGACCAAGAATTTAAGGAAACATATTGGGAAAATTTTTCCTTCTCTGATAAATTAGAAATCTGGAAGGAGAAATTCTTCAGCATTCGAAAGATAAAACCAGGTTTTAAACTTTTTTGGTCCAGGTTCACCGGCGGAAAACTAAAACAGTATAGACCGGATCAGAATCACGAAAATCTGATCTTGGAACTTGGAAACGGAGAGCAGCTTGCTTATGCAAGTGCGAGCAATAATCCTAAAAAACTAGAAAAGGATGCACTTCGTCTTAAGAGTATTTATCTATCCGGATTTACCTTAGGGGAGACCGAATTTTTCTTTGTGGAAGAATTCTTAAAACTCGCGGAGAAGGAAGGGATCAAGGCCTATTTGATTTGGCCGAAAGTGTATCCAGGATATAGAGAGGGATATTACGAATTAGGGCTCGAAAAATCCTGGTGGCCTCGCGTCAGGGAACTTGCATTCAAATATGGCGCTTCTGCGGCCGATATGAATACATTAAGCTCTTGCGATCTATACTACGATGGTTCTCACCAGAGTGTATTTTGTATTTCAGAACAATCTGAAATTCTAATGAATGATTTCACAGGGAAGAAAAAACTTCCCTGAAAAATCGATTAAGCGAAGCGGCTTACCACTTAAGTTTCTTAGCGTCTTCTAAGAATTTTTCCAAACCGATATCGGTGAGAGGATGTTTGAATAACTGCTGGTAAGCAGAGATCGGCATAGTAGCACAATCAGCTCCGCGAAGAGCGGACTCTTTCAAGTGGATTGGTCCTCTGATAGAAGCAGCTAAAATTTTAGTTTCATAACCGTAGTTATCATAGATCTCTCTTATCTCGGAGATAAGTTCCATTCCGTCCCAGGAAGTATCGTCTACACGACCGATAAATGGAGAAATATAAGTGGCTCCGGCTTTTGCTGCGAGAAGCGCCTGAGGTGCGGAAAAACAAAGAGTTACGTTTGTAGGAATTCCTTTCTCAGTTAGTTTTACTACTGTTTTCAATCCTTCCGGAATTAAAGGAACTTTAATCACTACGTTTGGAGCGATCTTTACAAGTTCGTCCGCTTCCTTTAACATATCTTCATGTTTGGTTGCAAGTACTTCTGCGCTCACAGGACCAGGCACGATTGCACAGATCTCTTTGATCACTTCTTTAAAGCTACGACCTGATTTAGCGATCAAAGACGGGTTTGTAGTAACTCCGTCCAAAAGACCGTAGGACGCGATCTCTTTGATCTCGTCCACATTTGCTGTATCTAAATATAATTCCACGGTTTGCTCCGAAAGATTTTGAATCTCTCTGGATAGTGGTAGCCTTAGGGGCCTTCGGTCAAGGATTTCTTACGGGATCAGATCTCTTAAAGTTTTGATTTCTTCAGCAGAGAAGAACTCTTTATATTCTTTTTCGATCTGGGCCTTTACCTTGGAACTGAAATAATCCACTCTTCTTGTAAAAGGTTGTTTTTTATAAGCTTCCTTCCATTGGACAATGAATCCGCCTGCTGGAGGCGCCTGTCTTTCGTCGGTTAATTCCCAAATGACTGCTCCCCCGATCTTCTTATCATCCAGGGTCTCTTTTTTAGGCTTTCCATACTTATTTTCCAGTTTGGACTGAACTTCTTTTCCTGGAAGATAACGAAAGGAAACACCAACGGAGAATAGTTTACCAGGCTCTAGATGTTCGTCTTCATCCGGAGAAGTTTCTTTTTCAGGACGAGGTTGGTTCTTATCTTTCGGGCGGGAATCCAGCACCAACTTAGGAGTGGAATAAAAACGGTATAGATAGAAGATCCCATTTCTTCTTACAAGCAGGGACTTCTCTTTATCTTCATGAACTACTTCAATCTTTTCCTCACTTTGAGGATTTGCTGCTAAGGATAAAAACTTGTCTCTAACTTGGGCATAGGATGCTTCCCAAGAGACTTCCGCAAATCCGTCTAAGGTGGGTTTGGAGCCGTTATTTCTGGAATTATCTCCCGGAAACTGAGAAAATACGGAACTCCAAGGAAGGAGTAGGGAGAATAAGAACAGGAAGATGGATTGCCCTTTCATTCTTTAACTATCGGCAGAAAACCAAACAAGAATTAGGAATCTTCCCCCAAATCCTCCAGGTCTTCTTCCTCTCTGTCCACGCGAATTCCCCCGAATTTTACCTTTCCGTTCCATCTTAAGATCAGAAGGACCAAAAGGATCAGAACATTCGGAAGAACGAATAAAAAGGAAATCTCATGGTAGAGGCCGTAAACCGCTAGATTCGAGGCGATCACAGAGATAAAGATCCCGGAAAGTAAGGGAATTTCTTGGTTTAGAAGTCTTGCCAGAAAGGATCCACTGTTTCGAGAGATCCTGGCCGCTCTTAAAACTTCGGAAGAAATAAAAGAGTAAAATGCAAGTACAAGCACCGGCATGATAAAGGATAGAAAGAAATAATTTCCAAAAGAATCCGTATAATGAGGAGAACCGATAAGTCCCCCGGTTAGTGTCCAGACATACGCAAAGAATGCAGAGAGCCCGAATGCGAGAAGTCCATATTGAAGACTTCCCGCTGATTCAAAAATAGAAACGATCTTAGAAGGAATAATTCTCGCCCAATCAGTCAGTTCTTGTTTTTCGAAAGTATCCTTTCCGCTTAAGTAAAGAAGTCGGAAATAATAGTCTCCTAAGGAAACAACTACTAATGTGATAACTAAATAGATTAGGTAGAGAAAGAATTCCATCTTAATGTCTAAAATGCCTCATGCCGGTGAACACCATGATCAGCCCATGCTCATCAGCTGCCTTGATCACTTCTTCGTCCCGGATAGAACCTCCGGGTTGGATGATTGCTTTTGCTCCTACTTTTGCGATCGCATCAATTCCATCTCTGAAAGGGAAGAACGCATCACTCGCAACATAAGAACCTACAACGGAAAGTCCAACGTTTAGAGCCTTGGTCGCTCCTAGTTGAACCGAATCCACTCTGGACATTTGTCCTGCACCAATTCCTAAGGTTGCGTTCTCTTCCGTATAAACAATCGCGTTGGACTTGATAAATTTTACAGTAGACCAAGCAAACATCAGACCGCGAATATCTTCTTCCGTAGGCTGTTTTTTAGAAACGATCTTCAGATCTTTTTCTGTGATGGTTGCATAATCTCTATCTTGCAGAAGAATTCCGTGATGAATCGGTCTCAAATCCATTTCATCCAATGCTTCTTGGAAATCTGCGATCTCTATCAGACGAACATTCGGCTTTTTAGAAAAATATTCCAAAGCCGCAGGTTCGAATTTCTGAGCGATCACACCCTCTACGAAAGTTTCTCCGATTAGGACGGCTAATTCTCCTGTGACTGTTCCTTTGATCCCAATGATCCCACCGAACGCGGAAATAGGATCCGTTCTTTTTGCCAAACGGAATGCTTCTAATATATCGTCTGCATATGCGATCCCACAAGGATTCAAATGTTTGATGATACAAACCGTATTATCAGGAAGAAGCGCGGAAATATGGAATGCCGCGTCAAAATCCAACATATTATTAAAAGATAATTCTTTTCCTTGAAGAGGAGAAAATTCACTCTTTGTAAACAAAGGCTCGTAGAATGCGGCTCCCTGGTGAGGGTTCTCTCCGTATCTGAGTTTTTGTTTTTTAGTGAAGGAAAGATTTAGAATGTCCGGGAACTTCTCCCCGGCAAGCTTATTGAACCAAGAAGAAATTGCAGTATCATACATCGCAGTATGAGAGAACGCTTTTCTCATCAGGAGGAAAGAAGTATCCGCGTCCACGGAACCATCGTTTACCTTCATGGATTCTTCAACCGTTTTATAATCGTTCGGATCCGTAACTACTATCGTATGTCTATAGTTCTTACTAGCGGAGCGGATCATAGAAGGTCCGCCTATATCGATATTTTCGATCGCTTCGTCCAGATGGACCCCAGGTTTAGAAACAGTTTGCACGAACGGATATAAGTTCACAACTACCAGATCGATTTTAGGAATTTTTAATTCTTCCATCTTCTGTTTGTGTTCCGGTTTGGAGATCACACCCAAGAGTCCTCCGTGGACTTTAGGGTGGAGAGTTTTTACTCTTCCGTCCAAAATTTCCGGAAACCCGGTATAATCGTCTATTGCGATCGCTTTGATTCCGTTTTCTGTGAGTGTTTTGAGGGTTCCGCCAGTGGAAATGATTTCCACTCCTTTGGATTCGAGGTACTTAGCGAATCCGATAAGTCCTGTTTTGTCGCTAACTGAAATAAGGGCACGAGTGATTTTGACCATGCTAGAGGATTGAGACCTTCCTGTCTTTGATGAAGAGCCGATCTTCGCAGAAGTATTTAACCGCGAGGGGCAGGATTTTATGTTCCTCTTTGAGAATGGCAAGAGTCAATTCTCTTTCGGTCATTCCTTCCTCGATTTTAACAACTCCTTGCAAAATAATAGGACCAGAATCCACACCTTCATCCACAAAATGAGCGGTGCAACCCGCGAACTTGACCCCATAATCGAATGCCTGTTTCTGAGCATGCAGACCGGTAAAGGAGGGAAGAAGAGAAGGGTGTATATTGATGATCCTATTTTGAAAGGCTCGGATGATTTCCGGTTTTAGAATTCTCATGTACCCGCAGGCCACGATCAGATCCGGGGAGATTTCTTCCAGGGTACGGAGAAGATCCAGATGGTATTCTTCTTTTTTGGAATAAGACTTCCAGTCTAAAATTTTGGCCGGCACATTATGGCTAGCAGCAATCTGTATAGAACCTGCCTCAGGGTTGTCTGTGACTAAAAATGCAGGATTTCCGGGAATTTTTCCCTTTTGGATCACCTGAAGGACAGCTTTCAGGTTGCTCCCCCGCCCAGAGGCCAAAAAGACAAGCTTTTTTCTGGGTTTGGGAATCAGACTTGCCAAGAATTTTCGCATCCGATACGATAAGAATTACCAGTCCACGTTAAGGCGGTCCGGAATTTTGTCGAAAAGTATTTCAGGAGAGACACATGTCACTTGCTAGAAAATCGACGGCGTCCGTCGAACAGTATAAATCCAATGAAATTTCTACTGTGAGTCAGGGCCGGCTTATCGTGATGTTATATGAAGGGGCAATTCGCTTCCTGAACGTTGCCATCGAGAATAATACACCCCGCAAGTACGACGTGGTGAACAATAATATCCTAAAAGCCCAAGAAATTGTGACTGAACTGATGCTTGCTCTTAACATGGAGAACGGCGGAGAGGTTGCAAACAACCTTCTTGGAATTTATGTTTATATTAAAAAGCGCTTATTAGAAGCCAATATGAAGAAGGACAGTGAGATCCTTTCCGAAATTATCAAATACCTGGAAGATCTAAAACTTGCTTGGGAAGAAATTGAGAAGAAGGAAAAAACTTCTTCCGTGGTTCCAATGCCTGCTGCCGGTTCGAGAGGTACTGGACTCTCTCTCCAAGGTTAGGACTTTTAATGGCGGGTAGGGTTCCTAAAAATCTAAATTCTACGGAAGAAAAACTTTTCTCTTATTACGAGGAGAAAATTTCCTTTTTGGATAAACTGATAGAACTCCAAAAACGCCAGTTGCAAATCTTGGGTTTTGGAGACGGAGAAGGCACTGCCAAGCTGGAAATCCAAAATTCAGATCTAGTCGAAAAGATGAAACGACTGGACCGTAAGATCGAACAATTAGAAGAATCTTCTCCTCAAACTCTGGAAATTATTCGACTCTCCGATACGATCTTCCAAAAATTGGAGGAGTCCAGGGATTTGAATTCCCAAGTAGGGGAAAAGATGGAGATCATTCTGCAGGAATATCGCAAAGAGTTGAACTTGGTTCAATCCAAGATCCAACTCAAAAAATTCCTAGCTCATAGGAAGTTAGGTTGGAAGACGGGGACCTGCTGAGCCGTGCCCTGGACTTTTACGGACTCCCCAAAAAATTCGACGCAAATCTAGTCCGGAGCAGATTCCGGGAACTTTCTCGTAAATATCATCCGGATTCCGGAGAATATGAAACGGATCTTTTGTTTAAGGAATTGGTCCAATTAAGGGATGTTTTGTTATCTTCTCTCCAAAACGATTCTTTTGTAATTTTAGAAAATTCTAAAGAAGATCCGGAAGGATTTCAATTTTATAAGCTCGCTAAACAAAAAGCTGCCCAAGCGATCGAAAAATATTTTCAGTTCACTGACGGAAATCCGGTATACTTAAAGAAAGAAGATAATCCGGCACTTCTACGTTTAAGAGAAGAATTAGAAACCGCTAAAAAAGAATTGGAAGAGTTTTTGGAAAAATTTCCCAAAAGTATCTGGAAAGAAGATACTGAGAGCACTCTTAAAAAGATAAGCGTATGGTTTAAAGATTAAGGGACTTGTAATGTATTCGAAGGCATAGAGAATACATAGATATCTTTTGTTCCACTATTCAGATCCAAAGAGATCACTGAAGATCTAAGAGTTACGTAATCCCCTGAATTTAAAGTAGCCACAATCTTACAGACTCTGTTCGTATTTTCTCCAGCGCCAGGAACTGCGAGTGGACCGGCAGTCGGATTTACTTCTATTGAATATTCTTTTGGTTGGTTTGGAAGCATATTCAAAGGAAGTTCACATGCTTTTCCGGAAGAAAAATCTGCAGGATTCCTAGATGCGTCCGCAGTACTTCCTGTATACAAAGTATAACCGCTAAAAAATGCTTCCGGATTTCCGGCCCTCAATCTGAGTTCGTAAACTCCAGTACCGATCAAAGTGATTCCCACCAAAGTAGGCGGCGTCGTTACGATCCGATTTGTGGAATAATTATAACAAGATACTAAGGAAAGGATGAGTAGTAGATTAGAGAAGAATATACATATTCTTCTGGATAAAAAAAGATTCATTTAGCTGTGTATATAATCCGCCCAGCCGAATTTTTCGACCAATTGGGTGGATACTGAAAATTGTGGAAAACGTCTCTTGTTTGTCGACCGATTTTCAGGGATCTCCCACTTGAGTTCTTGGAGAAGTTTGTTTCCTTTTCTGGTATTGCAGTCCCGGCAAGCTGTGACCAGGTTTTCCCAGGTATGATAATCCTTCGGTTTTTTTTCCCGAGGGATCTCTTCCCAACGACTTTTAGGGATCACATGATCTAAGGTAAGTTTGGAAGAAGGAAGTTTACGCCTGCAGTAGACGCATTCATGATCATCTCGCAGGAATATATTTTCTCTAGAGAGCTTATGCTTACGTTTAGGGACCTTGTAATAGTCTGTGAGTAGAATAATTCGTGGAGTGGATAACTTAAGCTTTTCAGACCTGATAAATAGGCCTTTTTCGTCTTTAATGAGTTCTGCTTTTCTAAGAATAAGAAGGATAACGGCGTCTTTAACGGTCCGGATCGCAACCGGGACATAGGTCGCGTTCAGCACCAACACAGGTTGGGTTAGAACATCCATATCTAACCAAACTGTATAGATTCATAAAATTATGTCGAGTAAAAGTATTATTTCCCGGAACGTTTCTTTTTGATCGTGAAATATAGAACAAGGGCTAATACAAGAATTCCTAATAATGCAAAGACTGTAATTTGGCCTTGGTGGACTAAGTTACTGAGCTGGTCCAAATTTTTTGCACCATAGTGACCAAGATAAACCCAGATCGGAACAGAGATCGCCGCAGCGAACATATCCAAAAACAAAAATCTAAAGAAGGAAATTCGATCCGAAGTCCCGGCAGTTAGATAGATTGGCATCCTAAGACCTGGCATGAACCTAGCCATGAATACAACCCAATTTCCGTATTGGGAAAATTTCTCCTGAACTTTGGAAAATCTTTCCGGGGTTAAAAATTTGGCGATAAAAGGAATTTGTAGTACCTTCTCTCCAAAAACCCTTCCGAGTAAAAATACGGAACCGTCTCCTACAAGAACTCCAGCCATTCCTACTCCGAACATTACATGTTCATTTGCGTAGCCTAAACCAGCTAAAACTCCTCCGGAAACCAGGGAGATATCCTCAGGGATCGGAAGACCGAAACCGCATAGAATAAGGGTAGAGAAAACTGCTAGGTAAGAGAACTCATTTCCAAAGCGGGAAAAAAAATTTACTAAGTCCGGGATATTAACTAGATCCATGAATGCTTCTATCTATTCCGAGTAGAATTGCACCAGTGAAACTTATCCAGAGCAAATTGGAACCGAAAAACTAGATTTGTTTGGCTTGCTTTTAAGTCTTTTTAGGTTCCAAATTGGTTTCAGGTGCAAAAAGACAGAAACCAAATTATCCAAGCCGAAAATTCTCTATTAGCAAGCTACGCAGTTTTACAGGACGAAACTGGAGGAAGAGAATACAAAGAAGAAGAACACCCGTACCGTATTCCTTTCCAAAGAGATAGAGACAGGGTAGTTCACTCCAGCGCATTCAAAAGATTACAATATAAAACCCAAGTGTTCGTTTACTCAGTAGGGGAAAATTATCGCAATCGCCTCACTCATACTTTAGAAGTTGCAGGGATTTCTAGAACGATCGCTTCCGCATTAGGACTCAATTCTTTACTTGCAGAAACGATCGCACTCGCTCATGACCTAGGCCATACGCCTTTCGGACATGCAGGCCAAGATATGCTTTCCGATTTGATGGGCGAATTCGGTGGATTCGAACATAACAAACAATCGGTGAGGATCGTTACAATGTTGGAAACACGTTATCCGGAATTCCCTGGATTAAATCTTTCCAAAGAGACCATAAAAGGTATGATGAAACACGGAGCGGAATATGGCGGTTCCAATTTTGGAAAGGAAAGAAAAGAAGAAGGCCCGAGTTTAGAAGCACAATGTGCGGATGTAGCGGATGAGATCGCGTATACTAGTCATGATATAGATGATGGATTAGAAATGGGATATCTAAAAGCGGAAGATCTGAATTCACTGTCCCTTTGGGCAGAAACTTCTGAAATATTGAAAGGTAAATTTCCAAAACTAGCTGGAAAAGTATTCGTTCGAACTGTAATCAGAGAACTGACCAATAGTATGGTTTCTAATATGATCAGAACTATTGAATCGAGGATCTCCGATTGGAAAATTTCGGATCGAAATGATTTGAATCTTGCCTACCAAGATGGAAAAAGGATCGCAACGTACGAGCCCGCTTATGGGGAGAAGGTCCGGGAATTAAAATCCTTTTTATACAAAACATTGTATAGACATCCTTCCGTAATAGTTACAAGCGATAGAGGGAGAGATATTATAGAAACATTATTTTTCCATTTCAGAAAACAGCCTGACTCAATTCCAGAAACCTACAAGAGAAGGATCGAAAAAGAAGGCCTCGAAAGATGTGTATGCGATTATGTTGCCGGTATGACGGACAGATACGCAGAAGAAATGGCATCTACGATAGGAAAATAGACTCCGACCGCATTTGCGTGCTTAAATTTTTGAAACATGTTATTATCTGATAGAAAGAATTGTTTCTTCCAGAGCAATTAAGAGAGAATCTACTTCTTCTTCTGTTGTATATAATCCAGTGGAAATTCGGATCGCTCTGAGAGCTTCTTCATTGGTATAACCCATTGCTAAAAGAGAAGGCGCTGCTTCTCTGGACCTGGATTTGCAAGAAGATCCTGTGGAAACTGCAAATCCTTTCTCTTCCATTCCCATCATAAAAAAGTCAAGATCGTCCAAAGGAAGCAATGCAAACGTTGTGGAGAATAGCCTTGCTGAATTCTCCGCTACAATTTCCGCACCTAAACTTTTGAGTTTGGATTCTATCTTATTTCTATAATATTCTAATCTTTTGTTCTTATTCTCCATTTCAGCAAACTGGATCTTTGCAGCTTCTGCCAAGGCTAAAATAGAAGGAGAATTTTCCGTTCCGGCCCTATGTCCGTTCTCCTGATTTCCACCCTGGAACACTCCACCTTCCGGAAGATGTTTCGGATCGAACCATAGAACGGAAGAGCCGAGTCCTCCGCCGATTTTATGACCGGAGAATGTGAATCCGTTTAGAACTGAAAATGGCACAGGAATTTTTGAGAATGACTGGATTAAATCGGAATAAAAAGGCATTCCATATTTAGCGGAAACTTCGGCTAATTCTTCGATCGGTTGGATGACTCCTGTTTCATTGCCTGCGTGTAGGATAAACACAGGACCCGGCTCATTCTTCAGATGAGACTCTAATTCTGAAATTGAAACAAGTCCCGATTTATCTGTGCCCAAAACTTTATAAGGAATTCCTAAACTTCTAAAGGAAGAATACATGGCGGCATGTTCGAAAGGAGAAAGATATGCGGTTGTTTTGATGGATTGTTTTGCAAAGTAAATTAAAGAATAATCCGCTTCCGTTCCTGAGGATACGAAAACAAATCCTTTCGGATCTTTTCCAGTGAGTTTTGCTAAAACTTTCCTAGCTTCTTCAATCTTACCCTGCCTTGCTAACGAAAAGCGAGTAGGCCCGGAGGGATTAAAAAAGTCTTCCTCGTATTCTTCTAAGATCTTAGTTAATAAACCTGGAATTGGAGGATGGGTCGCATTATAATCGAAGTATTTAATTCTTTTCATCGAAAATATCGTCTGCTTCTTCGTATCTTCCTTTTCGACGAAGTGTGTACTGCAATAGTTTCTTTTTATCTTCGATCAGGTCGTCGTAACCGGACTTATCATTGCGATAATTTGGATCTACCGTGTAGACTTCCGTATCTAAAGCATCCAATTCTTTGAGTGCTTGGTCAAAATCGGATTCATGCAATAAACATCTGACTCTCATTAGTTTAGCTTGGAATCTTGTGCCAAGATCGGTTGCGGAAGACTTATACACTGCCTCGAACATATCCTTTGCTTTTTTTCTATAATTGGAATCTCTATCTCCTAATTTATAGAATAGTTGAGCATTTCGGTTCAAGTTGGAATAAAATACCTTCGCTCCTTCCGTATCTGAAGCCTCACAAGGGATCGCAGCGATTGCACTTGCTCCCCAATATTTTGCCTCAGCAGGAATGGCTCTTGTGGAACAGGAAAAATATAGAACTCTTGTGAATAAGGAGACTGATTCTTCCGGCGAAAGTGATGGATGAGATTCATCCGTTCTAAGTCTGAGCAACTCTAATGTTTTCATTAGAAGTGTTTTATATTTATTCGCGGTTAATGTAGTTGTATCCGGATAATCTTCGGAAAATACAATAGGAGAAGATTGAGACTCTGTGATCTTTTTCCAGATTCGGATCTCTTTGGGAAGATCTTCCGTTACATTCTGTTCTTCTTCCTTATTACAACTGAAACTGAAAAAATTCAGGATACGTTTCCACCAAGGAATAGACGGAGGCTTTACTTCTTTCAATTTTTCGAATACTAGTTCTTCTATTCTTTGGATTGCTTGGAAATGAGCGAGTATCGCTTCTTCCGGACGACAAGAAGCAAAAGAAGAAATCCTGATCTTCTCTAATAAACTTTTGCCTGCGATTTCCGGTTTGTCTTTTCCTAGGGAGCCTTGAGTCGGTGGAGAATTGTATCCGTCAAAGGGATTATAGTTTAAGGCTCTTTTATAATAATCTAAAGCTTCCAGAGGGATCTGGTAGAATTCTTCCCAGTATTCGAATGGATCCACAGGTTTTTCTCCTGTGGAAAATTTGGTCTCGCTCGGATTCGAAAGTCTTTCCATGGTCCAGCCTTGGTGTTTTGCTTCCATCCAGCTTGGAATCCTAAAAATATCTCCGGTACCTTCTTTCCCAATTCTATAGGCGCGGACGCAGGCTCTGGACAATTGGTCCGTTCTGAGATAATGTTCAATCTGTCTGTATTCTACTTTTTCAGATAATAGATCGTCTCCCTTGGACTGCAATTTTGCTGAAAGAGAGGGATTTAAGACGGGAGGTTCCAACCAAAGAGCGAAGGAACGTAAAATTTGGAATCTTCTGGGATAGATATAGATCGCTGCCAGGGTCCAAATCAACAAAAGTGTTAAGAATAACTTTTTCTTTTCTTTTAGAATGCTGAACAATTTCTTTCCTTAGGTTCCGGAAAATTCGTTAGACGAATAGAGTCCCTCGCTTGAGAGTAGAGAGAGTGAAGATTTCGTTTTTTTCGATTCCAAACCCTATACAAGTCCGGGGATTATGAAACACGCAAGCATTATTCCGATCCTTCTGATATCCGTTCTGGATGTAGTTACGCTATTTGCTTCTCCCCAAAATACTGACTCCGTTTTTGTATGTAGGGACACCGATTCTTCCGGAAGGGCGAGAGCTGTATGGCCTGCATATTATTATTCTCTCGGTTTAGAGAGCATGAACAAGGCCAGAAATTCCGAAGGAAGAGAAAGAACCGAAGATATCATAGAAGCGGTCCGAAATTTCCAAGATTATATTCGATGTTCGGAAGCTGTGGGAGTTCCTGTTTCTGCGGTATTCCGTTGGAACAAGGCCTTGGCGCATTATTATCTTGGCCAGTGGAAAGACGCGATTTCAGAATTGGATCTGGCGGAAAAGTCCGATCCGAATTTTAGAGAATCCTATATTTTAAAGGGAACAATTCTTTTAAACAGCGGAGAATATGATAAGGCAGCCACATATTTAGAATCTCATCTGAGTAAGTTTTCGGAAGATCCTGATTTTTATTATTTATTAAGTTCTGCTGAGCTCGCTCTGAAGAATGATGCAAAATCTGTCCTATATTTAAGTTCTTTAAGAGATCTGATCAAACATAAGGATTCCAATCCTAAATATCCTGAATTCGTATATTTATCTTTAGGAAAAACATATTTTGCTTTAGGCCAAAATACAAAGGCTCTCTTTTATATTTCCGGTTATTTGGAGATGAGACCCGAAAACTGGGAGATCCGATTTTTACTGGCAAAAATTTTAGATCAGTTAGGCAAATTTTCCCAAGCCAAAAAACAACTACAGAAAATCTTACAAGAGATCCAAGGAAATTCTTCCGTGGAGTTAATGTTAGGAGAGATGTACTTTATAGAAAGTAGATCTATGGCAGCGGGTTATTTTGAGGATCTGAAAAAGAAAGGAAAGTTAAATAAGGATGGAGTCCTATTCGGGCTTTATTCCGTTCTGAATTCCAGATATTCAGAGGCGAGAAAGATACTTTTTCCTTTAAAAGAAAAATTTCCTAAAAGGCTTTCTATCCGCCTGGGCGTTTTGGAGATCCAAAAAAGAGACGCAAATATTAATAAAAAAGAATATATTAGGGAATTGGTGGAAGTCGCCTCAATTGCTCTCCAGTCCCAATTGACTACACTTGCAGAAACATTACTTCTCGAATCAATCAAGATCACGGAAGAAGAAAAAATGGATCCAAGAATTCTTGCGGAACAATACGACTTTTTAGCAGGAGTCTATGAACAATCCGGCTCGGTCTTTAGATCTATTATTTCAGTCCGTAAGGCGATCCAATATACATCTTCTCCGGAAGATTCTAAAAAGTACGAATTACATCTGGCATTCTTGCTAAGAGGAAATCCTCCAGGAAAGATCCAAGAGTCCGAAGAGATCATCCAGAATATTCTCAAAAACGATCCGAACAATCATTATGCGTATTATCTTTTAGGGATTGTGCTATTCCAATCGGAAAAATTGGAAGCAAGTCGAGGAGCATTCGAGCAAGCAATTCGATTGGAACCAAAATCTTCCGTGTATCATTTTTACAGGGCTTCCACTTTAGAAAAACTAGGAAGGCTTCCTGAAATGGAAGCCGATCTTCGTAAGTCTATGGAACTCGATCCCGAAAATCCGATCGCTTATAATTATCTAGGTTATCATTATTCCGAAAAGGGAGTTCGCTTGGATGAAGCGCTCGATCTGATCCGAAAAGCTGTGGAGCTCGCTCCTGATAACGAAGCATATCAAGATAGTTTGGGTTGGATCTATTATAAAAAGGGAAGAGTGGATGAGGCTTTATTACATTTGAATCTTGCCTTCCAAATTTTACAGGATAGAAACGAATCCGATCCTACGATCTGTGAACATTTAGGAGATGTTCATCATGAAAGAAGAGAGTTTGCAGATGCCAGAAGATTCTGGGAAAAATCGGAAACCCTTTTTCAAAAGAAGGAAGACAAAGTTCGAATTCGGGAAAAATTGGAAAGGTTAAGAACGAATCCGGTCTCAAGTAAATCTTAAACGACCGGGAGGACTTGTTTTGAAAACAAACCATTTCACTCGAATTTCTATATTCGGATCATTATTTTGTTTTATTCTATTCTTTCAATCTTGTGTGACTACGGATATAGAAGAGGTTACTTTCCGTCAAAAAGGAAAGGTCAAATTTTGGAGCGCCAAATCTAAGGAAGGTTCCAAGTATTTAGACGGCCTTCGTAAATTAGAAGAATCGAATACTTCTTATTCGGGAGAATTCGATATACGTATCCAGAATTTTTTTCCTAAAAAGGACGTATTCTCTTTAGCCGGAAAGATCTTCTATGATAAGCCGACCGGTAAAATGCAGATAGAATTGACCGATAAACTCTTCGGGATCAGCGTTTCTAAGGTGTTTAGCGACGGGCAGTCAATTCGGATCAAAGCTGTTTCGGTGGATAAGATCCATGAACAAGCTATGGATGATATTATATTATCTGATCCTAGCACAGGAAAACAAACAGTAGTTCCTTTTCCTGTGATCTATTATCTTCTTTCCAATAGAAATGCAGAATTGTTCAAACCACAATGGACGCTCGTTCAGCCGAACGACGGAATTGTACTCGTCAGAAAACCGGGAGAAGAATGGACTTACTACACTGCGGAAAACGGAATTCGTTCCGTGGAATGGGATTCCAGTGGCAAGAACGTAAAGGCAGTCACAAGCGTACAAGGAGAAGTGGAATTTCCTCCTAAGACCACGATCACCCGTATCGTTTCCAGAACGGATGGAGCCGACCAGAACCGCATAGAGATTAAAATGAAAAAAGTATCCCGCACTGATAAATTGAATCAAGTAGTGTTCGGGTTCTAATATTAAGGAAAGTGAATATGTTAGACGTAGAAAAAAACGGCCATATTTTAGAACTTTATATCAAAACAAACGAAACCAATTCTTTGGGAAGGGAATTTTTCCGCAAATTTAGAGAAGTTCTCGAACAAGCGGAAAACGACAGATCCGTAAAATCCATTCTTCTATCCGGAAGGAACGATAAGTTTTTTTCGAATGGATTCGATCCTGAGATCTTCGTAGGTAAAAACCTCGAAGAAATTAAAGAAGTTCTGAGAGAAGCGCTAGGGGCTTGCGGAAGAGTTCTATTTTCTCCTAAACCGGTAGTCTGTGCGATGAACGGCCACTCTATGGGAGTGGGAGCAGTTATCGCAATATTCTCCGATTATAGAATTCTAGTAGAGAAAAAAGGAAGATTAGGTTTTCCTGAATCGCTCATCGGTATCAATTTTCCATCCACTGCGGGAACAGTTCTGAAAGACCTAGTCGGAATGAAAACTGCTAGAGATTTATTGTATAGCGGAAGAGGATTAAAAGCGGATGAGGCGGTCCAAGTCGGACTGGTCGAAGAGTCTGCTACTCCGGAAGAAGTTATTCCTAAAGCTAGAAAATGGTGTTCCCAATTCCAAGATATGGCAATGGAATCAGTGGTAGGAGTGAAGATCGCTCTAAGAGATTCTCAACGTTTGCTTGCAGATACTTTAGAAAAGAGAGATGTGGATCTTCTTGCACAAGCGATCGCTAGTTCTAACGGACAAGAAGGAATGAAGTCTATTTTAGAAAGAAGACGCCCGGTCTTTACCTGATGTGTAAAGGCCTGGAATTTTCTCCCAGGCCTGCTGCATTTTTAAGAATGGAATAATTTTCCAGGATTCAAAATTTCTTTCTGATCCAATACTTTCTTAAGTCCGTTTAAAGCTTCTACTCCAGGTTTGCCTAAACTCGATTCGTACCATTTTTTATGGTCGAAACCGACACCATGGTGATGGCTGATCGGAGCTTTAAAAGAAGTGAATGTATCTGAAACGGATCTTTTCATTTTAAACCATTGCTCTTCCGGTTTTTTAGCATCCATTGGAAATAAGATCGTATAATATAAACAAGCTCCCTCATGATAACTATGAGATAAATGGCACATAGCGATCGAGCCAGGGATAGAATTTTGTAAGGACTCAATTCCTGCTTTATGCAGATCCTCCAGTTTATCGTAGGTGCTGGAAGTCTCCATCGTATCGACTCCCATTCCGTATTGCATTACGTGGTTTCGAAGAAAAGGCATATTGTATCTGCTATGGATCCAATTCTGTCCTAATTTTTCTCCGGCGAAGATGGCTCCGCTTTTTTTCCAAAGTTTTTTGAGGTTCTCGAAAGAATGATCTACTTCCTGTCTAGACCCGTCCAGTCCGACTAAAACCACACATTTGTTCTCTCCGATCCCAGCGAACTTAAGATATGAATTTTGCAGGATTTTTTTCAATTTACGGATTGGTGTATTCTTCTTTCCTAATTCTCCCAGATATTCGTAAAGTCTGGTTTCGTTCGCATCAGAAAGTCTCGTCATGGAAGTTTTGATCTCTTCTTGGTTTGCTTTTCTGATAAAGTTGAGGGAAGAAAGTAGATCCGGAAAGACCAGACCGAAATACTTTCTAGTCTCAGGGATCTTGTGTATTTTAACAGTTACTTCTGAAATAATTCCTAACAAACCTTCGCTACCGGCGATGATCTGATTCCAGTCCGGACCGATAGAAGCCGCAGGTGCTCTTAAAGTTTCTACCGTTCCACTCGGGCTAATCAGTTTTACGGAACTTAGGATTTCTTCTATTTTTCCATATCTATTCGATTGTTGTCCCGCACTTCTTGCGGCGACCCAACCGCCCAGGGTAGAGTATTCGAAGGACTGAGGAAAATGTCCCAAAGTGTATCCTTTCAAATTTAATCCGTATTCCAATTTAGGACCATAGATCCCGGCCTGAAAAGTTGCGGTCATACTGATCGGATCGAAGGATACCAACTCTTTCATTTCAGTCATATCCAAGGATAGAACCGCTTTTTGTCCTTTTCCTTTCAAAACTTCTACACCACCTACCACGGAAGATCCTCCTCCGAACGGAATGATAGTGATCTTGTTTTTAGAACAATATTCTAAAATCTTGATGATCTCGGATTCTTTTTTAGGATAAACTACTCCGTCTACGAAAGACTTAAGAGTATTGAAGTGAAGTCGAACAACGTCGTAGTAACTTCTACCGGCAGAATGAAAGACCCTCTCATATCTATCCGTTTTGAGATTATTTTTACCTACGATCGCGCTTAGGTTTTTGATATCGTTAGAACTTAATTTGCCATTAGGCAGTTTGATCTCATCCAAGGGAACAGAAGGAGTTTCACGGATAGAGTCTAACTTGAATTCTCTTTGGAGAAGTTTGAGTATTTCAGGCATCTGCGCCTTTCTACCGAAGTCTTGATCGTTTGCACCCCAGGCGTTCCATCTAAGGTTAGATCTGGAATAGTCGATTTTGGGATTGAGCTCGTGGTAGAACATTTTGGTCTTATCTCCGATTAATTAAAAACGTTTCCAATAAATACGAATCTTTCCAGAGGGCAAGGTAAAAAGGCCTTTCGATGCGGATCAAATATCAGATGTAGGAACTCCTACATCCAAGTAAGAGAGAAGTCCTATAGACGCTTTTTTAACTCTGCGATCTTTGGATCGTCCGGTGCAAGAGTGAATGCCTCATCTAATAACTTTTTAGCCCGGAAAGAATTTCCAAGTAACCTATATATATCCGACAGGTTGATCAAATTTTTCAAATGATTTGGAGAACGTACTCTTAATTTTTCCCCTAACTCAGCCGCGGATTTTAAGTATTCAGTGTCTTTTTTCTGGGTATATGCCTTCTTCCAAAGAATAGAAGAATAGAATAAAAGTTCTGTTTCGGATGGATCCCAGGAGACTGACTTCTCTGCCCATTCCGCCGCTTTTTTGAATTCGGATATTTTATCATACCATTTGGAAAGGAGTCTGGCGACTTGAGGAAAATAACGTTCTCCCACTGTGCCGGACTTTTTTAGACCTTCTTCCAAGATACGAATCGCTTCCTTCGTATTTCCTTTTTGAAAAGAGGATTCCGCTTCCATAATGGATTTTTTGTCTTCCGCGTAAGGATTTCTGGAAGGATTATAAGAAATAGATAATATACTTAAATCGTCGGAAAGTTTCCCTCGACTGATCAGTGATCTCCGGATCGTTTTTAATTCTCCGCCACTTTCTTCCACTGAGGCTAAGAAGATTGTCTCGTCCTCATTCATTATCCTTTTGCCTGAAAAATCCTCTTCTAAGACCAGATCATCCCTTCCGTCTGATCCGCAGAAAATTGTATCTCCGGGAAGCATGCGGAATGTTTGGACTTGGATCTTGGTCCCGAACATTTCAGAAATCCCTAATTTACGAATATTGGATTCCGCCCCGAGGAACATCGCCTTTCCATCTCTATATAAAACCGGCCAAGGATGTTCTGCATTGATATAATACATCGCGCCAGTGGAATGCTCTACGATCCCTAAAACGGCAGAGATCAACATAAATCCGTCGAATGTCTCGAATACGTTCTGCAGATCTATGAAGGCTTCTTTCAGCCAACGTTCAGGAGATTTGGATTGGACCTCCGGGGAAAGTCTTGTGCGGCTAATGATAGAATTGAATACGGAACCTAAAACCAAGGCGCCGCCTGCACCCTGGATGGATTTTCCCATTGCGTCTCCGTTGATAAATGCGGTATAATCTCTGTCTTGGATCTTTACGATATAGGCGCTTAAAAAGTCTCCACCTAGCTCATAATCTTTTTCTTTGAAGGAGAATTTTTTGTACTGATCGAGTAAGAATTCCACTTTGACTGCGGAATTTTCGGAATTGTCCAATTTGATCAAAGGAGAAAGAAGTAACGCAGTTAAGAAATAATCTCCGTCTTGCTTTTCTTTCAATGCTTGAATCTGTAACATCTTCTCCGAAATTTCTCTGTTGCTTTCCTGGATCTTAAATCTGCTTACAAAACTTACGAATCGGTATCTTTCCAAAATCACCGAGAATACCAGGGTAAGAAGAAATGCAATTCCCAGATTCTGCATGGAATATGCAGCCTGAGGTGTGCTCAAGTTTGGAGAGTAGATAAGAACCGAACTTACGAAAGAAATTAAGGATAATATTAAGAATACAAAATATGAATTTTTTGGAAGTGGAATGAATACGATACACATCAGAGCGATCTGAAGTCCGGATACGTAATTAGGATCGTCCGCAATTCTACCCGTAAAAAAGGAAGTGCAAAGAAGTAGATAAGCGATGAACGCATACGCCATTTCTAAACTGTATCTACGAGTTGGGATCTTGAACAGGGTGTCCAATAGAAGAAAAATTAGACTAAGAAGGCCAACTAAGGAAAATCCGATCCGGAAATAAAAAAGTTCAGGAAATTCAGGATGTAATTTTTGGTCTGTTCCGAAAGCGAAACCTAACCAAACGAACATTGCAAGCACTGCACCCGGATATTGGATACTTCGAGTTTGTCTTTTTAGGTCTTCAACGTATTCTTTTTTATAGACTTCTCTATCCGGGTCCTTCTTAAAAAAACCTAGAATAGAATTCCATTTATTCTGAAAACTACCTGCCCGGGAGGAAGTATATGACATCTATTGAATTGAACTCCGTTAGGTTCAGGTCCCTTAAATAAGTAGGAAATAAGAACCGGGTCTAAGCAAAAAATATCATCTGCTCATTTGGAGTAAAGAACTTGTGTAATTTCTAAAGTCTTGACCGACCGAGTTCTTAAATCCAAACTGTGAATCTATGGTCAAAACGAAAGACGCTAAAACTTCTTCCTTTCCGATTTCTTCTCAAGTTTTCGATACCTTAGTGATAGGGGGAGGGATCACGGGTGCTACTACTTTATGGGATTCCACCTTACGCGGGTTAAAGGCACTTCTCGTAGAAAAGAATGATTTTGCTTCGGGAACGACGCAGGCCACTTCCAAATTGATCCACGGAGGTTTAAGATATTTAAAGAATGCAGAGTTTGGGTTGGTAAGAGAATCTTTAAGAGAAAGAAGAATACTCGCAAAAATCAGTCCGCACGCACTCAAGACATTAGGCTTTATTATTCCAGTATATTCTAATTCTGAAAAGTGGATTACGAATGTCGGCCTCAAAATGTACGATTATTTTTCATATGATAGAAATAGGGATATCAGTTCGGATTCCTGGATCCCTAAATACAGATCCTTATCTCCTGAAGAAGTAGTGATGGAAGCACCTAGTCTTCCTAGAGAAGGACTAAAAGGCGGATTTTTATATTACGATTATCAGAACACGAATCCTGAAAGACATACATGCGAGTTTATCTTCTCCGCCGAAAAAAAAGGAGGTAAGGCCTTAAATTATACCGAGCTAGTCGCGATCTCCAGACAAGGAGAAGTATATCAAGCAATCTTAAAGGACAAAAGAAGCGGCAAAACGTATCCAGTATTTGCAAAAACTGTAGTGAATGCAGCAGGACCATGGGCGGATTTTGTGGAATCTTTAGCAGGAGTCGGAATGGACAAGGTGTTAGTCCGATCCAAAGGGATCCATATTGTAACTAGAGCTTTAACGGTTTCTAAGGCAATCGTTTTGAAAAAAAGAGATAAGACCCATATGTTTGTCCTTCCTTGGAGAGGGAAAACAATTATCGGGACCACTGATACTGTGTTTTCGGATTCTCCGGATAAATTTAAGGTCACCAAATCTGACGTACAAGATCTATTAGAAGAAATTAATGTTGCATTCGGTTATTCAGATCTTACGGAATCGGACGTGGACTTTTTCTACGGGGGAATGAGACCTCTCGTGGAAGATCCGGGTGAAAAATCGGACACTTACAATGCTTCCCGTAAAACTGAAATTTTAGATCATATGGAAAAAGGACTTCCTGGATTTTTCACTGCATTAGGTGGAAAGTATACGACCAGTCGACATCTAGCGGAGAAGATTACGGATAAACTCTGCGAATATCTGCCGGGAAAATTTTTACCTTGCGAAACGGATCAGATCCCACTTTCTTCCGGAGAATTTTCGGATCATTCTTCTTTAGTCAAAGGGCTAACTAAAAAATATCCGAAACTTTCCGGAGAATATCTGGAAACTTTAGGCGCTCGATACGGAAGTTTAGCTTACGAAGTCCTAAAATACCAAAAATCAAACGACGAATCAGTAAGCTTGAATAACGGAGAAAAATTCAGCACAGCGGAGATCCGTTATATCGCTTCCGAGGAAAAAATTGAAAAGGGAACAGATTTCTTCTTCCGTAGATCCGGAGTAGGAGTACCTGGAGTTCCTCCTTCCGAATCCTTACACAAAATTGTAGAAGAATTAGGAAAGACCTTAGGATGGAACCCTGCTCGCAAAAAATCGGAAATTGCGGAGATACTTTCTCGTTATCATTTTTGACTTTTAATCTAGTTTCGATCTGTTATCTCTAAATAAGTTAAATGGATTTAGAAACCGGCTATTTAGTTTTTGGAGCGGCATTTGGCTGTATCTGGTCTTTAGGGATCTTACTTTCTCCTGCTTCTTTGGGGGAGAGGACCAGAGCGGCCCTTATCATGTTCTTTTCTTCCCTTTGGCTTGTAGGAGGTGCAACATTTCTTTCAGGTTTGGTCAAAACTTATCCGGTTTTGTATGGGATACATATTCCTTTTGCGTTAGGGATTGCTCCTCTTCTTTACATCCACTTTCAGATCACTCTGCTCGGACTCGAGATTTCTATAAAAGAGATCCTTCTTCATTTTCTACCTAATCTACTCTGCGTAATTTTACTTCTACCTTTTTGGTTAGGCGGGGAAGAATTTAGACTTCGCGCATTACAAGAGATTACACAGGGTAAAAGTTATTCGAGTATTCTAGCGTTTTTACAGATTACTCCTAAAATTTCCATCCTTTCCTATTTTTTACCTTTGCTTTGGATGTACAGAAGTTACTTATTTCGTTCGGAACAAGACGAGAATGAAGAACGGGCCAGAAGAATGTTTTTAATCTTCATATGCCTAGTTTGTTTTGTGATCTTTTGGGGACTCACAGGCTCTATTTTAAGAAGAATAGAATTCGTAAAAGAAAGTATATTCAGTCTTCCAGTTCTTTTAGTAGTCGGATTTTTACTTTCTCAAAGGGAGCCGAATTGGTTAGGCTTTGTGGGAAAAAGTCTAAGAGAGGTCCGTTATAAAAAATCCAGGCTAAAAGGAATGGATGAATCTAAGATCAAGGACCGTTTAGAAACATTGATGAAGAGAGAGAAAGTTTACGCGGACGAAGACCTTACACTTTCTCAACTTGCAGAAGAATTGGGACTGAGCAATCACCAACTTTCTGAATTTTTAAACCAACGTCTATCTATGAAATTTTCTGATTATATCAATTCATGGAGAATTGAAGAAGCTAAGGTTTTACTCTTAGAAGATACGGAACGGTCTATTTTAGCAATTTCTGAATCAGTCGGATTCAATTCTAAATCAGCATTCAATGAAGCATTTAAGAAATTTGCGGACTCTACACCTAGCGAATTCAGAAAAACAGCGATCTTATATAAGGCTTCGTTAAAATTTTAAAATTCGCACGTCCTGAGTTATACGCCAGGACGACAAATTTTCAAATGCACTTTATACTTTCCTCCATCCTAGGAGGTGGCATGAAAACTCTTGCCGATTTATATCAATCGTCCAAAAATAAATATGGGAATCAATCCGCGTTTCTCACTAAAAATTCCTCAGGAGAATTCGAATCTGTAGGATATTCTGAATTGTACGAGTTAGGACTACAATTAGGGACTGCGCTTATAGAATTAGAATTTCCGTATCAGGGACATGCTGCCATTCTTGCAGACAACCGTTTGGAATGGATCATTGCCGATTATGCGATCGTAATGGCGGGTGGAGCGGATGTTCCGAGAGGTACAGATGTTACCGATTCGGACCTGAATCATATTCTTCCTCATAGCGGTGCAACGATCGTATTTGCAGAAAACGATTCAGTACTAAAGAAACTCTACCAAAACCAAAACTCTATCCAAAATGTACATACAATTATTCTAATAGATAAGAATGCTAAGGGTACTGGAAAGGAACTCAGGTTTTGGGATCTAGTGCAACGAGGAAAAGAACTGAGAGAAACTGGTAACCGTGAGATGGAGAATAGAATATCCCAAATCCAAGAGGAAGATCTTTTCACACTGATCTATACTGCCGGGACCACTGGTCGTCCCAAAGGAGTTCCTTTAACTCATAGAAATATCATGTCCCAGATCAATCGTATCCCGATTAAACTCGAAGCAGGAGAAAGGATCCTTTCCATTCTTCCTGTATGGCATAGTTTTGAGAGAATGTTCGAAATGGTATGTATCTATTTCGGAGCTGGTACGTATTATTCTTCCGTTAGAACTCTGAAGGAAGATCTAAAAAAAGTGAAACCTACATTCATGGCATCTGCGCCTAGACTTTGGGAAAGTGTATACCAAGGGATTTACGCGACTGTGGCTAAGTCTTCCGGTATAAAACAATATCTTTTTCATGCAGCACTCTTCTTTTCTTCGAATATTCAGTCTGCAAAAAGATGGCTTGGCTTTAGAGAATTGGATCTGACTGGGAGAAACGCAATCGTTTCCTTTTTTGTGGGGATTTTCAAAGTTCTACAATATATTTTGAATATTCTTCCAGCCACACTGCTGGATCTGATCGTGCTAAAAAAAATCCGTCAGGCAACCGGCGGAAAATTGAAAGGAACTGTGTCCGGTGGAGGAGCCCTTCCTATTCACGTGGATAAATTTTTCAATGCGATAGGTATCCAGGTTTTGGAAGGATATGGTCTTACTGAAACTTCTCCTGTAATCTCTGTTCGTATTTTAGACCAGGCAGTGATGGGAACTGTAGGTCCTTTGTATAAGGGAACTTCTATACGCATTATGGATCCAAACACTTCTAAAATTCTTTGGGCCACAGAAGAGGGAGGACCTAAAGGATACGGTATTAAGGGTGAGATTCATGTAAAAGGGGATCAGGTCATGTCCGGATATTATCATGATGAAGAGAATACTCGCAAAGTGATGAATGATGGATGGTTCAATACCGGAGACCTAGGAATGATGACTTACAATGATTGTTTGAAAATTGTAGGTAGGACAAAAGAAACAATCGTTCTATTGGGTGGAGAGAATGTGGAGCCAGTCCCGATCGAAAATATTCTAAGCCAATCCGAATTCATACTTCAATGTATGGTGATTGGTCAGGATCAAAAATATCTTTCTGCTTTGATCGTTCCGAACCCTGAATTTTTTCCTGATTACAAATCTGGAATAGGTTTTAGCTCTGCGGAAGAAGAGGCGAAATGCGCGGTGAAAATCCAAGGAGTAATTAAAAATTCAATCTCTTCAACGAATGGATTCAAATCATTCGAAAGGGTAGTGGACTTTAGATTATTGCCTAAACCATTCGAAACTGGAGATGAACTTACTGCGAAACTTTCAGTGAAACGACATGTTGTGACGGACAAGTATTCAGGATTGATCAGAGATATTTATTCAGGTAAGAAGGAAGAAGTTTTGAGATAGGATGTTGGAATTCCAACATGAATGAAAAACGCCGCCCCCACCCTAGCTTTGGGTGGTGGGGAGTGGCTCGTGGGAGCGCTCCGCCCCTATATCATATAATCCTAATCTTTGCAATTGATTTTTCAGGCTCAGTCCTTGTTGGAATTCCAACAAGTTTCTCAAGTCTTAAAATTTCAGAAAGTAAAAGTGTTCGCGAGAACCACTCCCATAAAATCTTTCACTACTTCCGCTACCTCATCCAGTTTTATGGAATCTTGGTCTACGATCCTTTGGCCCACTGTTCCTAAAATAATACTGATCAAAAGTCTGTTTAAATTCGGATTAGTGATCCCTAAATGTTTTGTGATGATGGTTACGTATTCTTTCATCGCTTCTGCGATCAGTTGTTTTTCTTCTTCATGATTTTTTAATCTTGAAACGTCACAGATGATATAAAGGAGATTTTGGAAATAAGTTTCTCTGTCCTTTACCATTGTAAAAAGAGCTTCTACTCTTTTTTCGATCGTTTGGTTATCTTCTCCCTTTGAATAAACCTGCAATTCTTCGATGTCTTTGTTGAGTACGAACTTTACGAGTTCTTTAAATATATCTTCTTTAGTGGAAAAGTAGTGGTAGAGAGTTCCGGTGGAAACATCCAGTTCGGTAGCGATTTCTCGCATTGAGACAGCCGAATATCCTCGTCTGGCCAAAATATCCACACATTTAGAGAGAATCTCCGCTTTGTATTTTTCGTGATTTACGATTTTGGGCATTTCATGCTGTCCTGAAGAGTGTTTTCTTTTTACTGTTTTCGCTATTTCTAAGGCTCATTTCGAGGAGGAAAGGGGAACTATTCCTCTTTTGAAGGAGCAAGTTAATTATTTTATTTGTTCGAAAAAAGAATGCAAGTGTTTTTTCCAGTTTGGGTCAAGATGACTTAAGATCCTTTCCTTTTGATCCTCCGCATCCTTACGTCCTGTCTCGAATGCATACCTCACTAGGCTTGGACTAGTATAATCAAACCCTTGCTCTATAAATGGTCCATCAGGAGAAACAAGCAATGTGTCCGATAAGACTGAGGGCGATTTTCCTACCAAGGTTGTAGGTTCGTAAAATACTCCTATCTTAGGGAGGTCAGAGGAGAAGTTTTCTAGGAGGAGATTATTAGTTAAGCCCCCGTCCAGATAATAATTCCCGTTAAAACTTTGAAGCGGTAATACTGGGAAGGCGGAGCAAGAGTTCATTACAATTTGGGTAATTGTTTCAGGATCGGTTAGGTCCTTCTCCGTAAAAACTTTTTCTCTCCATCCCCAATCTTTCATCTTTTTTATAACTTCGAAAGGTTGTTCTCCCTTTCTTCTTAAAGTCTCGTCCTTAAAATAAGCACGAATGATAGAAGCTGCCTTAGCAAAAAGGATCCTCTGGATCGGCTGACCCTTTTTGTTTTTATCCAAACTTTCATTCGGGATTTCTACGGTGTGGATCCTGATCTTTGCGGACTTGGAGATGAGTTTGGAAAATCTAAGACAGTATTCTACGGTCCTTCTTGCAATCCCATGATGAGGGAAGGGTGCGCTGATCCTTAGAAGTCTATTCCAGTAAAAGTTTTTAGGATTTCGTTTAGTAAGTTCTTGGAAGTAATTCGAACTATCTTCTTCCGTTTCGGATAAAGTGCTGATTGCCATGGCAGCTCCGGCGCTTACTCCGGAAACTTCTTTAATTTTAAGACCCCAGGTCCTTAGTGTATATGCAAAGCCCAACCCATAAAACGCTTTGATCCCACCTCCCGCGATTGCAAGAGCGATTTCCTTTTTAGTTCCTAGTTCTTGCCATGCGGTCCGGATACCGCTTTTTAATTTGGTTTCTATAAAAAAGAGCGGGTTCATTTTCCTACATAATGGTTGTGTCACCAAATCATGGCAATTTTAATTTGCCCGAATCCAATTTCTTTACAAGATCGGAATATAGAATAGGAGATCCACTTTGGCGAATCAAAAAGATTTAGAAGATATGCAGAAAGAATGGGAGAAGTTTTCTAAGGCCGCACCTGGTTTGAAGGTCCCTCCTCCTGCTTTCAAGGAACTGTCCGGTGAGTTCGTTTCTTATGTAAGGAAGAAGGAGATGGTCTGCAGTTTTTATGTGGAGCCTAGATTCTCCAACCCAATGGGAGTTTTCCAAGGTGGATTTTTAGCGGCTGCATTCGATAATACTTTCGGTCCATTATGCTATTTGGCTGCGGGTAAACCTACTACCACTTTAGAATTAAGTGTTAGTTATATTCGCATGGTAAAAGAAAACCAAAGGATCACGGTGCAAGCGAAGGTAGTCGCAAGAGGTAACCAACATATTTATCTAGAAGGAGAAGCTTTCGACGAAGAAGGTAAACTTCTTGCCAAGTCCACTACTCAAGTTTTGATCTTAAGACTTCCGGGCGGGGCCGCTTGAATATTAAGTTTCTGGAATCGAAGGGGGAGAAGTTACTTCCTCTTTCGGTTCCGTGATCCTCTCTAAAGGAAGTTTTTTTACGTGTTCCGCCATTTCTTTTAGAATGTTTGCAGTGATATCTTTCATAATGTCACCGATTACTTCCGTTTCCAGAACTTCCGCGATCATTCTTCCGATATCTTCTCCTAATTTATGAGAGATCTGCGACATGAAAGGTATCTTGGATAATTCTTCCAATAAAAACTTAGATTGTAAGGACTCGTTTACCTTGGAGTTGAGTTGATCATTATGTTTGGAGATGGCTTCTTTTGCGAGATGGCTATAATCTAGCCTAAGCATTACTTCTTCCACTCTTTCCAAAGAATGTAGAAATACTGCATCTGCAATTGTGTCCACGATCACATCTCTGAATCTGAATGTGATCTCTCTAGTTAATACTTCGCTTACATTCTGTCCAGAAGTCCCGAATCTATAAAATGCAATTGCTAGTTTGACCCCTCTTAAAAGTAAGAATGGTCTCAGGAAATAAAGAGGGATAATACCTATTAATTCGTACCAGTTTGTTCTCAAATATTTTTTGATGTCTTTTTTTTGACGAACCTTGATCCAAACTTCTATTCCCCATAAAAATATGACGAATAGATCGAATGCGAGAACGTAGGCTGGAATATCCTTGTGGATGAATTCCTTGTATGAGTTTACGAATAATAAAAAGAATACGTCGATTGCAGCTAGGCTTAAAAGAAAATAATCTCTTGCACTACCTGGTAAAACACTTCTCCAATATTTTACAGTTCGTATGAAGTTTCGGATTTTAGAGGATTTTGCCGGGTGGGAATTTGCTTCCGCCATGTGCCATTGTCCGATTCGGTTCGGTGTTTACAAGTTTTTCCAAAACATACATTCTGGTCACTAGTTTTAAAGGGATGCATTTAGTCGTAGACGGTTTCAACCTGATTTACAAAATTCCTGAATTGGAAGAGTATATGTATTCCAATCGATTGAGGGATGCCAGAGTAGGCCTCCTGAGAATTTTGGAATCTTATTCTTCTAAGCTTAAAAGCTCTAAGGTCCATGTTTTCTTCGACGGTAAAAAAGAAAAAGGGAACGAAACCAAAGAAGATTCATACGGAAAAATACGGGTATATTTCAGCCAGGAAAGAAAGGCGGATGATTTGATCAAAGAATATATCAAATATGCTCCGAGGCCTGCTGATCTATTCGTTGTCACTTCCGATCAGGAAATTTTGGCTTTTGCAAAAAGACTGGGAACAAAACCTATACTATCCGAAGAGTTCGTAAAAAAAATAGAAAGCGCCTTAGCGGATAAACCGACTCGGGAAGAAAAGGACTCGGGCGCAAAACTTTCTCCGGGAGAGATTCTCTACTGGAAGGAACTATTCAAGAAGGGAAAGTAAAAGAGTGCTCTACAATTCGATCTTATTTTTCGTTTTTTTCTCTATCGTTTATACTATCTATTGGGTCCTTCCGGAAAAGAAAAGATCCGATTTTTTACTCATTTCGAGCGGTATCTTTTATATTGTAGCTTCTTCTACAATCTTAAGCGGTATCTATTTCTTTCTTCATTTTTTGATTATCGTTCTATTCAATTACTTCGCTTACTTTAAGATCAGAACTTCCGAAAAGGCTAAAGCTTGGATGATCTTTGCAGTTCTTCTGAACGCGATTAACCTGGGTTTCTTTAAATATTTCTATTTTATGAATAGAATACTTTTTGATCTTACAAAATATCCTTTTTTTGACGAAGTTCCAAGAATATTGCAGATCTCTCTTCCATTAGCGGTGAGTTTTTACAGCTTTCAGATGATTGCCGCAGCTGTGGACGCATATAGAAAACCGGAAGGAGAATTGATCGGTCTCAAACAATATCTTGGTTTTGTAATATTCTTTCCCGTATTGATCGTGGGGCCAATTTTAAGGACAAAAGATTATTTTGTAAATATTGGACATTTGAATCCGGACAAGGATAAGATTGTCCGTGCTTCTTATCTAATGATCTCTGGTTTGATCAAAAAGATACTGATCGCGGATCCCGTGGCAGGTGTGATCGCTCCAGTTTTTTCGAATCCAGGTCAGTACGATAATCTTTCGTTAGTTTTAGCAGCATTCGGATATGCGATACAAGTTTATTGCGATTTTTCTGGACTTACCGATATGGCAAGAGCGGTCGGTCTATATTTCGGATTTGAACTTCCTGAAAACTTCAATGCACCTTTGTTTTCTCCATCCGGAAGAGAATTGTGGCAGAGATGGCATATGAGTCTCTCTTTCTGGCTTAGAGATTATATTTATTTTCCTTTGGGCGGAAGTAAAAAAGGGGAATGGCGCACTTACCTAAACCTGATCATTACAATGACAGTGGGTGGAGTCTGGCATGGAGCGGATTATACATTTATTGCGTGGGGATTTTATTGGGGAGTTATACTCGCTTTCGAAAGATTTTTAGTAGGTAAGTTCGGCTGGAATGACGAAGATTCCAAAAGTAAAATTCTCAATTTTTTAAGGATACAATTTGTATTCTGTTTATTCTCTTTCAGTGCTATATTGTTCAGAGCAAACTCTGCTACTAAGATGCTCCAGCATGTAGTGGGACTCGTGACCAATACACAGGATTATCTTTCTGCTTCTTTACAATCCTTAGGTTTCGGCTGGATAGAAAATTCAATTTCCTTGGTAACCGGACCTTCTCCTTTTATCTTAGAATCTATGAAGAATATTGAAAAAATAGGATATTCTTATTTGGGATTTATCGTATTTCATTGGATCCAATCCAGAAAAGATCTATTATTACAATGGGGAAAAGGAAAGGATTGGCTCGTTGTAGCTTGCGGCGTGGGGACGGTCTTTGCAATCGCCTTACTATCGGAAGATTCCGGAGCTTGTATCTATTGCCAGTTCTAGGCAGGAAATAATTATGAAAAAGAATACATTCTTACTTCTTCCTCTACTTGTTCTTTTGATTTCTTTGGGTCTGGACCGCTTGTTCACATTGGAGTTTTTTCAATATTATTATTCGAATACGCTGTCTCATCTGAATTTTATCAGCAAAGAGGACCTATATTTCGATTTGAAAGAATATCTGAAAAAGGATCCATCTGCTCGCAAAAAAACACTGGTATTCTTCGGAAATTCCAGAGCACTTTTGCTTCCTACGAGAGAATTAGAGAAAAAACACCCGGACTGGATGCTTTATAATTTTTCAGTTCCAGGCGGTTCTCCTGATTACTTCTTATATTGGATAGAAAGATTTAAATCGGACGGTACAAGACCAGATTTTGTCCTTTTAGACCAATCATTAGAAATTTATAATAAGACTCCAGTTCTTGCCTTGGACGAAGTTTTGATCTACGGGCTTTCTCCGGAATTTTTCTTTAGGCATTGGACCAGATATTCTCGGGAAGAATTATCCGTATTTATTTCCAAACATCTATTCCATACGTACAGAGATAGGCCTAAGTTTTGGAGAATTTGGGAAAGAATGCAAAATTCTTCCGCTTTGGCAAAGGTATATGAGGCAGCTGTCCAAAAAGTGCTAACTATGCTAAAGGAAGATAGAGGGAGTACTCCAAGGGACTTAGTTAAACAGAAACATACGGATGAGCAGCTTTTTCAAGCTTCCGAGATGGATTTTTCTTCTTATTTAAAACCTTATACATTTCACACGAATATGTTTGAAATGCAGAAAGATTCCATTCATATATTGAGAGAATCTAATGTTCCTTATGCTACCATTTGGGTGAAGGTAGCTCGTCCTTATTTTAATCTATATATGACCAGAAAGGTCGAAACTTCGGAAGGACTCAAAACTCCAATGGAAGTTTGGAAACCGATTGTAGAAAAGTTTAACCAAGAAACTGGAACAGCTTTCTGGAACATGAACGAGGATCCAAACTATAATTGCGAAGAATTTGCCGACCCAGGCCACATGTCCCCGAATTGTTTTCCTGTATTCGGAGATTATATTTTTAAAAAGTTAGAGGAAACTTTTCCTAAAACTCAGATAAAGTAAGAAGTATGTTCCGATAGAATTCCCAGGCTTTTCCTGCAAGAAAGTTGCATCTTTAAGAAGGAAGATGTAAGTTCTTTTCTACTTCTTTTCTTTTTTCTACTCCGACAAGAAGTTCCACAATTTTTAAAGAGAATTCGAATGCGGAGCCAGGGCCGATGCTCGTTAAAATTTTATCAGAGAGTTCTAATCTGCTTCCAGTGTATTTTTCGTTCGGAGGAATACTTCCCGGAAACGCGGTAAATTTTTGGTCTTGAAGAATGTTATGAGTCAGCAGAACGTTCGGTGCCGCGCAGATCGCGCCGATCCAGCGATTTTCTTTTTTAAATTTTTTTAATATATCTGAGACTAACGAGTTTGCATTTAGATTTTTTGTGCCTTGGTTTCCTCCGGGTAAGATAATCATATCGAAGGAGGAAGGATCGATTTCAGATAAAAGTGAATCGGAGACTAATTTTACTCCTCTGGAAGCTGTAACATTCTTTGTGGAAATTCCTGCAGAGATCACTTCTATCCCGGCCCTTCTAAGCACATCCACTACGATGACAGCTTCCATTTCTTCCATTCCATCTGCAAATGGAACTAACACCTTGGGCATATTCTTCTCCGATACTTGAGTGGGAAGGTAGCAAACCTTCTTCTTAATTATTTAAGAAGAAGGGAGAAGAAATCAATTAAAACTTAGACGAGACCTTGTTTTTAGTTCTTTAGTTCCGGCTTTTTTGACCAGGTTAGATTGGAATTCAGGAAATAGTTTGAGACCATCGCAGTCAGAATAGAAAGAATATCCGCGCTGAATTTTAATGTAAGTTCAGAAGCTCCATTCCATTGTTTGAAAATAGAGTAGTAGATAAAATGGAATGCAGACATCTGCACCACAATTCCCACCATACTTACTAAATGGAATAATAGAAATCCAAAGGTCAAATTTCTTCCGGTATACCTTCTTTCATAAAACGTAAAGTAGTTATTTAGGAAGAAGTTGGATAGGATCGAGAGTTCTATCCCGGAAAATACGGAAAGTGAAAAAGGATCTAAAAAGGAAATGCCCGTTTGGACTTCCGGAAATTTGCATAATTCGGCGATCAAAAATCCTACTAAGTTTACAAGCACACCGCTTGCTCCCACGAGTGAATAAAGTAGGAAGGTAGGGGAGATCCATTTTCCGAAACGAATATCTAAGATTGCCAAAAAGAAACTTTTGATCACAGAATTATTCAGCTTGGTTTCTCCATACATTCTCGTTTGGAAAGTATACGGGATTTCTTCTATTTTAAGATTTTCTTTACTTCTTCCCAAAAATTCCAAAAGGATCTTAAAACCTCTTGGATTGATAGAGTTTTTAGTTTCCGAATACACAGAACGTTTTATCCCGAAATAGCCGCTCATTGGATCCGAAACAGGAAGACCTAAAAGACCTTTTGCCAAAAAATTCGCGAACCTACTGATCCCGATTCTTGCTAAAGACCACTTTCCGGTAGATCCGCCCTTTGCGTATCTTGTACCTAAACAAAGATCTACATCCCTTTCGTAGAAAGAACGTATCATTTCAGGAAGGATCTTTTCGTCGTGTTGTAGGTCAGAATCCATCACTACGAAAACTTCTCCTTCTGCTGCGCCCATACCTGTTAAAACTGCGGACGATAATCCTTTGCCGCTCAACCTACGGATCACTTTTAGTTGTGGGATCTTTTCCTGAAGATGTTCTGCAATTTCCCAGGTGTGATCAGGACTATCATCATCTACTACGATGATCTCATGACGGTAATCGGACAAAGATCTAGTAATCCTATCCGCCGCAATAGGTAGATTTTTACTTTCGTTGTATGTAGGGAGTATAACGGAAACGGATGGTCGCATAGGACCAAATTCCTATCTGGAAGTTTTCAATTCAAGATTTTAAGTAATTAATTGATTACATACTAGGTAAAATAATTTTCCAGACCGAAGTATTGTTAGGATTTTTTAAATAGAAACCGGTCTATTCGTATTTTGTAATACGGTCTAAATAATATATTACGGTTTGTAATATATTATTAACTTAACGGTAGAATATTGAGTTAGACGGATATTGGAGGAAAACGGGGCAACTTAAATAGGAGTATTGTGATTTTGAGTCCGGTTATTCGTATAGGAGTTTAAACTCTTAATTTTATCGTTCGTTCAGGCATATTGTATTCTTTCTACTTTTTGTAACTTTTTAACTTCTAACTGTAAAACAATTTATAGGGCAATGGTACATGGATTTCGACCGTTGCAAAAACCAAAGGAAAAACTATGTATTTGCGCAATTTAGCTCATCATCTATTTCGAACTGAGGAGAGTGATAGAAGTAATATTATTATCCGGATCCTTGTAGGAGGAGTTTTTATCTGGGAAGGAATCATTAAATTCCTATATATAAATCAGGGAATCGGAAGGTTTACAAAGTTAGGATTTTTGCATCCTGATCTGACGGCATCTTTTATAGGAGGTTTGGAAATTTTGGGAGGGACGATGTTGATGCTCGGAATTTTGACAAAACCATTAAGCTTCATATTTATTATACAAATGCTCGTTGCAATGTATCTAACAAAATTACCTCTATTATTCGGAAATTCTCCCTTGGCACCGCCTCAAGCTCCACCGATTTTTGGAATTTGGGCAGTACTACATGAGATTCGATCCGAGTATTCGCAGGCACTCGGATGCTTATTTCTATATTTCTCAGGTCCAGGTCGCTTTTCTCTGGATTCCTTTTTAAAGCGGAGAATATTCATTGGAAGTAATAAGTGAAGATCTGACTTGACTTTCCAAACTCAAAGGGGTCTGATCGGCGGTCGAAAATAATTGGATGGGTGACAAGATGGCTTCCACCTTTAGAATGTTAGGCTTTGCTAGCTTTTTGTACTTAGGCGTTTTTGATTTAGGAACAAATTTCATTTTGGAACGAGTTTTAGGTCCTTCTTCTCAAACTTTAAACCGACTTGAGGCGAGTTCCTGCAATCCTGCTGGAACGTATGAATTTTTTCCCGGAACAGGTTATTATCCCAGCGGATCCAGCGAAGTCTATCCTTGGCAAACTCCTACAGGAGTTTCTTTCGAGGGCTTTGAAACCTATGCTGATGGGAGTCTTATAGAAGCCAGTTCTAATAAATCTATGCAATCTCATATTGAAGTTACTTCCGGCAGCTTGAGCTCTAAACATCTTTCCAACGGAGTTTATAAAAGGGCCAAGACGGAAGATTATAATTTCAGAATGTTGATCCAAGGCCTGAACGATGGTTCTCGAGTGAAGTGGACCGACCAAGCATTAGAAGCTCGATTCTATATAGATTCTTGGCAGGCTTCCTCGGATAGTTGGCAGGGAATCCATCTATTTACAAGATATAGGACTGAGAATGATCTATATGTGGCATCTCTCCGAAGTGACGGAACCGTTTATTTTAAGAAGAAACTTTGCGGGCTTTATACGACCTTGGCCACCGGAACTTTAGAGGACCAGGCTGGAAATGCAAAGTCTTTCCAAACAAAACAATGGTACAAGCTGACTTTGGTTTCGATTGGAAACCATATCGATTTTTACGTAGATAATGTTCTGCAATTGTCTGTAACGGATGGAACTTTTAGTTGGGGAACTTCCGGGATCAGAACTGATTACGCAAATGTGTATCTGGACGATCTGATCTTATATGATGACCTGAGTGATTTTTAAAAAGCCGGGCGATCTATTTTATTCTCTTAGAGTTGGAATTTTTTTCGAATTTGTTTTTCAAATTTTTTTCCTGGAAGAGCTGCTTGCTCTAGGAAATCGGCAGGAGTTTCAGTTTTAGGATCATACTTTGCACTCCATTTGATAATTTCTAGGATCACCGGGATTAGATCTAGAGATTTTCGGGTGGGGGAATAAATATATCTCTTTCGATTCGTTTCATCGGATCTTTTGGAAATTAATCCAGCGAATTCCAATTGTTCCAAACGATCCGAAAGGATATTTGTCGCTATCCTTTCTTCAGATTCCAAAAATTCCTTAAAGAATCTTTTATCCTTAAAGATTAAATCCCTTAAGACCAAAAGCGACCACTTGTCTCCGAAAATATCGAGTGCAAAAACGATCGGGCAATGAGAACGGTTATTTTTATTCATTTATTTAAAAATTTGATTTATGACTTGCAAAATGCAACTTATTATTCATGACTTGCTATTTGCAAGTCATGTGCTGGAGGTTTATTATTATGAAAAAATTTATAATGGCTGTTTTAGGCTATCTTCTTCCTAGTTTTGTTTTAGGGGTATTATGGCATTTCGTATTTTTTAAGGAACTTTACGATTCCTTCGGCATATACAATAGGAAGGATCCGATCATTGCCTTGGGCTTTTCTACAATGTTGATACAGGGAGTAGTCTTAGCGTATCTTTATCCTTATTTCAAAAGTTTGGAAGCTCGTCCCATTATCGGGGGATTAAAATTTGGCCTTATTTTTGGAACATTTTTGTATTCCGTATCTACAATGGCGAATGCTGCTAAAATTGAAGTAGTAAATCCGATCTCTTGGTTTGCTATACAAGCAGTCTTTCATTTTCTGCAATTTGGTATTAGCGGCATTCTAATTGGTCTTGCATATAAAGGAAAATGAGAAGCGGGATTTTGTAGGCACTTCGACGAATTTGGAAGAGACCCCGCGAGCTTGTGTAGTTTCCGAAAGCTTAGGTTTGGGAAAAGATACTCTCAGGCAGCTCAAATTAGCTATTTTTAATCAGAATCGCCTTTTACTAGGGATTTCCCAACTTCCGATAATAGGTATTATGTCGCATTACTAATGGCGGGAATGCCTTTAAAAAAGGAGGCATAGGATTCCTGTCCTTTTTATAAAAGAATTCAAGTAATAATTTATTTACTGTTCTTGACTCGATCGATTTACACCTATCCATAATGGCTGATTATGAAAGCTCCTATTATTTCTATTTTGATCGTCGGGATATTAACGAGTATAGGTTTTAATTGTTTATATTATCATTCAATGGATCCCGCTCTTTCCAGAAATCATTTAGAGCCTTCTTCTTGTTTGAGCGTTGTAGCTTTTAAAACTCTAATCAATGGGCTTCCTCCCGATATTAGCACGGAACAATCTTCAGACGGTAAAAGGACAAATATAAAAGTGACTGAAGATAAATACAATGGCCAATCGCATCCAATTCTAGACGTAATGGCAAAGGAGGTTTTTAACGAATCCGGAATTCTCTCCTCGAATGATAAACAAGGAACGGAAGTTGCCAAAGGAATATTTATTCAGATCAATAATCAGATTAGTTTCTCAAGCCTTGGCTATGCCGGAAGATTACTCTCAACTATGAGCTTAGGTATTTTACCTAGTAGATTGACTTCATTTGAAAGTTTTGATGTCTCCGTTTTTGAAGATCAAAAATTTCTATTTAGGAAGACCTACCTGCATGAGGTTAAGTCTTGGCTTTGGCTACCTTTGATTTTCTTTTTCTGGGTTGGCGAAGACCAAAAAGAAGGACAACTGTATTATAAGGATGTGATTAAAGACGTGATATCGAATGTAATTGCAAAACGAAAAGAGCTGAAGAAATGTTCGAAATAGATTGCTTGTTCTTAAATTCTAAAACGACATAATCCCGACTTGTCCATCTTCTAAACTTCAAACTTTGGAAAGCCGGGATTTACGAAAGGATCAATATCCCTGCCAGAGAGAAATGGTAACGATCGTTTTTCCGTTATCGGATTTGTTCTCACATTGGCATTTAATTTGAGCGGATTGGCTGTAATAACCTTGTCCGAGCGAGAATCCTGGGGCTGGTTTACAACTTTTGTATAGTCCACCATCTACCAAACGGTTACATGCGGCTTGGATAGCTGCCTCGATATCACCGCTTTGAGAGCTGATTGTGCCTGGAATTGCTAAAAAGACCGCAACGGCTAATACGGAAGCGGAAATAAACAGAAACTTTTTCATAGTAAGGGTCCGGAAACAAATAGGAACTTTTCCTTTGGAAAGAAAATATTTCAAACGAAAAATTGTGCAGAATGGAAAATTCTCTCTAAGTTGAGAAAGAAATTTCCTGGTCTGGTTTTAGAGTTCAGGCTTTGAATTCTTGGACCTGTTTTTGTAAAGAATCGCTTAATTCTTCACATTTTCTGGCCTGGTCTGCTGCCTCAACTGCTTGGGTTGCGATGATTGCATTTGAATTTTGGATTTGATCTAAAAAGTTTCGGATCTCTTCCAAACTTTTCTTTTCTGCTTCCGTTGCCTGGTGCACATTTTGAGAAATTTCTCCTGCGTTAAACAAAGCGCCTGCTACTGTAACCCGGATTTCCGTTTGTTTTCCTAAAAGAGAAAAGAAAGAATCCAGACTTTCCTTTATGGAATCAACATCACCCAAGATCAATGAGATGGTTTTTGTACCGGACTGAACGATGTCAGTATTCTTGGTCATTTCCTCTTTGCCATCTCGAATCAGCCTGGAAACTTCTTTGATGGTGCTTGCGGTTTGGTCTGCTAATTTTGAGATCTCGTCTGCGACCACAGCGAATCCTCTTCCGTGTTCACCAGCTCTGGCTGCTTCTATGGATGCGTTTAATGCGAGAAGGTTTACTTTATCTGCGATATCAGTGATTGTTCCCAATTTTGCGGTTGTCGCGGAAGAACTAGATTCTATCCTTTTGATGGATTTTTCGATCGCCATTAGACTTTCTTCCGATTCTCTAGCATGTTTCCACGCGGTCTCGAATAAAGCTTTGGTTGAAACAAGCCCAGCTTCCATATCTTGAAAACTGATCTCCAAGTTTTGAAAAGAATTTTCTAAGGTCCCGGTTGCTTCTAACTGTTTTTTAGCAGAATCGGATACGTCCGAGATCGCATCGGCGATCTGGTTCATGCTTACATTGATTTCTTCTAAACTATTTGCTTGATCGGTAGTTCTATCCGCTACAGTTGCCGAGCTTTGAACCAGGCCTTCCAAAATCCCATTCACGGATTCGGATTTCTCTCTAACTTCTCCCTGGATAGAAACATTGTATTTTCGCACATCTTCTAATTCTGCCAGATTGATCGCTTGGTTCAAAAATTCTCTTTTGAAAGTTATGGCGAAGTAAATTAATGTCCCGGTCTCGAAAATTACAAAAATTGCATGCAACAGAACGATATCCCATCCGTTACCGTAGTTGAAAATGATGACAGGAGTTTCTGAAATTTTGTATCCGATACTTTGGCAGAAGGATAATAATCCATGATGGACTGCGATATATAACGCGCCAGGAAGAAGTGTCTTCCAATCTCTATAATAAAGAAGAAATGCTAATGCAACGAATACATGAAAATGCATCTCTATTCTTCCGAACTGAGACTGGATCAGTATTCCTGACCAGGCCATGATAAGAACTGCATTTAAAATTCTTAGAATATATTCGCCTCGTAAGAACAAAAAACCAATGCTCGAAAGTATTCCTATGATTATAGAAGAATTTAAGACGAATTTCCAGGTGCCATATTCTAATGATAATAAAAGTGCAAAAGGAATATGAGCTAAAAGAAGAATGTAAAAGAAAAGATCTACTTTCTTAGTCTCTTCCTTAAATTTTAGTCTGGCAGTATCTTGGATACTATGTTTATGCTGAGACGGATTCATATATTTCCCGGGAAGGATTTTTATTTTTAGGCCCGATTTCGGACTTTATTTCTTTTGGGTTCGGTCTTTCGAAAGTTCCCGTTTGTATTTTCGTTTATTATGAATCGCTTAAATGTTAAGGGACTATTGTTGTTTTTTGTCGCTTATGAATTTTATAAGTTCTTTTGGGTTTTGATCCCAGTGTTTATCAAATTCGAAAAATAATCCTTTGATCTTTCCCTGAGAGTTAACCCAGAATACAGAATCAGGATGATCTATATCTCCGTTTTTATTGGAAGAAAATGCCATAATTCCAAAAAGCCTGGCAAGTTCGAAAGCCCTACCCCTCGATTCCAGTCGGATAAATTTAGTTTCAGATTTAAGATCGGAAAAATATTTCTCGAAACGTTCTTCAGTGTCTTTTTCGGGATCTAAGCTTACAAATACTAGTCTAAGATTTTTTTGTTTCGAAATTAGGTTTTTCAATTTTTGCAAACTACCATGGCAAATGGTTTTACAGTTTAGATATCCGAAATAGACCAGATTCTCTTTTCCGATTAAAGTTTTGCGTATATCTACAGTTTTACCGTCTTCTTCACTTATTTGAAATTTAGGAAGATTTCTATCTGCTTCCATCATTCCGGAAGAAGAGCTCGGTAAAAAATAGAATAACGGAAAAATTACCGTTAATCCACCTATTGCAAATTTCCAAATAGCCGTTTGCATTTTGCTAAGAGGTATTTAAAAACCCTCTAATATTACCAAAGACGAATAACTTTCTTTTTATTCAAAAAATTTCCTAAAGAAAGGCCTTAAGAATTAAAGGAAATTTATTTATGAATATGTTAAGTTTAAGTTATTTCTTAGTAAAAAATATTTAGACTTTTGACTGTTTTGTTGGAATTCCAACAAGAGTT
The DNA here is from genome assembly GCF_002811475.1 of Leptospira hartskeerlii. Classification (NCBI taxonomy): domain Bacteria; kingdom Pseudomonadati; phylum Spirochaetota; class Leptospiria; order Leptospirales; family Leptospiraceae; genus Leptospira; species Leptospira hartskeerlii. Next base: position 377,309 of record NZ_NPDL01000005.1, read on the forward strand.
GTATATGGAAATTGGAGTTGCTATTTAAGAGATTTTAGTGTATAGGGGAAAAGGCTTCTCCCACGGGCCCTCCTCCTCCACCCGAACTTGGGTGGGGGCGATCTCCAATCCCCTGTAGGAATTCCTACAAACATAGTTTATCCGCACCGAAAGCTTGCTTTCAGATCATAAACTTGATTGGAATGATTTGGAATTAGAAAGAAGAGAAAGTCTCTTCGAAAACATATAGAGTAGCGTGACTTAACCGAAGTTGTTACACCCCCAGCCCTTGCAAGCAAGGACTGGG